>JAICJG010000180.1 GCA_025928585.1 Rhodanobacteraceae bacterium
GCAGCCGACTGGTTCGCGTCTTGCGCGCCGCGGGCTTTGCGGTCGCGATCGCCGCGATCGCCATCGTGATGGACCCGTCCGGACCGTTCTCCGCCGTGCACCATCGCGGCATGTGGCGGGCGATGAACGACCGGAGCTTCATCTCCGATTTCCTGGTTTCCATCGGCAATACACGGGCACACGCACCCGCATACGACGCGGCGACCGCCCAGCACGGCGATTGGCATGACCTGTCCGTGACGGATCCGGCGGCGCCCGCCCGCAAGCCCGACATCGTCGCCGTGCTCGAGGAAAGCACTTTCGATCCGCGGATGCTTGCCGCATGCACGTCCCGGCTGTGCGGCGTCCGCATGTTCCAACCGGACGCGAATACCATCGCGCACGGCTGGCTGGACGTACATACCTGGGGCGGCGGCACCTGGACCAGCGAATTCGCGTTCCTCGCGGGGTTGCCGCACACCGTTTTCGGCCCGGCCGGCATCTACGCGCCATTCAACCTCGCGCCCCGAATCCGCTACACCCTGCCGCGCCTGCTCCATGATGACGGCTACCGCACGGTCGGCATCTATCCAACCGCGGGCGACTTCATGAACGGTCGCGACGCCTACGCCGATTATGGGTTCGACGCGTTCTATGGTGGCGAGCAACTCGGCCTTGGCTGGAAATCGACCGACGCCGAGCTGATCCGCGCCTTCCAGCACGTGTTCTCGGTCGAGAAGGCAAACGCGCACGGCGGTCCGGTGTTCGTGTTCATGCTGACGCTGCACCAGCACGGCCCGCACATGACGCCGCTGTCGGAGCTGCCCGCCCCCTACGATCGGCCTTTGTTTCCGGGCAAGCTCGCGCCCGGTAACCGGCCACTCGATGACTGGCTGAACCTCAATCTCACCAATTACCTGCAGCGCCTGTCGATGTCCGACGCCGCGATGGCGAAGCTGGAATCGCTGCTGCGCCACGAAGCACGTCCGGCGTTGCTGCTGCACTTCGGCGATCACCAGCCCTCGTTCGACGGCGCCATCAATGTGCTGGCGAAGTCCACGCCGCCCCCCGCCGGCAATCCGCAGTTCGTGACGTATTACTTGCTGAAAGGCTTCAACATGCCGCTTCACCGGGAGCACTATCCGGTACTCGACATCGCCTACCTGGGTTCGTTGCTACTGGATGCGGCCGACGTTCCGCGCGATCCTTTCTTCGTCGCCAACACGCTGCTGCGCGATCGCTGCCACGGCCTCGACCTCGACTGTCGCAACGCGGCGCTGCGCAATTCCTACCGCGCATGGGTATTCGGAAGTCTGCATGACCTCGGTGATTGAAGACACCTGTGATCTCGTCACCTCCCCGCGGCACCTGCTGCGGCGTTGGCCGGGAACGCCCGACCTCGCGGGTGTGGACGAAGCTGGTTGCGCGCCGCTGGCCGGTCCCGTGGTCGTCGCGGCAGTGATCCTCGACCCCGCACGCCGCATCAACGGGCTGGACGATTCCAAGGTGCTGAGCGAGCCGGTGCGCGAAAAGCTCTACGCCCGCATCGTCGAACGCGCACGCGCGTGGAGCGTGGTCGCAGTCGACGTGGAGGAAATCGACCGCCTCAACATTTTCCATGCGCGCATGACCGGCATGCTGCGCGCGCTCGAACGACTCGCATGCGCGCCGGCTTTCGCCCTCATCGACGGCAACCATTTGCCGCGCCCGCTGCCCTGCCCCGCCCGCGCCGTGGTCGACGGCGACGCCCTGGCCCCATCCATCAGTGCGGCGTCGATCATCGCCAAGGTCACCCGCGACCGGATCATGCGCGAAATGGACGTCCACTGGCCGGGTTACGGTTTCGCGCAACACAAGGGCTATCCCACCCCGAGTCACCGCGAGGCCCTGCAGCGGCTCGGGCCCTGTCCCGAACACCGTCGCAGCTTCGCACCGGTGCGGGCGGCGCTCGTGCAGGAACTGCCGCTGACGCTGCCGGCATAGCCCTGCAGGCC
>JAICJG010000175.1 GCA_025928585.1 Rhodanobacteraceae bacterium
AAGGCTACGTCTTCATCGAGGCGTATTCGCCATACGCGATCGAGGGCCTCGCCGAAGCGCTGCATCCGCGCAAGGTGCACGTTCCGTTCTGGACGCTGGTCGGTGGCATCCTGGGCGGCGGGATCATGTATTTCGTGGAGTGGTATTCGGCGGCGATCGATTACCCGATCAACGTGGGCGGCCGCCCGCCCTTCAGCTGGCCCGCGTTCTTCCCGCCGACGTTCGAGATGACCCTGCTGTGGGCGGCGGTGTTCGGCGTGCTCGCGATGCTGATCGGCAATGGCCTCCCGCGCCTGCACCATCCGCTGTTTGCGGTGCCCGGGTTCGAGCGCGGCAGCAGCGACCGCTTCTTCCTGCTGCTGCGCGCCCATGATCCGCGTTTCGACCTGCCGCGTACGCGGGACTTCCTCGCGACCCTCGCGCCGCTCTCGATCATCGAGGTGCCGGAATGAAGCGCTGGATGCGAATAATGGGTCACTGCGGTACACCAGCCAGGCTGGACACGGCGCGCAACACTACCTGCCGTTATTCCGGGACCATTGCCGGCTCCATGGGCGATGGCACCCGACTGCGGAGGCAGGACGCCGGAGCGAACATCGGCGCAGCCGAGGGCCCGAAGGGCGAGCCGCAGGAAGCGGCGAATTTATCGAGTCCACCCACCCTCCGGAGATCGATTCCGGGTTCTGCCCGCCAACAGCGCGGGCAGCCCCGGAATGGCGTAGTTTGGTTGCGCGGTCGTGGTCATCAGGTGGGCGTGTGCCTCACGGCGTTGCTGGTGCTGACACTCGCCGGCTGCGAACGCGGCATGCACGAGATGTATCAGCAGCCGAAGTACAAGCCGCTGACGCCGAGCCCGTTGTTCCCGGATGGCAACTCCTCGCGTCCGCAGGTGGACGGCACGGTGCCGCATTCGGCGGGGGCGCTGGCGGGGACCACCAGCGGCCGCGATGGCGCGGTCAAGCCGTTGCCGTCGCCGGGACCGGCAGTCGCTGTGGACGCCCAGGGAAAGCCGCTCGCACAGGCGGGACGCGCGGCCGAACCCGGGTATTCGAACCCGTTGACGATCACGCCGACGCTGCTGGCACGGGGCCGTGAACGTTTCAACATCTACTGCGCACCCTGCCACAGCCGTGCGGGAGACGGTGACGGCATGATCGCGCGACGCGGTTTCCCGCATCCGCCGAGCTACCACACCGATCGCCTCCGCAACGCCCCGGACAGCCACTTCTACCAGGTGATCGCCAACGGCTACGGGATCATGTACCCGTATGCCGACCGCATCACGCCGCACGACCGCTGGGCGATCGTCGCCTACATCCGTGCGCTGCAGTTGAGCCAGCACGCGCCGGTCGCGGACCTGGGCCCCGCCGATCTCGCAAAGCTGAAGGGAGCGACGAAATGACTCGCGCCTGGCTGCCGCGCCGTTTCGAATGGCTGCTGCCGCCGGTCGGCGTGCTCGCGCTTGTCGGTTGCCTGCTGCTCGGGCTATGGGGCGACATGCACCAGACGCTGCTGTCGTATCTGTTCGCGTTCGTGTTCTTCACGGGCTTGAGCGTCGGCAGCCTCGCGGTGGCGATGATCCAGCCGCTGACCGGCGGCGCCTGGGGTTACTACATCCGGCCGCAGGTGCTGGCGGCGTTGCGCACGCTGCCGCTGATGGCCCTGCTGGTGATCCCGATCCTCTTCGGAATGCACGAGCTGTATGTCTGGACCCACGCGGACGCGTTGGCGCACGACGAGGTGCTGCGCCAGCAGACCTGGTGGCTCACGCCCACGTTCTTCGTGATCCGCACGATCGGCTACTTCGTGTTGTGGCTGCTGGTTGGATTCCTGTTCGCGCGCGGCTTGCGCCGCAACGCCCGGATGTCGGTGATCGCCGCGCCCGGGGCGATCGTGTACGCGCTCACCACCCTGATGGCGGCGTTCGACTGGATCTCCTCGCTCACGCCGCACTGGCATTCGGACACCTTCGGGATGCTGGTCGCGACCGGGTGGATGCTGGGCGCCGCGGCGCTCGCGGTGCTGTGTGCCGCCTGCTCGCCCTACGAGGAAGACCGGCATCCCCCGCACCTGCTGCACGACCTCGGCACCCTGCTGTGCATGTTCGTGCTGGGCTGGTCGTACTTGGCCTTCATGCAGTACCTAACGATCTGGGTCGCCGATCTTCCGGCCGAGAACGCCTGGTACATCCCGCGCACCCTGACCACCTGGCGTTGGTCCGCCTGGTTCCTGGTCGCGTTCGAATTCGCGATTCCCTTTGCGGTGTTGCTGTCGCGGCGCGCCAAGCGCAACCGGGTGGCCATGGGTGCGGTCGCGGGGATGCTGCTCGCCGCGAACCTCGTCGATGCGTTCTGGCTGGTGGTTCCGGGTTTTCGTCCGGGCGGCTTTTCGCTTCGCTGGACCGATCTCCTGGCCGTGCTCGGGATCGGCGCGCTGTGGGTTTGCATCTATCTCTGCGGACTCCGGGTGACGCGGGTCCCCGCGGTGCGTCCGGACGCGGACGGACCGGTGCCGGTGGTGCGGCCGCGCGTGGAGCGCGCCGATGGCTGAACCTCGCCAAGCTCCCTTCGGTCACGAATCGCCGGGAGTGACGACGCGCAAGGTAATCGGCGTCGTCCTCACTTTGGGGGCGGCCGTGGCGATCGCGCTGGTCTTGCTGTGGCTGGCGCTGACCCACTGGGTGATGCCCGAGCACGCGCAGTTGAAAACGCAGCCCGCCATGTTGCCGCCTGCGCCGCGCC
>JAICJG010000015.1 GCA_025928585.1 Rhodanobacteraceae bacterium
GCGGGTGATGGGGCCGCTGATCGTACTGGTGCTGCGCTGGCCGCCGCGCGGACGCGCGAGCCTGTGGCTGCTGCCCGACAATCTGGATCCGGACACCCGCCGCCGGCTGCGGATGCGTCTCGGGTCCGGCCGTGCGGACACGCCGGTGTCGGGGAACGCCGACAGCGGATGAAGGTCTGATCCGCTTGCCGCGTTCGTGCTTTTCCGTCACGCTGCCTTGCGCCGCGGCTCGCGGTCGCCGATCACGGCCCGCAAGCCGATTCCCGATTTCCCATTCCCGGCTTTTCACCGCATGTTCCGACCGCTCGAACTCTATATCGGTACCCGTTACATACGCGCCAAGCGGCGCAACCATTTCATCTCGTTCATCAGCGTGGTATCGATGCTGGGGCTGGTGATCGGCATTACCGCGCTGATCACGGTGATATCGGTGATGAACGGGTTCGACGGGGAGCTGCGCTCGCGGATCCTCGGCATGGTGTCGCAGGCGACCGTCACCGGTGTCGCCGACGGAATGCCGAGCTGGCACCACGCGGCGACGGTCGCCGAGCGCAATCCGCACGTGAAGGCCGCGGTGCCGTATGTCGAACGCGGGAGCTGGATCGTCGGCAACGCGGCCAATGCCGGCGCGTTGGTCCGCGGCATCCTGCCGGACCAGGAACCACGGGTGGCCGACATCGGCACGAAGATGATCGCCGGCAGCCTGGCTTCGTTGCAGCCCGGGTCGTGGGGCATCGTGCTGGGCCGCGACCTCGCGCTGGCGCTGGGCGTCAACCTCGGCGACAAGGTGGTCGTGTATGCACCCTCCGTCAGCGTGACCCCGGTCGGCGCGTTTCCGCGGCTGCGCCGGTTCACCGTGGTCGGCGTGTTCGAGGCGGGCATGCAGGAATACGACTCCGGCCTCGCCATCATCAACATGCACGATGCCGAAAAGCTCTACCAGATGGACGGACCCACTGGCATCCGCCTGAAGCTGGACGACCTGTTCGCCGCCAGCCGCGTGGCTGCGGCCCTGCAGAACGAACTCGGTCCCGCATACCGCGCACAGGGATGGATGCAGGAGCACGCCAATTTCTTCAAGGCGATCGCGATGGAGAAGATCGTGATGTTCATCATTCTGTCGCTGATCGTCGCGGTGGCGGCGTTCAACCTGGTGTCGTCGCTGGTGATGCTGGTGACCGACAAGCAGTCGGACATCGCGATCCTGCGCACTCTGGGCGCAACGCCACGCAGCATCATGGGCGTGTTCATGATCCAGGGCATGCTGATCGGGATCCTGGGGATCGTGGTCGGCGTGGTGTGCGGGGTGGCGCTTGCGATCAACCTGCCCGGGATCGTCGACTGGATCCAGAACATCACGGGTTATCAGTTCCTGTCGGAGTCCGTGTACTACATCAACAACGTGCCGAGCCAGTTGCACTGGAGCGACGTCGGCTGGATCAGCGGAATGGCGTTCCTGTTTTCGCTGCTGGCGACGATCTATCCCGCGTGGCGTGCTTCGCGCACCCAGCCCGCGCAGGCGTTGCGTTATGAATAGCAGGGCGCAGGGGGCAGGGAGCAGGGAGCAGGGCAATGGCGTGGTGCTGCGCGCGAGCCATATCGCCAAGACCTACCAGGAAGGCAAGCTGCGCACGCCGGTGCTGGAAGACGCGAGCTTCGAACTGGCGCGTGGCGAAACTCTGGCGATCGTGGGGGCATCGGGGTCCGGCAAGAGCACGTTGCTGCATATCGTGGGCGGCCTCGACACGCCCACCGGTGGCATGATCGAACTGGAAGGCCGCGAGCTGTCGCGGTTGCCCGACGCCGAGCGCGGCCGGATGCGCAACCGTTCGCTGGGTTTCGTGTACCAGTTCCACCACCTGCTGCCGGAATTTTCGGCGCTGGAAAACGTGGCGATGCCGCTGTTGATCCGCGGCACGCCGATCCCGGAAGCGCGCGAGCAGGCCCGCGCGTTGCTGGAGCGGGTCGGGCTCTCGCATCGACTCGAACACAAACCCGGCGAGTTGTCCGGCGGCGAGCGCCAGCGCTGCGCGATGGCCCGCGCGCTGGTGACGCGACCCGCGTGCGTGCTCGCCGACGAGCCGACCGGGAATCTGGACGAGCACAACGCCGCAGCGTTGTACGAATTGATGCTGGAACTGAACCGCGAGATCGGCACCAGCATCGTGCTGGTCACCCACGACCGCAAGCTCGCGAAACGCCTCGACCGCGTGCTGGAACTGACCGGCGGCGCCTTGCATCCGCTGCCGCAAGAACAAGACTGACATCGCGATGGCCGCGCGCAGGGACCGCCGCGCCGAATCTACCGCCCCGGGGCTCCTCGCCGCCGCGCTGGCCATCCTCATCGGGGTGGTGCTGGTGCAGCCGCTGCCGCGATTGCCCCCGCGCTGGCTCGACCTCGCGCTCGCCGCAATCGCGCTGGCAGGTGTCGTGCCGTGTCTGCGCCGGCGCGCGCCCTGGTCGGCGTGTTGCCTCGCGATGGTGGTGGCCGCCTTCGCCTGGACCTCCTGGCGTGCCGATCTCGCGATGCATGCGCGCCTGCCGCACGCGCTGGAAAAGCAGGACATCCTGGTCACCGGCACGGTGACGGGACTTCCGGAAGCGCGGGCGGATTCGACCCGCTTCGAATTCGATATCGCGAGCGCGCGTTTCCATGGAAGTGCGGTGCCCGTACATGGCCGCGTGCGCCTGTCCTGGTACGCGCCGCGTGGAAATGTGCCGCCCGCGATCACGCCGTGCACGCACTGGCGCCTGCGGGTGCGGATGAAACGCCCGCATGGGCTGATCAACCCCGGCGGATTCGACTTCGAGCGGTCGGCGCTCCAGCAGGGCATCATCGCGACCGGCTACGTGCGGGAAGACCCCGCCGATGCGAAGCTGGGCGACGGCGCGTGCGTCGATGGTCTGCGCGCCAGCCTCGGGAACGCGATCAGCGCTGCCTTGCCGAACGATGCCCATGCGGTGCGACTGCTGCGTGCGCTGTCGGTCGGCGACGAACGGGCGCTCGACGAACACGACTGGCAGGTGGTGCGCGCGACCGGGATCAGCCACCTGATCGCGATTTCGGGCTTCCACGTCGGACTCGCGGCGGTGTTCGGGGCGCTGCTGGTGCGCTTGACGTGGTGGCTGTTTCCCGGCTTGGCGCTGCGGCTGGCGCGGCCCATGGCGGAGGCCGCGGTGGCTTTGCCGGCCGCACTCGCCTACGGCGCGCTGGCGGGATTCGGCTTGCCGACCACGCGTACCCTGCTGATGATCGCGGTGGTTGCCGGCTGGCGGCTGCTGCGTCGCGGCGGTGGGTTCGCCGAAGGCTTCGGTCTCGCGCTGGCGGCGATCCTGATCCTCGATCCGCTGTCGGTGCTATCTGCCGGGTTCTGGTTGTCGTTCGCGGGCGTGGCGCTGCTCGCCTGGACGCTGGCGCACGACTCCAGCTGGCGCGGACGCCTCAAGGAGATCGGATTCGCGCCGCTGCTGATGACCGTGGCACTGTTGCCGCTGACCGTGTGGTTCTTCGGGCAGGCGTCGCTCGTCGGGCCGCTCGCCAACCTCGTCGCGGTCCCGTTGGTGAGCTTCGTGATCGTGCCGCTCGACCTCGCGGCGTGCGCCGTGCTGTCCGCCTGGCCCGCGGCCGGAGCATGGATGCTGCACCTTTGCGCCCATCTGGTCGATGCATTGTGGTGGCTGCTGGTCCAGCTCGCCGCGTGGAAACCCGCGATGCAGTACCTGCCGCGGCCTTCACTCCTCGCATTCGCGCTGGCATGTGGAGGTGCCGTGTGGCTGCTGGCGCCCCGCGGTGTGCCGGCGCGCCTTCTCGGTGCCCTGTTGCTGTTGCCGTTGTGCTGGCCGCGCGCGGCCCTGCCGGTGGCTGGTGCGTTCCGCGCTGCGATAGTCGACGTGGGGCAGGGGCTCTCGGTGCTCGTGCGCACCCGCGCGCATGCGCTGCTGTTCGATACCGGCGCACGCTATCCATCCGGCTTCGACCTCGGTGCCGCAGCGGTAGTGCCGAGCCTGCACGCGCTCGGGGTCACGCACCTGGACGAACTGATCATCAGCCACGGTGACAACGACCATGCAGGCGGTGCAGTGTCGGTGTTGGCCGCCTATCCTGGCACACCCGTCTGGGGCGGCGAGCCTGCGCGCGGGCCGGTGCCGATGCGGCAATGCCACGCGGGCAGCCACTGGCAATGGGACGGCGTGGACTTCCGCATCCTGAGGCCGCCAGCGCCAGTCACGATCCAGGGCAACGATGCCGGTTGCGTGCTGCTGGTCAGCGGCGGGGATGGCCGCTTGCTGCTGCCCGCGGACACCTCGTCCAAGGTCGAGCCGGAGATCGCCCGGGCGGTCGGGCCGGGGCCGCCACTGGTGCTGGTGGTACCGCACCACGGCAGCAAGACCTCTTCGAGCCGCGGCTATCTCGCGGCGTTGCATCCGCGCTTTGCCGTGGCCTCGACCGGCTATCTCAACGGATACCATCACCCCGCACGATCAGTGGTCGCCCGCTACGCGGAGCTCGGCATTCCGCTCCTGAATACGCCGACGACCGGCGCGGTGCGCGTCGCCTTTCCGGCGGACGGGCCGCCGCGAATCCTCTCCGAAGGGCGGATCAGGCGGGCGCACTACTGGCGCGAACATTGATGCGGTTCGAGCGCAATGCGACGGGCCCTTGGCAGGTTGGCGCTGAGCGCAGCGAAGCCCAACTACCGTCCGCTCGAGCCCACGACCACTCCTTCGCACACCGTCCCGCCTTGGGCCGCTGGGCTTCTCCCCGACAAATCCGGGATCAGCCCAACCTGCCAAGTCCGCTCTTGCAGGTTGGCGCTGAGCGCAGCGAAGCCCAACGATCGCCCCGACGGCCAGCAACCAGCGATTCGCCGCACCATTGCGTGATTGCCGCCGGAGCGCTCGCCAGAGTGCGACCGCCGCCACGGTCGGACCGGCCCGCGCTGGTATGATGCGCCTGCATCGCGGAGCACCCGCAGCGGAGGTTGCAAGTGTTTGAAATCCTGAAGGCGGGCGGCTGGGGCATGCTGCCCATCCTGGTCTGCTCTGCGGTCGGCCTCGCGATCGTGCTGGAGCGCTTCTGGACCCTGCGCAGGAGCGCGGTGCTGCCGCCGGGGCTGGGCGAACAGGTCCGCAGTTGGGCGCACTCCCAGCAGTTGAGTTCGTCGCACATCCAGGCATTGCGCGAAAACTCTCCGCTCGGCGAATTGCTGGCGGCCGCGCTCGACGTGCGCAATCGCTCGCGCGCGGAAATCAAGGAGCGCATCGAGGATACCGGCCGACACGTGGTGCACGGACTCGAACGTTACCTCAATACGCTCGGTACGATCGCGCTGATCGGGCCGTTGCTGGGCCTGCTCGGAACGGTATTCGGTCTGATCCGGATGTTCCTCGCGGTGATGGTCTCGGGGGTCGGCGATCCCATGAAGATGGCTGGGGGGATCGGCGAGGCGCTGGTCTGCACGGCCTCGGGGCTGGTGGTCGCAATCCCTGCTTACGTGCTGCACCGGTATTTCCGTTCGCGGGTGCAGGCTTTCGTGGTGGAGATGGAGAAACAGGCAATCGCGCTGCTGGACGCGATTTCGGTCGCCCGGCCGACGCCCGTCGACAGCCGTGCTCCGGTGGCGCCGGCCGCGGCTGCCCGCCCGGCTGCCCGAGTGCTGGGCTGACGGAACGGCGATGCGCATCGGCAGCAGCCGCAGCGACGATTTCGAGATCAACGTCGTCAGCCTGATCGACGTGCTGCTGACGCTGTTGATGTTTTTCGTGCTGACGACGACGTTCGTGCAGCAGGGGCGCCTCAAGGTCTCGCTGCCCCAGGCCAGCGACCAGGCCAGCGCACCGGCCGCCGATACGCTCGTGATCGTGGTCGACCGCGAGGGGCATTTCTTCGTCGGCGACAATCGCGTGCTCGGCGACGACGAGGCGACCCTCCAGCGCGCCATCGCGGCCGCCGCGGGCAGCGATCGCGAACGGCCCGTGGTGCTCCGGGCCGACGGCCAGACGCCGCACCAGGCGGTGGTGACCGCGATGGATGCCCTGGGGCGGCTCGGATTCACCCACCTGTCCATCGCCACCGCGCCGGCAACGGCGCCCGCCGCCGGTGGCTGACACGCCGCGGATGCAGGGCTCCGATGCGGCGGTGTATCGGCGCCTGCTCGGCCTGTTGCGGCCGTTCCGCACCATCGTCGTGGCCACGGTACTCGCGATGGTGGTGGACGCCGCCTGCATGACGCTGTTCGCGCGCGAGGTCAAGCCGCTGGTCGACAAGCTGTTCGTGGACCGCGACCCGCACGTGATTTTCTGGATGCCGATCATCATCGTCAGCATCTTCTTCGTACGCAGCATCGCGGTATACATCGAAGCCTACGGCTCGGCGTACGTCGGACGGGGCGTGGTGCAGGACATGCGCCGCCGCATCTTCGACAAGTACCTGCGCATGCCGGCCTCGTTCTTCGACCGCGAAGCCTCGGGCCAGCAGATCTCGCGGATCACCTACACCAGCGAGCAGGTCGCGCAGGCCACCACCGACTCCGCGAAGATCGCCATCGTGGACAGCCTCACGGTGATCGGATTCATTGCGGTGATGCTGTGGACGAGCTGGATGTTGACGCTCGCCCTTCTGGTGATGGTGCCGTTGATCGGGCTGCTGGTCACCTACGTCGGCCGGCGCTACCGGCGCATCAACGTGACCATCCAGGACGTGATCGGACGGGTGACCGGGGTGGTCGAGGAAGTGGTCGGCGCGCACCGCGAGGTCAAGGTGTTCGGCGGTCAGGATTACGAGTCGGGCCGCTTCGACGCCGTTACCGATCGCGCGCGCAAGTTGAACGTCAAGGTCGCCGCGACCAATGGACTTTCGACCGCGTTCGTGCAGCTCGCTGCGGCGATCGCGTTGGCGTTCATCGTGTTTTTCGCAACGCGGCCGTTCATGGCGCAGAGCGGGCTTACCGCCGGCGGATTCATGCGCCTGTTCATGTGCATGGGCGGGATCCTGCCGTCGCTCAAGCGTCTCACCACGGTGCAGTCGAACATCCAGCGAGGTCTTGCGGCTGCGGCGGAACTGTTCGGCATCCTCGATGCGCCGATGGAAGTGGACAGCGGCAGCGTGCGCCTGGAACGCTGCCGCGGTGACATCGAATTCCGCGACGTGCACCTGACCTACCCGGGCGCCGAAAGCGCCGCGCTGCGGGGCGTGTCGCTCGCTTGTCCGCACGGCACGATCACCGCGCTGGTCGGGCGTTCCGGCAGCGGCAAGAGCAGCCTGGCGAGCCTGATCCCGCGCTTCTACGAGCCGAGCGCCGGGACGGTGCTGCTCGACGGCCAGCCGCTCGGCGAATACACCTTGCGCAGCCTGCGCGCGCAGATCGCATGGGTCGGGCAGGATGTCGTGTTGTTCGACGACACCATCGCCCGCAACATCGCCTATGGCGCGCTGGCCGACGTCGACGAGGCGCGGATCGTCGCGGCTGCCGAGGCCGCCAACGCGATGGAGTTCATACGCGCCCTGCCGGACGGCATCCACAGCCGGGTAGGTGAGGGCGGCGCGTTGCTGTCCGGGGGCCAGCGCCAGCGGATCGCGGTCGCACGCGCATTGTTGAAGGACGCCCCGATCCTGGTGCTGGACGAGGCGACCAGCGCGCTCGACACCGAATCGGAACGTCTGATCCAGGACGCGCTCTCGAGGTTGATGGTCAACCGCACCACGCTGGTGATCGCGCACCGGCTGTCGACGGTCGAACACGCCGACCAGATCGTGGTGCTGGATGCCGGCCGTGTCGTGGAGCGCGGCACGCACGCCGAGCTTTTGGCGCACGGCGGCAAATACGCCTCCCTCTATCACCTGCAGTTCCACGAGCCGGCCTCGGTGCCGGCCTGACCGGGAGCGCCGCGGTGAGCCTCGCGGACGATCTGCAACACCGCTGGTACGACCCTTCCGCAAGGCCCGCATGGTGGACGCTACCCGTGGCCGGCCTGTATGGCGCGGGCGTGCGGATCCGCCGTGGACTGTACCGGATGCGGGTGCTGCGATCGCGGCGGCTGCCGGTGCCCGTCGTCGTGGTCGGCAACATCGTCGCGGGCGGCGCCGGCAAGACACCGTTGGTGATCGCGCTGGTCGAGGCGCTCCGCGAACGCGGATGGAAGCCGGGCGTGGTCAGCCGCGGCTATGGCGGCAGCGCGCGGGGTCCGAGATTGCTCGGCACGAACCCCGATCCTGCGCTCGCGGGCGACGAGCCCGCGCTGATCGCGCTCCGGACCGGGGTGCCGGTCGCCATCGGCGCCGACCGCGCGGCAGCGGCTGCGTTGCTGCTCGAACAAGGGGTCGACGTGGTCGTGGCGGACGATGGCCTGCAGCATTACGCCCTGGTGCGCGACATCGAGATCTGCGTGATCGATGGCCAGCGGAGGCTGGGCAATGGTCGGCTGCTGCCCGCGGGGCCGCTCCGCGAACCGCCTTCAAGGCTGCGCCGGGTCGATTTCACGGTCTGCAACGGCGGCGAACCGGGCACCGGCGAGATCCCGATGCGGCTCGTCGCGGATGCTGCGGTTTTGCTGGGCGAGCCGTCCACACGCCAGCCGCTTGCGGCATTCTCGCGAGGGCGCGTGCATGCTGCGGCCGGGATCGGCAATCCCCGGCGTTTCTTCGACACGCTGCGCGGGCAAGGTATCGACGTGGTCGAACATCCGTTCGCCGATCACCGGCGCTACGCGCCCGGCGACCTCGACTTCGGCGATGGGCTGCCCGTGCTGATGACCGAGAAGGACGCGATCAAGTGCGGCGGTTTCGCGCGGCCCGACTGGTGGGGCGTGCCGGTCACGGCTGCGTTGCCGGAATCGTTTTTCGACGCCGTCACGGCAAGGTTGGGCGACCCGGCAAGCGGCGGCGCCGCCGCGCGGTGACGAAGCGCGAAGCCCCGCGTCCCCGCGGAATCCGGGCGGCGGAGGCCCACTTCAACCGGCGAGGCCGCCTGCGAAATGGTGCGCGTTGAGCCACAGGTGCACGAGGATGCTGGCGACGTAACCGAGGCCGATCGCCCAGGTCCAGCGCAGGTGCGACGCGAACGTGTACATGCCGCGCGAGGCGCCCATCAGCGCCACGCCGGCGGCCGAGCCGATCGACAACAGGCTGCCGCCGACGCCCGCCGTCAGCGTGATCAGCAGCCACTGCCCGTGATCCATCGGCGGATTCATCTTCAGCACCGCGAACATGATCGGAATGTTGTCGATCACGGCCGACAGCACGCCCATCAGGGAATTCGCGACGGTGAAGCCGAGTCCGTCATAGAGGCGCACCGAAGCAAGGTGCAGGTAACCGGCCGCGGCAAGGCCTGCGACGCAGCCAAAGACCCCGTAGAAGAACAGCAGGGTGTCCCACTCGGCGTTGGCGATGATCTTGAAGATGGAATAGGCGTGCTCGCGCGGCTCCTTGCCTTGCGCGATCGCATAGCGGCGCTGCTCGTAGTCGATCCGCGAGGCCAGCAGGTTGAGCAGCGCGAGGCCCGTCAGCATCCCGTAGACGGCCGGCATGTGCAGCCACTGCTTGCCGGCCACGGTGATCGCGATGGTGGCGGCGAAGGTGATGCAGATGCTGATGCCGCCGCGCTTGAGTGAGCGGCCGGTTTCCAGCGCTTCGGGAACCGCCTTGGGCAGCGCTAGCGACATCACGATCGCCGGGATCAGCCAGTTCACCAGCGACGGCAGGAAAATGTCGAGGAATTCGAGGAAGTCCACCTTGTGCGCCTGCCAGACCATCAGGGTGGTGATGTCGCCGAAGGCGCTCCATGCCCCGCCGGCGTTGGCCGCCACCACCAGGTTGATCAGGGAGATGCCGATGAAGCGCGCATTGCCGGCGCCGACCGCGAGCACCACGGCGGACATCACCAGCGCGGTGGTCAGGTTGTCGATGAACGGGGACAGCGCGAAGGCGAGCGCACCGGTGATCCAGAACAACTGGTAGTAGCTGAAGCGCCGCTTCAGCAACTGCCCGCGCAGCGCCTCGAACACGCCGCGCTCGGCCATGGCCGTCACGTAGGTCATCGCCACCACCAGGAAAAAGAAGATCTCCGCGTATTCGAGGAACATGGCCTCGAATGCCGCTCGCGCCGCGGAGGTGATCTCTCCCGGCTGGTTGGTCCACCACGCGAGGGCCCCCCAGATCAAACCCGCCGCCAACATCACGGGCTTGGACTTGGCGATCTGGATGCGGTTCTCCATGAGCACCGCGACGTAGGCCAGCACGAACAGTGCCAGCACCAGCCAGCCGATCGGCTGCGCGGTGAGGTGGAAATCGATGTCGGCGGGCGCAGTCGTGGCGGCTGCAGTCATGACGAGGGACGGGGCTTGGCGGGCATCGGCGAACCCTGGGCGATGGCGTCGGTGCGCACAAGCCTACCAGTCGGCACCGCGGGGCGAATCACGTCGCGGTCTCGGGGGTTTCGACCGGACGCCGCAGCGGGCGGTCATGGCGCAAGCGGGTGAACACGTACACCGCCATCAGCGGCAGCGCCGCCATCACCAGCACGGATATCCGGAAGCCGTGCACGTAGGCGGTCGCATCGTGCGGGCGGCCGCGCAGGAACACCGCCATCAGCCACGACGACAACGCGATTCCGAAACTGATCACGAGGTACTGCGCGGCGGAGGTCAGCGACGAAGCCTGGGCCGCCCGCTCGGGCGGCAGGTCGACGAACGCTAGCGTGTTCATGGCGGTGTACTGCAGGCTCATCACGAAGCCGTACGCGAACATGAGAACGGTGATGATCCACCACGGCGTCGCCGCCTCCAGCAGGGCGAAGCAGGCGAGCAACACGGTGGCGAACGCGGTGTTGACGAACAGCGCGCGCCGATAGCCGTAGCGCTTGAGGATGCGGTCGATCAGGAATTTCATCAGCACCATCGCGACCGCCTGCGGCACGATCATCATGCCGGCTGCGGTCGGTGTCCAGCCGCAGCCTACCTGCAGGAACAGCATCAGCAGGAAGGACAGTCCCGCCGTGCCGAGGCGCGTGCACATCCCGCCGCCGACGGCGATCACGAAACTGCGTATCTTGAGGAGCGTCAGGTCCACTACCGGATGCCGCGCGCGGCGTCCGTAGCGCCAGTACGCGAACGCGCACAGCGCGCCGATTCCGGCCGCGATCGCCGCGTTGTGGTAGTTGCCATCGCCACCGGTTTCGGCGGCGACCAGCAACAGCCCGGAAGCCAGCGCGAACAGGATGAAGCCGAGCCAGTCGAACGGCCGGCGTTCGCCACGAAAGTCCGGCATCTGGCTGCGGTTGAGCCACAGGCCGAGGAGGCCGACTGGCACGTTCACGAGGAAGATCCAGCGCCACGACGCGTATTGCGAAAGCACACCGCCGAGCAACGGCCCCAGCACGGGGCCGAGCAGGCCCGGGATGCCGGCGGTGCTCATCGCCGCGACGAAATCCTTCGGGCCGAATGCGCGCACCAGCACGTAGCGCCCGATCGGCATCAGCAGGGCGCCGCCGATGCCCTGCAGCACGCGTGCGGCCACCAGCTGCGGAAGTGTTTGCGAGACGCCGCAGGCGAGCGAACCCAGCGTGAAGATGAGGACCGACGCCGCGAACACCCGGCGCGTCCCGAAGCGGTCCGAAAGCCACGCGCTGGCAGGAATGCAGATCGCCAGCGTCAGGACGTAGCTGGTCAGCGCCGTCTTGAGGTCGATCGGACGCACGCCGAGCGCGTGCGCGATGCTCGGCACAGCGGTGTTGACGATGGTCGAATCCAGCGTCTGCATGAAGAACGCAGCCGCCACCAGCCAGATCAGCCCGCGCATCCGGCGCAGGCTGTCGTGGGAACTTGCTTCGGGCATCGTAGCTGGTCGACCCGGTCGGACGGCCAAAGAGAACGGCTATTTTAGCGCTGCCCGAAAAGCCCGCATTCACGCCATGGATGGCCGTTCTGGTCTTCCAGAACCCTGGAATGGCAGGAGACGGAACGGTCAACCGACGCTGCGATCACGGACAATCGCACCGCCGTGGTGGAAAGTCAGGCCAGGGGTGGCCGGTTCCGCTTGCGCGTGGATGGACCCGCGCAGGAATAAAGGCGTGTCCGGCCTGCGCCACCGGGGAGGGGTAGGCGCAGGCCGGATACGCGGATGAGGGAGACCGAGCAGGCAGTGGCACGAGGGTTGCCCGAACCTGTTCGTTACAAAGTGGGACCGCACCTCACCCGTCCCCGATACTGCGCCCGTTACCTTTCATGAACCTTTCAAAGGTGCGGAGCCTGGGACGGGTTGCCGCGGAGGCAAAACGGGCGCGCAACTATACTTGACCGACAACGACCACGGTCACCGAAGAGCCCCCCACGTGCCGACGAAACAGGACGGGCGCCCGCCAAAACAAAGGGTTGCAGGGCTGCGCGCCGCGATCGAGGACGCCAACTACCGCTATTACGTGCTGGACGATCCGGACATCTCGGATGCCGAATACGACAGCCTCATGCGCGAGCTGGAAGCGCTGGAGGACGCGCATCCTGAACTCGCGACGCCCGATTCGCCGACCCGCAGGGTGGGTGCACGCGCGACCGGGGGATTTGCCGAGGTACGCCACGCGATGGCGATGCTGTCGCTGTCCAACGCCTTCAGCGACGAGGAGGTCGCCGGCTTCGTGCGCCGGATCGAGCAGATGCTCGGGCTCACCGATCCGGAGCTGGCGTTTTCGGTCGAGCCGAAACTCGACGGGCTCGCGATCAGCCTGCGCTACGAAGCCGGCGCGTTCGTGCAGGGCGCGACGCGTGGCGACGGCACGGTGGGCGAGGACGTCACCGCCAACCTGTGCACCATCCGGGCGATTCCGTTGAAGCTGCGCGGCAGCCATCATCCCAAGGTGATCGAGGTGCGCGGCGAGGTGTACATGCCGAAGGCCGCGTTCGAAGTCTTCAACGAACGCGCCCGCGAACGTGGCGAGCGCACGCTGGCCAACCCCCGCAACGGCGCGGCGGGTTCCCTGCGCCAGCTCGATCCCGGCGTGACCGCACGCCGTCCGCTGGCGTTCTACGCCTACGCGGTGGGCGAAGTGCAGGGGGCCAGCTTGCCGGACACCCATTCCGCGACGCTCGCGCAACTGCGCCGCTGGGGCCTGCCGGTCAGTCCGCAGGTCGAACATGCGCAAGGCCTCCAGGGCCTGCTCGACTACTACCGGCGGATGGGCGACCAGCGCGATTCGCTGCCCTACGAGATCGACGGCGTGGTCTACAAGCTGGACCGCTACGACCAGCAGAACGAGATGGGGTATGTCTCGCGTGCGCCGCGCTGGGCGCTGGCGCACAAGTTCCCGGCCCAGGAAAGGAGCACGGTGGTCGAGTCGATCGAGATCAATATCGGCCGCACCGGTGCGGCGACGCCGTTCGCCGTGATGCAGCCGGTACAGGTCGGCGGCGTCACCGTCACCAAGGCCACGCTCCACAACATCGACCAGGTGGCGCGCCTCGACGTCCGCGCCGGCGACACCGTGATCGTGCGGCGCGCGGGCGACGTGATCCCGGAAGTGGTGCGGGTGAACCTCGAGCGCCGGCCACGCGGCGCAAAGCCGTGGCACATGCCTTCGCATTGCCCCGTGTGCGGCTCGGCCATCGTGCGCGAGGAAGGCGAATCGGTGGCGCGCTGCACCGGCGGCCTCGTCTGCGCCGCGCAGCGCAAGGAAGCCATCGTGCACTTCGCGTCGCGGCGCGCGCTCGACATCGACGGGCTCGGCGATCGCAACATCGAAGACCTGATCGCGTTCGACTGCGTGCATTCGATCGCCGACCTGTACGCGCTGACGCTGGACGACTTCCTGCGCATGAAGCGTCTTGCGGACGAGCGCGACGGACGCACGCCGGAGGTCGCGAAGAAGGGCAAGGTCGCCACGCGGTGGGCGGAAAAGCTCGTCGATGCGATCGAAGCCAGCAAGGACACCACCCTGGAGCGGTTCCTGTACGCGCTCGGGATCCCCGAGGTCGGCGAGGCGACCGCGAAGGCGCTGGCGCGCCATTTCGGTTCGCTGGATGCGCTGATGGACGCCGGCGAAGCCGAGCTCACCGAAGTCAGCGACGTCGGCCCGATCGTGGCCGGGCACATCGCCGCGTTCTTTGCCGAACACCGCAATCGCGGCGCGATCGCCGCCCTGCGCAAGGCCGGGGTGCACTGGCAGGAATCCTCGGCGCGCCTCGCGGCCGGCGGTCCGCTTGCGGGACAGACGGTCGTCCTGACCGGCACCCTGGCGTCGCTCGGCCGCGAGGAGGCGAAGGACAGGCTGGAGGCGCTGGGCGCCAAGGTCGCGGGTTCGGTGTCGAAGAAGACCTCGTTCGTGGTCGCCGGCGAAGCCGCGGGTTCGAAGCTCGACAAGGCGCAATCGCTGGGTGTGGAGATCTGGGACGAGGCGAAGCTGCTTGCCTTGCTGAAAGCCCACGGCCATTGATCGTGCACCGGCAGGTCGCCGCGATCCGGATGCGTGCGCGCCTGAATGCGCTGGTCCGCGATTTCTTCGCGCAGCGCGGCGTCACCGAGGTGGAGACGCCGATCCTCTCGGCGGCCGGCAACACCGAACCGAACATCGATGGATTCTCCACGCGGTTCTCGGGACCGATCGCCGCCGGCCCGCGCGAACGATTCCTCAGGACTTCGCCGGAATACCCATTGAAGCGCCTTCTGGCCGGGGGGATGGGCGATTGCTACGAGCTCGGACGGGTATTCCGCAACGGCGAGGCAGGACGCTCGCACAATCCGGAATTCACGCTGCTGGAGTGGTACCGGATCGGTTTCGACCATCGGCGCCTCGCGCTCGAGGCGGTGCAGCTGGTGCGCGCGGCGCTGGCGCTGGTGGGAAGCGATGCATCGGTGACCGCCACCAGCTATCGCGACTGGTTCGGCGCCGGGCTCGGCATCGATCCGCTGGTGGCTGACGAGGCAAGGCTGCGCGCGCCGCTGGCGGAATTCCGGGTCGATCCCGCGGGGCTCGGCCGCGACGACTGGCTGGACCTGCTGGTGACGCATCGCCTGCAGCCCGCGCTGCCGGACGGCGGCATCACCGTCGTGTACGACTTTCCGGCGTCACAGTGCTCGCTGGCCAGGATCCGTCCCGGCAACCCGCCGCTCGCGGAACGCTTCGAGGTATACCTCGGCCGGCAGGAACTCGCCAATGGCTACCATGAACTGAACGACGCCGCCGAGCAGCGTGCCCGCTTCGAGCACGACAACGCGCGGCGTGCAGCGCGCGGTCAGCCGGAGCTGCCGCTCGACGAGAACCTGCTGGCGGTGCTCGACGCGCTGCCCGACTGCGCAGGGGTGGCGCTCGGCGTCGACCGCCTGCTGATGCACCTGCTAGGCACCCATGACGTTCGGGACGTGCTGGCGTTTCCGTTTGCCGAAGCATGATGCCGGGCACGCGGCCGGTGAGTCGCGTGCACATCGTCGACAGCGTCAGACCGAATGCGCGCGCCACGCCGGCGCAGGCCACCCCGGACTGCGGGACCCCGGCAGCCAGCACTGCGGTGCCGCGACGGCCCATATCACCAGCCAGAACGTGCCGAAGAACTCGGCCGCACAAGGTCTGCCAGGATCCATGACGAATGTCTCCCTGCCGGATGGACCGGCGGAGCGACCCACCCGTACTCCGCGCCTGTCCCGCGTTGTCCTGCGCCACGGCGGCAGGATGGATCAGGTCCCGGGCGGCGAACGTTGCGCCGCAGCAAGAGACGCGGTCGCTGCGAACGCCCGTAGCTGGAGCGGGTTCGTCATTTCACCGCCGAACTCACCCGGATTCGCGCTGGCCCGCCGGGCCGCCGTGGAGGCTGCGATCTTGCCTCGCGGCGGCCCGGCGTGCGCCGCCCCGTGCGTTGCCCGGTCGACGGCGGAGCGGGGCGTCAATGCTGGAGTTGCATCCACCTTTGGTACTGGGCACGGCTGATGCTCTTGCCCTCGCCGCTCGCATACAGGAAATCGCTGTCGAGCGGCGGATAGGCGCTCGCCTCGTCGGGGCTTATGCGGCCGTCGTGGTTCGTATCGAGCGTGTTGAACTGCGGCGGTGGACCATAATCCTTCACTTCCGCCGGCATGCCGGCGTGGACCGTGAGCGTGCCGTTCTGGATCGGGTACGTCGCCGTCGTTTGCGTGCCCTGGTAGAACCGGGGCGAGGTGCCCTGGTCCTGGTCGGCCGGCATCGTGGTCATCGGAGCCGCTGGGGGCGCAGCCGTCATGGGTGGCGCCGGGGGCGGCGGCGGTGTCGTCATGGGTGCCGCAGGTGGCACAGCCGACATGGGCGGCGCCGGAGGCATCTCTTGCGGAGCCGGAGCCGGTGGCGCGGGCGGCATCGGCGGCGGCGGTGGTGGGGGCGGAGGCGGCGGGGCCGGAACCTGCTGGCCGGCCGGTGCCTGCGGCAGTGCTCCCGCCATCGCGACCGAGGTGGTGCCGAACAGGCCGAACGCGATCATGCCTGCAAGGCACGTGCGAATCGAACGTTGCGTGCTCATGGGGGACTCCTTTCGGGACGCGGCGCGCTGCGCCGTTTACACCAACGTTGTGACCACGCGGGCGGCGCCGGGTTTCGCTCCGCGCGCGACCCGATCAGCTTGCATTCAAGCGCGTGACGACCGCGTCATCGCCGCGCCGGGCTGGCTCATGCGGCCTTGCTGCGGACCGCCAGGGTTTCCAGCAGTTCGCCCGCCGCGCGCAGGCGATCGTCGGCTTCCGGCAGCTCCATGGCGACCCGCAGCTTGTCCTGGCCGTCCAGCTTGTAGACGCGCGGCTGCCGCTGCATCAGACGGATGATCGTGGCCGGATCGATCTCGGGGCGCGGCTGGAAGGTGAGGCGCCCGCCGGCGGCGCCGAGGTCGAGCTTGCGGATCCCGAGCGCGGCGGCCCGCAGCTTGAGCGCGGCGACCGTGAACAGGTTCTTCGTGGCTTGCGGCAGCAACCCGAAACGGTCGATCATTTCGACCTGCAGGTCGCGGAGCGCGTCCTCGTCGCCGGCGCTGGCGATGCGCTTGTACAGCGTCAGGCGCGCGTGCACGTCGGCCAGGTAATCGTCCGGGATCAGCGCCGGCAGGTGCAGTTCGACCTCGCTGCCGCTGTCGCCGCCGAGATCGAAATCCGGCACCCTGCCGGAGCGCAAGGCGCGCACCGCACGCTCCAGCAGCTCGTTGTAGAGGGCGAACCCGATCGCCTCGATCTGGCCCGACTGCGCCTCGCCCAGGAGTTCCCCCGCGCCCCGGATTTCCATGTCGTGGGTCGCGAGCGTGAAACCGGCGCCGAGTTCCTCCAGCGATTCCAGCGCGGCGAGGCGTTTTCCCGCGTCCGCGGTCATCGCCTTCTTGTCGGGCACGATCAAATACGCGTACGCGCGGTGGTGCGAGCGTCCGACCCGGCCGCGCAACTGGTGCAACTGCGCCAGCCCGAAGCGGTCGGCGCGATCGATCACGATGGTGTTGGCGGTCGGCACGTCGATGCCGGACTCGATGATCGTG
Organism: Rhodanobacteraceae bacterium; assembly: GCA_025928585.1. Taxonomy (GTDB): domain Bacteria; phylum Pseudomonadota; class Gammaproteobacteria; order Xanthomonadales; family Rhodanobacteraceae; genus 66-474. The sequence goes on from JAICJG010000015.1 coordinate 17,461, forward strand.
GTGCAGACCAAGACGTTGAAGCGCTGGCGGTGGAAATCCAGCATCGCCTGCTCGAGCTCGTGCGCCGACATCTGGCCGTGCGCGACGCGGATCCGCGCGTCCGGAACCAGTGCGCCGAGTTCACGCGCGATGCGGCCGATGCTGTCGATGCTGTTGTGCAGGAAATACACCTGGCCGCCGCGGGCGAGCTCGCGCTGGAACGCTTCGCGAACCAGCGCCGGATCGTATTGCGCCACCAGCGTCTTGACCGCCATCCGCGCGGCCGGCGGTGTCGCGATGATGGACAAGTCGCGCATGCCGCTCATCGCCATGTTGAGGGTGCGCGGGATCGGCGTCGCGGTGAGGGTCAAGAGGTCCACTTCCGCGCGCAGCTTCTTGAGCTGTTCCTTGTGGCGCACGCCGAAGCGGTGTTCCTCGTCGACGATCACGAGGCCGAGGTCGTGGAACTTGACGTCGGGTTGCAGCAGCTTGTGGGTGCCGACCACGATGTCGAGCTTGCCGTCGGCGAGCCGTTGCAGCGCCTCGCTGGTCTCCTTCTTCGCACGGAACCGCGAAAACAGTTCCACCCGGATCGGGAAATCCGCAAGCCGGTCGCGGAAGCTGTCGAAGTGCTGCTGCGCGAGCAGGGTGGTCGGCACCAGCACCGCCACCTGCTTGCCGGCGCTCGCGACCGCGACCGCCGCGCGCAGCGCGACCTCGGTCTTGCCGAATCCGACGTCGCCGCACACCACGCGATCCATCGGTTGCGGTGCCGCGAGATCGGCCAGCACGGCGTCGATCGCGGCCTGCTGGTCGGGCGTCTCTTCGAACGGAAAACCTTCGGCGAAGCGGGCCACCATGCCGCGGTCGTAGGCGATCGCGGTGCCCTGGCGGGCCGCGCGCTCGGCGTGGATCGCCAGCAGTTCCGCCGCGACGTCCCGGACCTTTTCGGCGGCTTTGCGCTTGGCCCGTTCCCACGATTCGCCACCGAGCGAGTGCAGCGGCGCGTGTTCGTCGTCGGCGCCGGAGTAACGGCTGACCAGCGCGAGTTGCGCGACCGGCACGTACAGCTTGTCACCGCGCGCGTATTCGATCGCGAGGAATTCGCCGGGCATGTTGCCGACGTCCAGTGCGACGAGGCCGAGATAGCGGCCCACGCCGTGGTCGACGTGGACAATGGGCGCGCCGATTTCGAGCTCGGTGAGGTCGCGCAGGATCGCCTCGGGATCGCGCTCCGCGGTGCGGCGGCGCTGCCGCTCGGTGCGCGCGCGTTCGCCGGCGAGCTCGTGTTCGGTGATCACCGCGAGCGGCGGTCGCTCGAACGCGAAGCCGCGTTCCAGCGGCGCGACGGTGATGGCGAGCGCCGGTGCGGCGGCGCGCCTGCCTGCCTCTCCGGAAGCGGCCGAGGGAGAGGGTTCGAAGGCAGCGAATGCCTGCCAGGATTCGATGACTTCGGGATGCAAGTCCGCCGTGGCCAATTGCTCGAGCAGGGCTTCGCGGCGGCCGGCGGAATCGGCGGCGAGCAGCAGGCGCTGGCCGGAATTGGCGTCGAGCCATTCGCGCAGGCGCGGCAGGAAACCGCCGCTCGCCGGCACGCCCCCGGAAAAGTCGGGCGCCGGCCGGCTGCCGGATTCGGCCGCGCGCGCCTCGTTGCTTGCGGCTATGTCGACGCGCAGCACCCGGTTCAGCTGCTCGCGCAGCGACTGCGGCGGCAGGTACAACTCCGCCGGCGGCAGGATCGGACGCTCGATGTCGTGGGCGCGCTGGTCGTAGCGGTTCGCGGTTTGCTGCCAGAAGTGTTCGGCGGCGTCCAGCGTCCCGCGGCCGAGCACGAACAGGGCGTCTTCGCCGAGATAGTCGAACAGGGTTTCGGTCGCGTCGAAGAACAGTGGCAGGTAGTACTCGATGCCGCCGGGCGTAACGCCCTGCTTCATGTCCTGGTAGAGCGGGCAGCGGCGTACGTCGATCGGGAAACGTTCGCGCAGGCGATCGCGGAACCTGCGCATCGCCTCGTCCGTCAGCGGGAATTCGCGCGCCGGCAGCAGTTTCACCGCATCCACCTGGTGGCGTGAACGCTGGGTTTCCGGATCGAACACCCGGATCGACTCGACCGCCTCGTCGAACAGCTCGATCCGATAGGGTTCGTCCGCACCCATCGGGAAGATGTCCAGCAGCGCGCCGCGCACGGCGAACTCGCCGTGTTCGCCGACCTGCGGGACGTTGCGGTAGCCGCAGGCTTCCAGGCGTCGCTGTTCGTCGGCGAGGTCGAGGCGCTCGCCGCGTGCCACCGCGAGGCCGGTGCCGGCGATGTGGCTGCGCGGCGCCAGCCGCTGCATCAGCGTGGACACGGGGACGACCAGCACGCCGCTGCGGGTTGCCGGCAGGCGATACAGGGCGTCGATCCGCTGTGACACCAGTTGCGGGTGCGGTGCGAACAGGTCGTAGGGCAGGGTTTCCCAGTCGGGGAAGTGCAGCACCTGCAGGTCGCCCGCGAAATACTGCAGTTCATCCTCGAGGATGCGCGCGCCGCGGCTGTCCGCGGTGACGGCGACCACCACGCCCTCGCGCCTGCGCGCGGCTTCGCAAAGCAGCAGCGCCAGCGAGGAACCGGCGGGTTCGCGCCAGTCGCGGGGCTGGCCGGGGCTGCGCGGGAGGGGCGGGACGGGGAGGTTCGATGGGGACATGGATGGGATCTGGACAACGCACGACGCTGCCGGAGCGCGCCACGCGCCAGCAGGAAGTGCAACGCGTCATTTTAACAGCGCGGACCGGTGCCGAGTTCGAACCGTGCGCAAAGGGTTGCGGGATCTTCCGCGATGGGCAGGATCGCAGCGCCGAGATCGCGACAGAGTTCCAGCATCCGGGTGTTGTCGGTGCGGACGTTGCCGGTGAGCGCAGTGATGCCGCGGCGCCGCGCTGCCTCCAGCAGCCGCAGCATGAGGAGGCGACCGATGCCATGGCCCGCGACGGCCTTGCCGACGATCAGTCCGAACTCGGCCTCGCGCGCGCCGGGACGGTCCGCGTGCAGGTCCGCGACCGCGCGGATCTCGCCCGCGTCGTCCACGACGAACGCCGCCTCGCGCGCGGGATCGAAGCCGCGGATCTGCGCCGTCACGGAGGCCGGCAGTTCCCGCGAGCGGTGGAAGAAGCGGTACTCGATTTCCTCGGGCGTCAGGCGGAGAAAGGCGCGCTGCAATGCTTCCAGGTCACCGGAACGCAGCGGCCGCAAGACGAAGTTGCGCCCGTCTTCGAGCCGAATGGGTTCCGCGAATCCGCCAGATGTCACGGTCGCAGTCGCTGTCGTGGGCCCTGCCGTGAATGGCCATTCCGGCTGCGTCGCCGGAACGGCCGGCGTGCACCCTCGCCGGCTGCAGCGATCATGGTCATTCGGACTTCAACGGATGACGCCCACCCCGACGCCGAAGCTGATGTTGGGGTGGCCCTGGCGCATTTCTTCCGGCGTCCAGCGATGGAAGTCGCCGGCACGCACGAACACCATGGGATACATATAACGCGCGTGCCCGACCCGTTCGGCCTGGGTGCCGGTGAATTGCCCGCGCACGGTGATGAGCGAACCCTCGGGGAAATTCATGGGCTCGAGGAATCCCGGCACCTCGGCCATGAAGCGTCCGGTCGCGGGCTCCTTGAGCCGCGGCCGCTGCGAAGAATCGAGCGGGTAGGCAAGCACCTCGATTCGCGTGTGGTCGGCAAGGTTTTGCACGCCGATGACCTGGCCGCCCCAGATGACCTGTGCCTGCGGGAAATCGTTGGGCGAACCCGCCATTTGTTGGGGCGTGGCATGCACGATCTCCGGGCCGGTCTTGTAGATGGGTGCGGGGGCACACGCGGCGATCGCGAATGGCAGCGCGGCGGCAAGCACGAGCCGGAACGGGAAACGGAACGGTGCGCGCATGGCGAAAGCCTCGTTCACAGCGGACACCTGCGAGCATAACCAGAATCGGTCCCGCCGGTGCGCCGCCGCGTCGCAGTCATTTATCGCGCAGCCAGCGCAGGTTTACCGACGCGTCCGCGGACTGCGCGAGTGCATCGCGCAATGCCGGCAACAAGCGGGCCAGCGTCGCATCCAGCTTCCATGGCGGATTCGCGATCAGCAGGCCGCAGCCATTCAGGCGCAACGGCGAATCGTCGGGATGCACCAGCAATTCCGCGACCAGTACCTCCTCGAATGGGCCGTTCGCCATGCGCCGATGGAACGGTGCGACGGTCCGATGCGACTTGATCGGATACCACACGGCGTAGACACCGTTCGGCCAGCGGGCCTGTGCCTTCGCGAGCGCGGCTTCGATGGTCGCGAATTCGGCTTCCTGCGCCTCGAATGGCGGATCGATCAGCACCAGGCCGCGCTTTTCGGCGGGAGGCAGGAGCGCGTTCAGCGCCGCATAGCCATCGCGGTGGTGCACATGCACCCGCCGGTCGCCGCGGAACTGTCCGCGCAGCGCGGCGGCCTCGTCGGGCTGCATTTCGCACAGCACCAGGCGGTCGCCCGCACGCAGTGCCTGCGCCGCGAGCAACGGGGAACCAGGATAGACGCGCAGCTCGCCGTCGGGATTGCAGGCACGGATGGCGGCGACGTAACGCTGCAGTGGCTCCGGCGTTTGCGCGGCATCGAACAGCCGCCCGATGCCTTTCCGCCATTCGCCTGTCTTCAGCGCCTCGGCCTCATCGAGGCGGTACGCGCCGCGGCCCGCGTGGGTGTCGAAGTAGCACAGCGGCTTGTCCTTGCCGGTCAACGCATCCAGCAGCGCCAGCAGGATCGCGTGCTTGAAGACGTCCGCGAAGTTGCCGGCATGGAAGGCGTGGCGGTAGTTCATGGGCTGGGCCAGGGCATCCTTTCAGTATAGAAAGGCCGCAACGCGCATGAAGCCTGCTCCAGCATTGAGCCGCCCATGCACAACGACTATGCTCGGCGCATGCGTTGCCTGCCGCGCCCGAACTCCCCGTTTTTCCGCGCCGTCCTGGCCATGGCCTTGCTGGCATGGACGACGCTCGCGTTCGGGATGCCGGCGATGTCCGCGTCGGGTGGCCACGCGCGAATGCCCGGCGCGCGCATGCAGGCAACGATGGCCTCGCTTCATTGCCATGGCATGTCGAGGGCATCCGCCGGGTCGCACCACCGTTCCGCACCCGCCGCGCCGGCCGGCCATGGTGATTGCTGCCATGCCGGGTGCCACTGCCTTTCGGCGTGCAATGCCGTGCTGGTCGTGCCCGCCACGCGCGTCGATCCGCTGCCGCCCGCGGGCGTGGCCTTGTTGCCGGTCCTTGCGCACGTACGACCCGCGGTGCTGACGCCGCCGCTGCGACCGCCGATCGCCTGAGTCCCGCCGCGGTGTCGTGGCGCCGCGGTTCACGCCGGTCCGCTCCGCGCATTCGCGCGAGGCGCTTGTCACGGTGCAACGGCGCGCGCCGCGCGCCTGCGGGAATTTCGATGAAACACATGATTCGCGATGCCGGACCTTCGGTCGGGATGCCTTCGCGGCGCCGCTTCGTGCAGGGACTGGCGCTGGGCGGCACGGCCGCGCTGCTGGGCGGCTTCGTCAAACCGCTGTGGGCCTTGGACGGACCCAATCAGCCGCACGTTTTGAGCGGCACGGAATTCAATCTCGATGTGGCCGAAGTGCGGGTGAACTACACCGGGGAGCCGCGCCTCGCCACCGCCGTCAATGGGCAGGTTCCAGGACCGTTGCTGCGCTGGCGCGAGGGCACGACGGTGGTTTTGCGCGTGACCAATCGGATGCGCGTGCCGACCTCGATCCACTGGCACGGCATCCTGCTGCCGGCCGGCATGGATGGCGTGCCCGGCATCAGCTTCCCCGGCATCGCCCCGGGCGAAACCTTCACCTACCGGTTCCCGGTGCGGCAAAGCGGCACCTACTGGTATCACGCCCATTCGGGCTTCCAGGAACAGACCGGACTGTACGGTCCGCTGGTGATCGACCCGGCGCACGGCGAGCGCGCGCGGAACGATCGCGATTACGTGGTGATGCTGAACGACTGGACCGACATGGATCCGGACCGCATCTATGCGATCCTGAAGACGCGCAGCGACTACTTCAACGTTCGCCAGCCGACGGTTCCCGAGTTCACGCGTGATGCCGCGACCATGGGTCTGGCCGGCGCGCTGCGCGAGCGCGCGATGTGGAACCGGATGCGGATGGATCCGCGCGACCTGATCGACGTCACCGGTTTCACCTACACCTACCTCATGAATGGCGCGACGCCCGTGGGCAACTGGACGGCGTTGTTCCGGCCGGGCGAACGGGTGCGGCTGCGCTTCATCAACGGCTCCGCCAACAGTTACTTCGATGTGCGGATTCCAGGCTTGAAACTCACCGTGGTCGCGGCCGACGGGCAAGACGTCGAGCCGGTCGCGGTGGACGAATTCCGGATCGCGGTGGCGGAAACCTACGACGTGATCGTCGAACCGCACGAAGATCGCGCCTACACGATCTTCGCGCAGTCGATCGACCGCTCCGGTTATGCCCGGGGCACGCTGGCGCCGCGCCCCGGCATGCAGGCCGAACTGCCGGCGCTCGATCCGGTGCCGACCCTCGCGATGGTCGACATGATGGGCGCGCTGGGCGAGGGCGGCGGTCATGCCATGCACGGCACCCAGCAGGAGCCCATGGGCATGCCCGGCATGGCGAAGGCGCACCATGCGCGCAGCGAGTTCCACAATCCCGGCGTGGACATGCGCATCGACTTTCCGCGCACCAATCTCGACGATCCCGGCGCCGGCCTGCGCGACAACGGTCGCCGTGTGCTGACCTATGCCGACCTGCGCACGATCGGCGGTTCGCTGTACCCGGGGCCGGTCACGCGCGATATCGAACTGCACCTCGACGGCAGCATGGAACGCTTCATCTGGTCGTTCGACGGCGTGGTCTTTTCGAAGGCCAAGCCGATCCATTTCCGGCACGGCGAACACCTGCGCATCGTGCTGTGCAACGACACCATGATGAACCACCCGATCCACCTGCACGGGATGTGGAGCGAAGTCGAATCGCCGGAAGGCGAATTCCAGGTGCGCAAGCAGACCGTGAACGTCCAGCCGGCGCAACGCGTCACGTATCGGGTGAAGGCGGACGCGCTGGGCCGTTGGGCGTACCACTGCCATCTGCTCTACCACATGGAAGCGGGCATGTTCCGCGAGGTGGTGGTGGCATGAACGCGCGCATGCACGCGAACGCCTTCGCCCTGGCTTGCGCATTGGCGGCCGCCGGTAGCGGCGGCGCGCCTGCCTTCGCGCAGGAGTTGCCGGCGATGCAGCATCCGCACCAGCCCGCGCCGTCGCCGGCTGCGCCGGCATCGACTGCGGCGCCGGCTGCCATGCAGGACATGGCCATGCCCCCGGCGTCGCCACCACCACCGCGGCCCGCCCGTCAACCGGTGCCCCGACCCGCGGCGCCGCCTGCCGTTGCCTTGCACACCCTGCACATGCCATCGATGCCAGCCGGGACTTCCGCCGATGGGCGCAGCCCCGACTATTCCGATGGCTACGACCGCGGCTCGATGCCGGGAATGGACATGCCGGACGATCCGCGGGTCGGTATGCTGCTCCTCGATCGACTGGAATACGTGCATTCGCGCGACGGCGGCCATGCCACGGTGCTCGACGGCGAGGCCTGGTTTGGCCGCAACTTCGACAAGTTGTGGCTGAAGTTCGAAGGCGAGCGGGCCGGGGGTCGGCTGCAGGATTTCCGCAGCGAGGCGCTGTGGTCGCACGCGATTGCACCGTTCTGGGATGCGCAGCTTGGTGTGCGCCACGACTTCGGCGCGGGGCCGGGCCGTAGCTGGGCGGCCATCGGCGTGGAAGGCGTCGCGCCGTACTGGTTCGAAACCGAGGCGACCTTGTACCTGGGCCAGGGCGGCCGCACCGCGGCGCGCATCGCGGTCGAGTACGAAGCCCGCTTCACGCAGCAGCTGGTCCTGCAGCCGTCGCTGGAGGCCAACTTCTACGGCCGCGACGATCCGCAGCGCGGCATCGGAGCCGGACTCTCGGATGTCGAGGCCGGTTTGCGCCTGCGCTATGAAATCCGCCGCGAGCTGGCGCCGTACGTCGGGATCGTCTGGCGGCAGCGCTTCGGTCGGAGCCGCGACTACGCGCGCGGGCAAGCGGAACCGGCGGACGACCTGCAACTCGTTGCTGGCGTGCGCGCGTGGTTCTGAGGCCTGCGCGGGCGTAGGATGGCGCCATGAATGCGCCCGGGCCGAGGAACGCTGGAGCACCGGTTCTCCAATGCAAGCTGACCTGCCCGCATTGCGGGCGTGCCAGCGTCGAGACCATGCCGGAAGATGCCTGCGTGTTCTTCCACGAATGCGCCGGCTGCGGCGCGATGCTGCGACCGAAGCCTGGCGACTGTTGCGTGTTCTGTTCGTATGGCGCCGTGGCGTGCCCGCCGGTGCAGCGACACGGCCGCTGCTGTCTGGGCTGATGCCGCGACGGAATTCGCTCAGTGCGTCGCCGTCTGCAAGCGCCCGCGCACAAGCAGCGGCCCGATCACGATCAGGTAGATCGCGTAGGCGATGAACCACAGCCCGGCCGCCCACACCCAGCCATGCGGCTGGTTGTCGCAAAGCCGCACGGCGGCCGCGATGGTCGGGAGTACGAACATCGTGCTCAAGGCGAAACTGGACCGGATCGGCACGCCGCTGTGGCCCTGCGCGACGCGCGTCATCATCGCGAGTGACAGCGTGCCCAGCGCGCCCACGGTGATGCCGTGCAGGGTGTCGATTTCCGGCATCGAATAGGCGCCGAGCAGTGCCAGTCCGCGCACCGCAAGGCCGATTGCCAGCCACAGATAGCCGAGGTGCAAACACCACAGCATCGGCTCGTGCCAGGTGCGCCAGCCGCGCCAGCCGACCAGCCGCACCAGCGCCAGCGCGGCCACCACCAGCATCAGGATCCCGCGCGGCAGGAGCGGCGCGCCGGCGAGGTCGCACAGCAGCACCAGCGCGCCGCCGCCGTTGACGGCCCAGACGAGGTAGCGATGGGTCCACGTCGTATGGCCGGCGAGCTTGCGGCTGGTGAAGAACGGGATCACCCGCCCACCGATCGCCAGCATCAGCACCATCAGGAGGTCCACCGCAGCGATCAGGACGCGCGTGGTGACGGTGCCGCTTCCGCCCAGCGCGCCCGCGTAGAACGCGATGTCGAGTCCGGTGAAGACCAGCAGGATGGCGATCAGGAATGCGTTGCGCTTGTTGTGCGAGAGCCACAGCACGCGGCCCACCAGGAACACGAGGCCGAACAGGTAGCCGACGTCGAACAGCGCGCCCACCCAGAACGGCAGCGGCGTCAGCAGCAGTACGCGCGCGATCACCCAGGTGGCGGTCAGCAGCAGCAGGCCGCGGCGCGTGGTGGTGGCGATGCCGGTCCAGTTGGCCGATGCCGTGAGCAGGAAACCGCCGACCAGCGCGCTGGCGAAGCCGTACAGCATGCCGTGCGCGTGCCAGGGCAGCGCACCCAGGGGGGTCGGCGGCAGCCAGCCCATGTGCCAGAACGCGCCCCATGCCAGCATGCCGAGACTGGCGAACAGCGCCGCGCAGAAGAACAACGGGCGGAACGGGTGCAGCGGCGGGGCGGGTGGGTTCAAGGTGCTTTCGGCAATGGTGGCCATGGGCGTTGAGTGTGGCGGCAATCGTTTCATGCTGGCCCCATGGTGTCATGACTGCCCTGATGCGGGTCAATGTCGGATCCCCGGGCACCGTCCGCGTCGCGGATGCTGCGCGAAATCGGCCGGCCACGGACGCCCGGCTACACCGCCTCCTTGATCCCGGCCTTGGGCAGCCACGCGTTGACCGGGCAGCTCGTGCAGAAACCGGCCAACATCGCGAGCTGCATCGTGAACCGGAATATCGGGCCGGTCTCGGCAAGTTCATGGCCGAAGATGAGGAACGTCGCGATGGCTATCCAGCCGTTCATCCCGAGCTGCCAGGTCGTCAGCGACAGGGTGTCGGCCTTTACTGCCTTCGCGACGCGCGGTGATCGGCCACACCAGGTTCATGATCCACAGGTGCTGTCGATGTCCCCGCCAGCAGATTCGCCGCGATGATGATCGCGCTCGGCAACCCGAGCGCCAGTGAATTCCACGCGACGACGTCGAGCCATGAAGACAAGCGCCACTCCGGCAAGAGAGTGTCGGAGGACCCCGCGACCTTACTCGTGAAGTCCACGTTTGGGCGCGGCCGATGGCTTCAATGCACGTCCACCATGATCGTGTTTGGATGATCGTCGTGCCAGACGACCGGCTGCGCGCGATACAGCTTCGGCAACGAGCGTTGCAAGGCGACCACCTTGGGCGCGTCATTGATCGCGATGTACAGCGCGTCGGGATGCAGGCGCGCGTAATCCTGGTGGTAGTCCTCGGCGGGGTGGAACGCCTTGAGCGGAACCACCTGGGTCACGATCGGCGCCGTGAACGCGCGCGCTGCGGCGAGTTGCGCGATGTAGGCGTTGGCAATCCGTTGCTGTTCGGGGTTGGCGTAAAAGATCACGCCCCGGTATTGCGTTCCGGTGTCGGGTCCCTGACGGTTCAACTCGGTGGGATCGGTCGCCACCGAGAAATACACACGCAGCAACTGGCCGTAGCTGACCTTCGACGAATCGTAGGTGATCCGCACGGATTCGGCATGGCCGGTATCGCCCTCGCTGACCCGTTCATAGGTCGCAGTGGCGGCCGCGCCGCCCGAGTAGCCGGAGGTCACGTTGGTGACGCCCGGCACGTGCTCGAACACCCATTGCACGCCCCAGAAGCAGCCCCCGGCCAGCACCGCGGTGGCGTCCCCGGAATGACGCGCCAGCGGCGCATCGAGCGCGGGCGGCGGCAGTGCGGCGGGGGTTGGATCGTTCGCGGCCGTGGCACACGCCGCCACGGCCGGTGCGACCAGCAACCCAAACAGCACGCGTGCAGGGAAAAACCGGGAGGTGATCATGAGCGGGCCTCGCAGCGGCCCCAGGCGAAATGGTCCGGTGCGCATGGAAGATCATACGCCCCCCCCGACGCCCACGGGCGCCCAGTTCCGCGGGAGCGGTCCGCCACCGGTGGCGACCGCTTGTCGATCCGGGCGAGCCGCGTTCGTCGTTGTCATGAAACCGGCTTGGTGCCGGGTGCCGGGAGAATCGACATGCGCGTGATGGTGATCGTCAAGGCAAGCCACGAATCCGAGGCCGGGCGCCTGCCGGGAGCCGAAGAGCTGGCCGCGATGGGCAAGTTCAACGAACAACTGGTCGAGGCCGGGGTGATGCTGATGGGCGAGGGCCTGCGTCCCAGCTCGCAAGGTGCGCGGGTGCGCTTCGATGGCAAACGCCGCACGGTGATCGACGGGCCGTTCGCCGAGACCAGGGAACTGGTGGCCGGATTCTGGCTGTGGCAGGTGCGTTCGATGGACGAGGCGATCGAGTGGATCAAGCGCGCGCCGTTCGACGGCGGGGCCGAAATCGAGTTGCGCCCGGTGTTCGAGATGGAGGATTTCGGCGAGGCCGCGACGCCCGAGATCCGCGAGCACGAAGCGCGCCTGCGCGAGAAGATCGCCAAGGCCTGAACGCCGCTGCAGCGGACGCTTGCGCCGGACCCGAAGGGCTGCTGTGATCGGCCGTCATGACGACGGCCGACACTCACCGCGCCATCGAAACGGTCTGGAAGATCGAAGCACCGCGCCTTATCGCGGGCCTGGCGCGGATGCTGCGCGACGTCGGCCAGGCCGAGGACCTGGCGCAGGAGGCGCTGGTCGTTGCGCTCGAGCGCTGGCCCACCGAGGGCGTGCCCGACAATCCGGGCGCCTGGCTGATGACCACGGCCAAGCGCCGCGCGATCGACCTGCTGCGCCACAACCGCATGCGGGACGACAAGCGCGTCGCGCTCGGGTACGAACTCGAAACCGAAGCCATGACGCACCCGCCTGACCATACGGCGGCGCTGGACGACGACATCGGCGACGACCTGCTCAGGCTGATCTTCGCCGCCTGCCATCCGGCGCTCAGCCGCGACATGCAAGTGGCGCTGACCTTGCGGATGCTGGGCGGCCTGACCACCCCGGAGATCGCGCGCGCGTTCCTGGTGCCCGAGGCGACGGTCGCGCAGCGCATCGTGCGCGCCAAGCGCACCCTGGCCGAGAAAAAGGCTCCGTTCGAGGTGCCGCGTGGAGAGGATCGGGCGCCGCGCCTCGCCGCGGTGCTCGAAGTCGTCTACCTGATCTTCAACGAAGGCTATGCGGCGACGGCGGGCGAGGAGTGGGCGCGACCGGCCCTGTGCGAAGAAGCCCTGCGGCTCGGCCGGGTGCTGGCGGGGCTTGCGCCGCGCGAACCGGAAGTGCATGGCCTGGTCGCGCTGATGGAGATCCAGGCTTCGCGGCTGCACGCGCGGATCGCGGCCGACGGCGCGCCGATCCTGCTGCTGGACCAGGACCGCTCGCGTTGGGACCGTCTGCTGGTCCGGCGGGGCCTCGCGGCGCTCGAGCGCGCGGAACGCCTGGGCGGCGGCGACGGAAATTACGCGTTGCAGGCCGCGATCGCCGCCTGTCATGCGCGGGCCCGGCGGGCGGAGGACACCGATTGGCCGCGGATCGCCGCGCTGTACGCGCGGCTCGCCCACGTGGCGCCGTCGCCGGTGGTCGAATTGAACCGCGCGGTGGCGGTGTCGATGGCGGAGGGGCCAGCAGCCGGACTCGCGCTGGCCGACGCCCTGCGCGACCAGCGTGCGCTGGCCGGCTACCATCTGCTGCCCAGTGTGCGCGGCGACCTGCTGTTCAAGCTGGGGCGGCTCGCGGAGGCACGTGCCGAGTTCGAGCGCGCGGCCGGGTTGACCGGCAATGCGCGCGAATCCGCCTTGCTGCGCGCGCGCGCGGCGGCCTGCCTGGCGTAGCGATCGGAGAGCGACGATGGCCTACATGTTGTTCGTGATGGAACCGCGCGGCCAGCGATCGGAACGCACGGGGGGAGAGGGCAAGGCGCTGTACGAGCGGATGCAGCGCTATGCCGACGACCTGAAGCAGCGTGGCGTGTTGCGCGCGTATTCGTCGTTGCGCAACGATTCCGAAGGCCAGCGCCTGCAGGTCCGCTCCGGAAAACGCGGTCTGCGGGACGGCCCGTTCACCGAGGCCCGCGAAATGGTCGGCGGGTTCTTCCTCGTCGATTGCGCCACCCGCGAGGAGGCGATCGAACTCGCCGCACTTTGCCCGGCGGCCGAATGGGCGACCATGGAAGTGCGCGAAACGGGGCCCTGCTACCTCGGGTGATCGCGGGCCGCGTGTTCCGCCGAGGCAGTGCCGCACGAGGGGTTTACGTTCCCGCCATCAGCGCGGTAGGCCAACCGGCATCAGCAGCAACGGTGCGACTCCGTTCGGGAGTTGCAGCAGTCGGGCAATCGCCGCGTCGTCGAAGGTTCCGACGTCGACCGTTCCGAGACCGAGGTCTTCGGCCTGCAGGAACAGGTTTTCGGTGGCGGCGCCGACCTCGATGGCGACGTAGCGGCTGGAGCGGCTGCCGTACTTGGCCGCGGTGCGCGCCTCGACCGCGGCGAAGGCGACGGTGGCCGGTGCCGTGGCGAGCCACGCCTGCCGAACCGCCGCGGAGGCGAGGGCGTGGCGCCGGTCGCCGGCCTCGACGAGCTGCAGGCGGTGCCCGTGCGGATCGTAGTGGTAGATGCCGGCCGGCAGTCCTTCGACGTCTCCGGCGACGACGTAGAGCTCGAGCGGATAGATCGCGCCGGCGGATGGCGCGGTGCGCAATTGACCCTCGGCGGTGATGCCTTGCGCGGCCCAGAGCAGCTGGCCGAGCTGGGCCAGGCTGAGCGGCACCGGCTCGAAGGCGCGGACCGAGCGGCGCTGCTGCAACAACTCCGCGAGGCCGTGGGCGCGAGTGAAGCCGGGCGGCGGCAGCACGATGTCCCTGTGCGCTTGCGTGGGGGCCGGATCTCCATGCGCCGGTGCCGGCAACGCGTCTTGCCGAAACCTCGCTGCGCCCGCAAGCGCCGCCGCGGGCCACGGATGGGCGGCTGCGCAACTCGCGGTCGGGGGAACGATGCATGTGACCGCAAAGGCGAGAAAGAGCAAGAGCATCTGCAACATTGGTTCCAGTGTCCTCGGCAAGCCACGCCGCGGAGACACGCACGCGGGATCAGGGGATCCACGCTGACCATCGTGCCGCGCCCTGCCAGTGCGTGTCACCGGGCCCCGCCGGGCTGCCCTTGTCGAACACCACGCGCCGGACGCCGGGCGCTTCGCGGCGCCGGAGCGAATTGAAGCGGCCGATGACTTTGCCCTTGGCGTCCCGGCCGAGTCCGGCACCAAGCGCCAGGGCGCCGGATTGCAGGACCTCCACGCGGTCCGGTTCCCACGAGGGCGGCGCGGTCCTGCAACGGAAGAATCGCGACCACGCCGCGAGCACGCTCTTCCTGTCACGCAGCACGCCCGTGCCATGGAAGAGGATGGCTTCCTCGGAAACATGCCGCGGCGTCGCGATCGGCCATGGATTTGGCGAATGCACGTTCCGCGGCGAAGACCTGTGGCTGCGGTGTGTCGGCTGCCGGGGTTGCAGTCTGCCAGGGTATCGGAAGCATGGCGGCGGTCAGCGCGATCCATCGTACGATGCGCGACACGTGCTGCGTCGACCAGGCTCGGTGGGGCCCATGGCGGGTGCATCCGGGGCGCTCGGGGGAAGCATACTGCGCTGCCGGGGCGGACGGCGTACCGTGCTCCCGAAGCGGCCGGCGGACACCCCGGCAGACATCGTCCGGCATCCCGGGAATGGCAATGGACCGGTGTGCCGGGGCCGCCTTCAATCCACTGCGAGCTTTTGCAGTCGCGCCGCGTGTGCGAGCAGTTCCTTGCGCAACCGCTGCGGGGTACGGATCTCGAAGTCGAACGGCACGCGTGCAAGCTGTCGCGCGAACCACGCCAGATCGTCGGTGCGCACGCGCAGCAGCACCCCGTCGCCAGTCGCTTCGAGCAAGCCCATGGCAGGTGAGAATGCCTCGCGTGCCTTGGCAAGATCCGTGTGCAGCCGCACCTCCACGCGGTGCGCCCGGGGAAGCGTCGCGATGGTGCGGTTCAGCCATTCCAGCACGTCGAAATCCCGCGGCCGACTGAAGGGAATCGGCAGCGGCTGCACATCGAGGATGCGGTCCACGCGGAACGCGCGGACGCCATGGCGGAGATGGCACATGCCGACCGCGTACCAGGCGCCACCGCGGAAGCCAAGGCCGTAGGCATCGAAGCCACGCTCGGTCTCCTCGGCCTGCGCGGATCGGTAATGCAGGTGCACCCGTTCCCTGGCGTGTGCCGCGTGGGTCAGCAGCATCAGGGCCGTGGCGTTCGCATGCTCCGTCAGAGCGCCCTGCGATTCCATCGCGACCGTGTTTTCGACCGCGCGCAGTCGCCGCTTCAGCGGCTCGGGCATCACGCGTTCCAGTTTGGCCTGCGCACTCGCCAGCGCCGACTCGCCCGCGTGCAAGCCGAGGCTGCGTGCAGCCAGCAGCCCCAGCGCCAGCGCGAGTGCCTCCGCGTCCGTGAACATCATCGGCGGCAACTTGAATCCCGCCACCAGCATGTACGCGCCGTGCCGACCCCGCTCGGTGGTGATCGGAATCCCGAGTTCCTCCAGCAGCACGATGTAGCGCCGCAAGGTGCGCACGTCGACGTTGATGCGCCGGGCCAGTTCCGGCCCGCTGATGCGGCCGCGGCTTTGCAGCAGCTCCAGGACGGCCAGCACGCGTGAGGCGGGGTGGGGCATGCGTGCAGTCTAGCCTGAATCAGGACATGAATCGCCCTGATTCGGAATTAGCGTGTGCGCAAGGCCGATCCACGGAGACCGTCATGGTCCGCATTTCGATCCTGCTGCTGGGAGTTCTCTGCATGAGCACCTACATCGCCAATGCACGCGCGGATACCGATGCGCGCGCCGGGCTGGAGAGCGTCGCACACCTGGCCGACTACCCGGTGGTCGAGTTGCGCCGCTACGACATCGCCCCGGGCCAGCGTGATCGTTTCGTACGCTATTTCGACGCGTATTTCCCGGAAGCGTTCGAGCAACTGGGCTGCATGGTGTTCGGGCAGTTCGAGGATCGTGCCGCACCCACGAAGTTTGTCTGGCTGCGCGGCTATCACGACATCAACGCGCGTCCGATCGTGGACTCGGCGTTCTACTACGGACCGGTGTGGCGCGAGCACCGCGCCAAGGTCAACGCATTGTTCCCGGGCGAAAGCGACAACGTGCTGCTGTTGCGTCCGCTGGCGCCGGAGACCGGCATTCCGGTGTTGCCGGCCGTGGACCCGGTGGACGAACCGCAAGGCGCGCGTGGCGTGGTGGTCGTACAGATCTTCGCGGTGAAGAAGGGTGACGAAGATGCGTTCGCGCAACGGGCGCGGGTCGCATTCGCGCGTTATGGGGACGCCCGGGTGCATCCGGCGGGCGTGCTGGTGACGCTGGACGTTCCGAACAATTTTCCGCAACTGCCGATCCGCACCGACGGGCCATTCCTGGTGTGGCTGGGCGTGGTCGAAAACGACGCGGCGTTGAAGGATTTCACCGCGCTGGCATCGCAGGTCGAGCATGGACTGGAAGGCACCGGGATGCTGCGTGGCAAGACGGAACGGCTGGTGCTCGACCCGACGCCGCGTTCGCGCCTTCGTTGGTGGCCAGTCGCTGACGCGAAAACCGTGCCATGAGCCACGCCGACGACCTGCTGCTGTTTGCCGTGCTGGTGTTCGGCATCGTCGTGCTGCCGGGCCTGGACATGGCGTACGTCATGGGCAGTTCGCTCGCGGCCGGACGCCGGCACGGGCTGGCCGCGGTCGCGGGGATTGCTGTCGGCGGCGTTTGCCACGTGGTGATGACGACCCTCGGCATCAGCGTGTTGTTGAAGGCGATTCCCGCGGCCTTCAACGCATTGCTGCTGGCGGGCGCGCTGTACATCGCGTGGATCGGAGTCTCATTGTTGCGCGCCGACTCCGCCTTCGGCATCCAGGAGCCAAGCCGCGCGATGTCGGCGTGGACCACGTTCCGCCGCGGCACGCTGACTTGCCTGATGAATCCGAAAGCCTATCTCTTCATGCTGGCCGTGTTTCCGCAATTCCTGCGCGCGGAATATGGGCCGCTATGGTCGCAGGCGCTGTCGCTCTGGGTGATCATCGCGATCACGCAAGTCACGGTCTACGGCGCAGTCGCGCTGGTCGCCGCGCGGGCGCGCGGGTGGCTGGTACGACGGCCCGAAGCGGGCGCGGTCACCGCGCGCGTGGTCGGAGCCGTGCTGATCGGCGCCGCGCTGTTTACCGGCTTCGAGGGCTGGCGCTCGCTGTGAGCGGGCAGCGACAATGCACGTGATTGTCGGTTGACGTGCAAACCCTGTTGGTCCCATCAGGAGCTTCGATGAGAACACTCCGCGTTCCGGGCGTGCCGGCACGCCGCATCTTGCGGTCGATGTTGTGGCTCATCGTACCGATGATGTCGATCTCCGCAGGTGGCGTGGCCCGCGCGGCCGATGCCTCCACCGACAACTGCCACGTCGGCGCGTATCGGCTCGGGGACGGCAGCGTGGTGGACGTCGGCGCCAGCGAAGGCTCGCACCTGCGCTGGCGCCGCGAGGACGGCACGACGGGTTTGCTTGCGTCCCATCCCGAGGGAACCTGGACCAGCACGCGCGGTTGGACCGACCAGCCGGACGGCATCAAGGTCGGATTCTCCGATTGCGCCGCGGGCCGCATCGACTTCGGCGGCATTCGCGGCCAGCGCATCGATTTGGATGTCACCGACACGCGCTTCCAGGGTGCGGGCGTCACGCTGGCCGGGCGGCTGGTATTGCCAAAGGGCAACGCGCGCGTGCCGATCGTGGTTCTCGTGCATGGCTCGGAGCACGTTTCCGCACTCGAGTACTACTCCCTGCAGCGGATGTTTCCCGCCGCTGGCATCGGCGTTTTCGTGTACGACAAGCGCGGCACCGGCGCGTCGGGCGGCAGGTACACCCAGAACTTCCTGCTGCTTGCCGACGATGCGATCGCCGCGGTGGACGAAGCGAAACGCCTGGCCGGGAAGCGCGCCGGACGCATTGGTTATCAGGCGGGCAGCGAGGGTGGCTGGGTGGCACCGCTGGCCGCGAAGATTTCGCCGGTGGATTTCGTGATCGTTGGTTTCGGGCTGGCGGTCTCCCCGCTGGAAGAAGACCGTGAAGCCATTGCCTACGACATGCGCAGTCAGGATTATGGTCCGGAAGTGATGGCCAGGGCGATGCAGGTAGCCGATGCATCGGCGGCGATTCTGCTCAGCAATTTCCGCAGCGGCTACGACAAGCTGGATGCGCTCAAGAAGCGGTACGGCAACGAGCCCTGGTTCAAGCACGTGCGTGGCGATGTCACCTGGGCGCTGCTGGCGTGGCCGGCCGAAAAACTGAAGCGGGAGGGTCCGGCCCTGTTCGCCGGTGTACCGCTTCAATACGACCCCATGCCCGTGCTGCGGCATCTCGCTACGCCGCAGCTCTGGATTCTCGGCGGCGAGGACGCCGACGCGCCGAGCGCGGAGACCATCAAGCGCTTGCGCGCCCTTCAGCGAGCGGGCCGCCCGATCATGCTCGCGGTGTATCCGCACGCCGAACACGGCATGTACAAGTTCGAGGCCAGGAAGGACGGCACGCGTGTCGACACCCGCAACCCGGACGGCTATTTCGCGATGATGCGCGATTTCATCCTTTCCGGGCGCCTGCAAGCCAAATATGGAGATGCCGTCTTGCACGATGCCGCGGGCAGCCATTCCAGCCGGGCGAGCGACTGACCGCGGATCGGCTGCAGCGCGCCTCAGTACGCACCATACGCCGCGAGCATGGTGGCGACGGCGTCGAGATCCGATTGCGGCGACGGCTGAAGGTTGCGGCCGAACTCGTCGGTGGGCCGCTGGTAGCGGTTCAACATCAGGGAGAACGCCAACCGCTCGCCCGCCGCGTCGGTGACGTAGCCCGACAGTGTGTATACGTGCGACAGCGTTCCGGTCTTGGCCTGCACGTTGTCGGTCGCGGCGTCGTCGCGCATGCGGTACTTCAGCGTACCGTCGATGCCCGCGACCGGAAGTGCATTCCGCAGCGCGTCCGCGAAGGGTTGCCGCGCGATCCAGGCCAGCAGCTTCACGGTCGCCGCGGGCGTAACGAGGTCATGGCGCGACAGCCCCGCGCCGTCCCCGAAGGTGGCCTCGCCGTTGTCGATGCCGATCCGGCCAAGGAACCCGCGCATCGCGCACAAGCCCCAGTCCGCGCTGGTCTGCGGCGGCTCGGCGCGGTCCGCGCAAACGCCCGCCTGCGCGGTGTGCACGCCGACCTGTTGCAACAGCATCTGCGCGTAGCGGTTGTCGGAATGCTTCAGCATGTGCACGAGCAGTTGCGACAGGGGCGGCGAAGCGATACTGGCGATTTCGGTCGGATGACCGGCGAGCGCCGTGTCGGTTTCGGGCCAGTGCACCGCACGCAACTTGCCCTCCAGCACGATTCCCCGCTGCGCCAGCGCGTCGCGCAGCAGATTCGCCGCGAGCAGCGCGCCATCCGGCGCCGCGAGCGTAAAGGTTGCCCGCGGCGTATTCGTGCGCAGGCTGCCGCTCGCGTACAGCACGTCGGAGCCGGGCGGCCGGTACAGGCTCAGCGGTGCCGCATGGCCGGTCAGATTGGCAATGTGCATCCCGGAGTGCGGCGGATCGACCGACACCGCACAACAGCGCGCGCCTTCGCGCACAACCTTCACGTATACCAGGTTGTCCTGCGCGCCCAGCGCCCCGGATTGGGCGCCGTAGCCGGCCTGGAGGTCCAGCGCTTCCCAGCCGTTGCCGAACAACGGGCCCGCGAAATACGTATCGTCGGCGATCAGGTCGCCGCGTATGCGCCGCACCCCGCGCGCGGCCAGTGCGTCGGCGAGGCGATCGGCCCAGTCTGGCGATACCTCGGGATCTCCCAGGGAAGGGTCGCCGCCGCCGTAAAGAACCAGATCGCCTGCGAGCGTCCCGTTGGTGCGTGGCGCGGCCGTCGCGTACAGCGTGGTCGAAAACCGCGCATCCCGACCCAGCGTCTGCAGCGCCAGCGCGGCGGTGTAGAGCTTGGCGTTCGAGGCCGGCAGGAACAGGCTGTCGGCATTGCGTCGGAGCAACGTGGCGCCGCTGTTCAGCGAAACCACATCGATCCCCCATTGCGCGTGTGCGAAGCGCGGCTGCGCGATGTACGTGGTGATGGCGTCTGCGAGCGAAGAGGGCGCCTGGCGGGGCGATGCGGCGTTCGGAACCGGCGGCACGGGCTGCGCACCAAACGCGCGATGCGGTGTCGACACGGGTTTCGGCGGCGGCGCGCTGGCGCAGCCACCCAGCAGCATGGCCGCGAGGAATGCCGCGGGAAAACCTTTCAAGTGATCCTCTCCTGGAGTGCCATCGCCGCCGCGGGATTGCGCGCTTTGGCGGCGCTGATGAAATAGATGAAGACGTCCCGCCGCACCGACCGCGTCGCCTTTCCGGGCGACACCTGCGGCAGATCA
>JAICJG010000007.1 GCA_025928585.1 Rhodanobacteraceae bacterium
CGGCAGATCGCACAACTCCGCGACTGGCGAGAACGGTGGCGGGACGGTGCGATCAAGCTGCATGTGCTGCGCCGACTGTTGCGCCTCCGGGCCGCGGAACCGGAGCTCTTCTCGGAAGGCGCCTATCGCCCCCTCGAGCTGCCCGACGTGGCCGACGACAGCGCGATCGCGTTCGAGCGTGTGAATGGAGCTCGTCGCACGGTCATTGCCGCAATCCTGCGCGCGCAGGATGCGGTCACCGTTGCGGACAGTCTCTCACGCGCAATTGTGCCACCCGATGGCGGAGACTTTATCGATGTCCTGAGCGGCGTACGTTTGCGGGCGGCTGCGCCGTCGTCGCCCGATTTGCTGTTCACGCACCTGCCCGCCGCCGTGTTGCTGGAACAGGGCGGCACCCGCGCGTGAGTTGGGGCGCGGATTCAGCGCCGTCGGCATCCCTATTCGGGATGGATGATGTTGCCGTCGCGCGCGGGATGCGTCGGGTAGTGCTGCCGGATCTCGCTTGCGAAGGTCGGCTCGGCGAAATTCGGCCAGTGGTCCTCGTCGAAGCCTGGCGCGTCCTTCAGGCGCTCCTTCGGGACGTCGAGTATCAAGCGTTCGGTTTCCGCATCGACCCGGAAGTTCTCCCAGGGGATCGCAAACAACTTGTTGCCGATGCCGAGGACGCCGCCGAACGACAGCACCCCATAGGCGATCTTGCCGCTGGCCGTGTCGATCATGAAGTCCTTGAGGTCGCCGAGGGATTCATCCTGCGGGTTGCGGACGTGGGCGCCGACCAGCGTGGATGCCGAGAGGAAGCGTGAAGAAAGGAATTTGACGGGCTCGGTCATGTGGGTGCTCCTTGCGGTGAATGCGCCTTGGACTGCTGCGCGCGCGATCCTCCCACAGCCTAGAGACCGGGTACTGAACACCAACGATATCCGTCTTCGCGCCTGCCTTGGCCCCACGCAACCGGATGTTCTGACGCGCCATGCCACCGAACCGCACATGACACGACCTGCATTCACCTGGCGAGCCTGGTCAGCGCCCTGCCCTTGTGCGCCGCGACGTGGTCGGTCTTGTCGCTCTTGATCTCGTATTGCGGATCGTCCTTGCTGGCGCGGTGGGTGTGGCCCTTGTAGGCGAAGTCGCTGGTGTGCACCTTGATGATGGTGCCGCTGACGTGCCCGGCCTCGGAGTTCCAGCCGACGTGGTCGCCGACCTTGAAGCGCGGCGGGGCCGACTGTTTATCCTTGCCGTTGCTCATGGCACCGAGCCCTCTTCGTTCCTGGCAACCAGAAATTGAACCTCGAATACTCTTTCCCGGGATTCATTCGCGACATCCATGGCGCTCACCCTTCGGGCCGGCCGCCTTCGCCGCTCGCGGTTGCAGCCCTGCAAACGCTGTTCGCTGCGCTTCATCCGGGCGGCGCTACGCGAAGGTCCGGCGGTACCGTCAGGAAATCGCCTTGTCCACCACCTGCTGGGCTTCCGCGAGGATCGCGTCGAGGTGCTGGCGGTCCCGGAAGCTCTCGGCGTAAATCTTGTAGATGTCCTCGGTACCCGATGGCCGGGCTGCGAACCAGCCATGTTCCGCGATGACCTTGATGCCGCCGATGGGCGCACCGTTGCCGGGCGCCTTGTCGAGAATGTGCACCACCTTGCTGCCGGCCAGGCTATCGAGCTCTATTTCATCGGAGGATAGCTTGGCAAGCTTCTGTTTCTGCTGCGCATTGGCGACTGCCTGCACGCGGTCGCTGCACGGTGACCCGAACTCGTCCGCAATAGACCGGTAGCATTCGCCGGGATCGCGGCCCGATCTGGCAGTGATTTCCGCCGACAACAGCGCCGGCACGATACCGTCCTTGTCGGTGGTCCAGGCGCCGCCGTCCCGGCGCAGGAAAGTCGCGCCCGCGCTCTCCTCGCCCGCGAACGCGAGCGATCCGTCGGCCAGTCCCGGCGCGAACCACTTGAAGCCGACCGGGACCTCGTACAGCTTTCGTCCCAGCCTTTCTGCGACCCGATCGATCAGCGCGGTGCTCACGACGGTTTTCCCGATGGCGACATCGGCGGGCCATCGTTCGCGGGTACGGAACAGGAAGTCGATCATCACCGTGAGGTAATGGTTCGAGGTGAGCAATCCCGAAGAGCGGGTCACCACGCCGTGGCGGTCGTGGTCGGTATCGCACCCGAAGGCGACGTCGTACCGATCCTTCAATCCGATCAGGCGTTGCATGGCATACGGCGAGGACGGGTCCATCCGGATCTTGCCGTCCCAGTCGACTGTCATGAAAGCAAAGCGCGGGTCGACCTCCTCGCTCACCACGGTGAGGTCGATGTTGTAGCGTTCCGCGATCAGCGACCAGTAGTGCACCCCGGCGCCGCCGAGCGGATCGACCGCGAGCTTCAACCCGGCACCACGGATCGCATCGAAGTCGATCACCGACGCGAGATCCGACACAAAGGCGTCACGATAGTCGTGGGTCCGGGTCGTGGCCGCCGCACAGGCCTGCGCGAAGGGAACGCGCTTCACGCCCGCCAGCCGCTTCTCGAGGTACTGGTTCGCCTGGTTCTGGATCCAGCCCGTGACCTCGGTGCCGGCCGGCCCACCATTCACCGGGTTGTACTTGAAGCCGCCACTGTCCGGAGGATTGTGCGAGGGCGTGACCACGATGCCGTCGGCACGTCCGGAATCCCGCCCGCGGTTGTGGCAGACGATCGCATGCGAGATCGCGGGCGTAGGCGTGAATTCGCCACCCTTGGAGGCCAGCACCGTGACGCCGTTCGCCGCCAGTACCTCCAGCGCCGACTTGAACGCGGGCTTCGACAGCGCATGGGTGTCGTAGCCGATGTACAGCGGTCCGTCGACGGACTGTCCCGCGCGGTAGTCGCAGATCGCCTGGGTGATCGCCAGGATGTGCCACTCGTTGAAGCTGCCGTCGAGCGATGAACCGCGGTGGCCGGACGTGCCAAACGCGACGCGTTGCGAGGGTTCGGATGCATCCGGATGGATATCCGCATAGGCGGCCAGAAGCCTGGCGACATCGACCAGGATCGAGGCGGGTGCCGGCTTGCCCGCCAACGGACTGATCTTCTCCGCGCTCATTCGGCGCGCTCCCGGCCGCGGCGGTAGCGGCGGATCAATGCGTTGGTGGAGCTGTCGTGCTGAAGGCTGGGTTCGCTTCGATCCTGCAGCTCGGGAATCACCTTCTTCGCGAGCTGCTTGCCGAGTTCGACGCCCCACTGGTCGAACGAGTCGATGTGCCAGAGCGCGCCCTGCACGAACACGCTGTGCTCGTACAGCGCGACCAGTGTCCCGAGCGCGCGTGGCGTGAGGCGCTCCACCAGCATCGTGTTGGTCGGACGGTTGCCTTCGCATACCCGGTGGGGGACCAGCCATTGGGGGGTGCCCTCGCGGCGCACCTGTTCGGCGGGCTTGCCGAATGCCAGCGCCTCGGTTTGCGCAAACAAATTGGCCATCAACAGATCGTGCTGTCCGGCCATCGCATTCAGCGGCTGATTGAAACCGATGAAATCGCACGGGATCAGTCGCGTGCCCTGGTGGATCAGCTGGTAGAACGAATGCTGGCCGTTGGTGCCGGGTTCGCCCCAGTAGATCGGCCCCGTCGGACAATCGACGGGAGCACCGCCGAGCGTGACGTGCTTGCCGTTGCTCTCCATGGTCAGTTGCTGGAGGTAGGCCGGGAACCGCTTGAGATATTGCGCGTACGGCAGCACCGCGACCGTCTGGGCGCCGAAGAAATCGTTGTACCAGATCGACAAAAGGCCCATCAGCACCGGCAGATTCTTTTCGGGCGGAGCCGTCCGGAAGTGCACGTCCATCGCATGGAAACCGGCGAGCATTTCGCGGAACCCGGCGGGCCCGATCGCCAGCATCGTCGACAGCCCGATCGCGGAATCCATCGAGTAGCGGCCACCGACCCAGTCCCAGAACCCGAACATGTTGTCGGTATCGATCCCGAACTTCGTGACTTCGTCGGCGTTGGTCGAAACGGCAACGAAGTGCTTCGCCACGGCGGCCTCGTCGCCGCCCAGCGCCTGCAGGCACCAGTCGCGTGCCGCGTGTGCGTTGGCGAGGGTTTCCAGGGTGGTGAAGGTCTTGGAGCAGACAATGAAGAGCGTCTCGGCCGCATCGAGATCGGCGGTCGCCTCGACGAAATCGGTGGGATCGACGTTCGAAACGAACCGGAACGTCATGTCGCGGCGGCTGTAGTGCTTCAGGGCTTCGTACGCCATCACGGGGCCCAGGTCGGAGCCGCCGATGCCGATGCTGATGACGTTCCGGATCGGCTTGCCGCTGTGCCCCCGCCACTCGCCGGAACGCACCTTCTCGCTGAAAGCAGCCATGCGGTCCAGCACCGCGTGCACTTCCGGCACCACGTCCTTGCCATCGACCACGATGCGTTCGTCACGAGGAGCGCGCAGCGCAATGTGCAGGACCGCGCGATGCTCGGTTTCGTTGACCCTGTCGCCACGGAACATCGCCTCGCGCCGCCCGAACACGCCGCGGGCCTTGGCGAGCCGCTGCAGCAGGCGCAGCGTATCCGCCGTCACGAGGTTCTTCGAATAGTCGAGATAGACCCCGGCGCCTTCGACCACCAGCCGCGTCCCGCGCGCGGGATCGCCGGCGAACAGCTCCTTGAGGGTCGTGCCGCGCAAGCCGTGCCAATGGCTCGCCAGCGCCTTCCACTCCGGGGAACTTCGCAGCGACGACACCGTCATGCGCGCGCCCCCTCGCCCGCCGCCTTCGGCCCCAGCTTCGATGTCTTCTGGTCGAGCTTGCCCAAAAGATCGCTCCAGGACTTGACGAATTTTTCGGCGCCTTCCTTCTGCAGTCGTCCGGCGAGCGCCGCATCATCGATGCCGGCGGCGTTGAATTCGTCAATCACCTTCTCGCAATCGCCGCCGTCGTCCGGCATGCTGCCGCGCAGCTTCCCGTGGTCGGCGAACGCGAGCAGGGTTTCGTCCGGCATGGTGTTGATGGTGCCGGGGGCGGCCAGCGCTTCCACGTAGAGGGTGTCGGACGCCTTGGGATCCTTGGTGCCGGTGCTGGCCCACAACAGCCGCTGCGGATGCACGCCGGCGGCGACGAGTTTCTGCCAGCGCGGCGTTTCGCGGAATTCCTGCCAGGCCTTCCAGGTCCGCTGGCTGATCGCGATGCCGAGGCGGTCCTTGAGTTCGCCAGGAACCTTGTCCGCCACCGCCACGTCCCAGCGGCTGACGAACAGCGACACCACCGAATCGACACTGGGATCGAGCCCCTCGCTGATCCGCCGCTCGATCCCGCGCATCCACGCCTCGGCCGCGGCGAGCGTCTGCTCGCGCGAGAACAGCAGGGTGACGTTGACCGGAATGCCGCGGTAGATCGACTCCTCGATCGCCGGGATGCCGGCGGGCGTGCCGGGAATCTTGATGAACAGGTTGTCGCGGCGGGCCTTGTGGTGCAGCACCCGCGCGGACTCGATCGATCCTTCGGTGTCGTCGGCCAGCAGCGGGGAAACCTCGAGCGACACGAATCCGTCCTCGCCGTCGCTGGCGTCGAACGCGGGGCGGAACAAGTCGGCCGCACGGCGCAAGTCCTGCAACGCGAGCTCGAAGAACATCTCCTCGCCCGACTTGCCTTCGGCCAGCAGTTCGGCAATGGCGTCGTCGTAGTCGCTGCCGCCGGAAATCGCCTTGTCGAAGATCGACGGGTTGGAGGTCAGTCCGGTGACGTGCTGCTCGTCGATGTAGCGGGCGAGCGTGCCGTCGTCGAGCATCCCGCGGGTGATGTTGTCGAGCCAGATGCTCTGGCCGAGGTCGCGCAATTGCCGGGTCGGGTTCATGGATTCACTCCGTAGTCGTGGCGGGTGGCGCCGGTGATCGGAACGCTTGGGCGCCGAGGGCGCGCAGTTCGCCGATGCCTGCGAGTTCGATTTGCGCGGCGGGGTATTCCCTTCGCGCGGCGGGATCTGTGGCGTAATGGCCCTGGCGGACGAACACCGTGGTGAGGCGATCGCCCCAGCGACGCTTCATGGCGTCGAGGACGCGCAGCTTGTCCTCGACCATCACGTAATGATCCGCCGGGTGGCGGCGGGCCACGTCGTCCAACATGCGCTCCTTGTGGACATAGATCAAGACCCTGCCCTCCACCGCATCGGTGATGCCGGACACGTCGATCTTGCGCGGCTGCAGCACGACGTCGCCGTCGGACAGCACCACGCAGGTGCCGAACCGCGACAGGTGCCGGATCGCATCAAGGGCACCGGGGTACAGCCGTTCGGCGAAGTTGTAGTCGAGCAGGAACGCGGCCACCTGCTGCGCGCGCGGTTCATCCCCGCACACCAGCCGGAACTTCTGGACCGCGCCGAGGTAGTCGGCATACCCCAGCTCGCGGCGCAGGTCTTCGTAGATGTCCCAGTACCTACGCGCGGCGTCGGCACCGAACGCCTGCGTGAGGTAACGGTCGATGTCGGCATACACCGCATCGTTGTCGAGCAGCGTGTTGTCGACATCGAGCAGGAAAACGAGGGACGCCGCCGGGTTCATTTGCCGTTCCCCGGCGGCGGTTCGAGCCGGGGATCGTTCCAGCCGCCGGCATCGGCGATCAGCGCGTCGGCCTGTTTCGGTCCCCAGGTTCCGGGTTTGTATTTGTGGACCGGCACCTTGTTGCCGAGGATCGGATCGAGCACCCGCCACGCCTCCTCGACGCAATCGTCGCGGGTGAACAGGACCGAATCACCCTGGATCGCATCACCGAGCAGCCGCTCGTAGGGCGCCCTGGCGGCCCGGATGTTGCGATGCGCAACCAACTCCACCGGGTGGCCGCGCATGGCTTCGCCGGGCTGCTTGACCCGCGCCCCCAGCGAGATCACCACGTCGGGGCTCAGCCGGAAACGGAAGAAGTTCACCGCGCCGTCACCCGGCACGCCGTCGAACACTTGTTGCGGCGGGTTCTTCAGCCGCACCAGCACCTCGGTGCATTTCACCGGCAGCCGCTTGCCGGCACGGATGAAGAAAGGCACGCCCGCCCAGCGCCAGGTATCCATGCGGATGCGCAGTGCGGCGAAGGTTTCCACCTTTGAACTCCGGGCGACACCGGGCTCATGGTGGTAGCCGTCGAACTGGCCGCGCACCACGTCGCCGGCCTCGAGCGGGCGCATCGAACGGAACAGCCGCAGCTTCTCGTCGCGCATCGCATCGGAGCTGCGATCGACGGGCGCGCCCATCGTGAGCAGCGCCAGCACCTGCAGCATGTGGTTCTGGACCACGTCGCGGATCGCGCCCACTTCGTCGTAGAACTTGCCGCGCCCCTCGATGCCGAAGTCCTCGGCCATCGTGATCTGCATGCTGGCGATGTGGTTGCGATTCCAGATGGGCTCGAGCAACGAGTTGGCGAAGCGGAAATACAGGAGGTTCTGCACCGGCTCCTTGCCGAGGTAGTGGTCGATGCGGAAGATGTCGTGCTCGTCGAAGAACCGGTGCAGGACCCGGTTCAGTTCGCGCGCCGACTTGAGGTCCCGACCGAACGGCTTCTCGACCACCACCCGCGCGCCGCGCGCGCAGCCGGCGGCATCCAGCCCCTTGACCACGGTCTCGAACATGCTCGGTGGAATCGCGAGGTAGTGCAGAGGATGCCTGGCCTTGCCCAGGCACTCGCGCAGGTGCGCGAAGGTCGCGGGATCGTTGTAGTCGCCGTTGACGAACTGCAGCAACCGGCACAACTTGTCCGCGGCCTTGCGATGGATACCGCCGTGCGCCCGCAGGCTCGCGCGCGCACGCTCGCGCAGGCGCTCGAGGTTCCAGTCCGAACGTGCCACGCCGATGATCGGGATATCGAAGTTGTCGGCGTGGATCAAGCCTTGCAGGGCCGGGAAGATCTGCTTGTAGGCGAGGTCGCCGGTGGCGCCAAAAAACACGAATGCATCGGACGTTGCCGCGGTCATCGAGGGGATCCTTCAGTGAAAGTCTGGTTTGCGCTGATCGGTCCTCCACCCCATCGCCACGCTTCCACGTCCCCAAAACCATTGCTGCGCAACGGTTTCCGCCCGCCTTGATTCGAGGGGGCGGAAAGTCCGGAACTGTTTCGGCAGGGTGGACCAGAGGCTCCTCAGATCAGCATGGTGGCGTGGATGAGATGGGTTTGTCCGTCGTCGTGCAGCTCGATGCCGGCGCCGGGATCCTGCAACCGTACACCATCGACCTCCACGCTGGCGATGCCGCGGCAGGCGTGGCCGGGATTCTCCACCTCGATCCGGAAGCGTGTCCCGGCGCGCAGGTACTCGAATGCATAGCCCTTCCAGCGACGCGGCAGGCACGGATCAAGCAGCAAGCGGTCGCCGCGCAGGCGGATGCCGAGCACCCATTCGACGATCGCGCGATAAAGCCAGCCAGCGGAGCCGGTATACCAGGTCCAGCCGCCGCGGCCGACGTGCGGGGCGACCGAATAGACGTCCGCGCACTCGACGTACGGTTCGACCTGGTAGCGTGCCACCTTTTCGGGCGTGTCGGACTTCCGGATCGGATCGAAAATTTCCAGCAGCTCGCCGGCCTTGTCGCCGTCGCCCTGCATCGCGAACGCAATCAGCGACCAGATCGAGCCGTGGGTGTACTGGCCGCCGTTCTCGCGGAGCCCCGGCGGATAGCCCTTGATGTACCCGGGGTCGCGCTCCGTTTCATCGAAGGGCTCGGTGAACAGTGCGACGAGCCCGTCGCCCGGGCGCACCAGTTGCTCGTTCACTGCGCGCATCGCCGCACGGGCGCGCTCCGGATCACCCGCGCCGCTGATCACGGACCAAGACTGGGCCATGGATTCGATCCGGCACTCACGGTCGCGCGAGCTGCCGAGCGGCGTGCCGTCATCGTAGAACGCACGCCGGTACCAGGCGCCGTCCCATGCCTTGGTTTCCGCGGCGAGTTGCAGGGCGCGCACGTGGTCACGCCAGCGGGCGGCACGTTGATCGCCACGCGCTTCGGCAAAAGGTGCGAAGTCGGCGATGACCTTGCACAGGAACCACGCCATCCAGACGCTCTCGCCCGTGCCGCCCGCGCCGACGCGGTTCATGCCGTCGTTCCAGTCGCCGGTGCCGATCAGCGGCAGCCCGTGCACCCCGGTGGCGAGGCTGGTGTCGATCGCCCGCGCGCAGTGTTCGAAGAGGGTGCCCGATCTCGCCGAACATCCGGGTTCGAAAAACGCGTCGCTTTGCCCGGTCGCCAGCGCATCGCCGTGCAGGAACGGCACGTCGGCGCCGAGGATCGCGGCATCGCCGGTGGTCTCGACATAATGCGCGACCGCGAATGGCAGCCACAGCCGGTCGTCCACGATCCGCGTGCGCACGCCCTTGCCGCTCGGCGGCAGCCACCAGTGCTGGGCGTCGCCCTCCTCGAACTGCCGTGACGCGGCCATCAGGATGTGCGCGCGCGCGAGGTCCGGCCGCGCGATGCACAGGGCCCCGATGTCCTGCAATTGGTCGCGGAAACCAAAGGCGCCGCTCGCCTGGTAGAAGCCGGTGCGCGCCCACAGCCGGCAGGCGAGCACCTGGTATGGCAGGCAACGGTTGACCAGCAGGTCGAGCGAGCGGTGCGGCGTTTCGACCTGCAACGGGCCGAGGACGCTGTTCCATGTCGCCTCGACCTCCGTGAGCACCGCATCGAAATCGCAGCCACGGTAACGGTCGACCAGCCGCTCCGCCGTGGCGCGATCGCTGCCCTCGCCCAGCAGGAACAGCAGGTCACGGCTGGTACCGGGCTCGAGTTCCACCACGGCAACCGACGCGCTGCGCAGGTTGGCGTCGCTGACCAGCTGCGCGCCGTCGGCGCCGCACGCGACGAAGGCGACCTCGTCCGCGAACTCCGGGCGCGAGGCGTTTCGCGCGAACACGGCGCCACGCGCGGCGTCGGGTTCGAGTTGGGTGGTCGGGCGCGGGTCGTGGCCGATCGGCCCGAGCCGCCAGTTGGCGACCGCGGCGACCGCGATTTGGCGGGTACGCCGTCCGCGATTGTGCAGCCGCAGGCGCGACAGCTTGACCGGATCGGACGCGGCCACGCATTGCACGAGTTCCGATTCGATCCCGTGCACGCTTGCATCGAACCGCGCGTAGCCGGGGCCGAAGCGCGCGAGGTAGGTCGCCCCGCCCGCGCGGATCGGCGCCGCGGTCGCGCTCCACGAACCACCGTCTTCGAGGTCCCGCAGCAACAGGCAATCGCCCGGTGGATCGCACACCGCATCGTTCGACCATGGTGTGACCTGGTTCTGCTGGCTGTTGATGGCCCAGGTGTAGCCGCCACCCGTGGCGGTCACGAGAAACCCGAAACCCGGGTTGGCGACGACGTGCGACCACGGCACGGGCGTCGTCTGCGCCTCGTGCAGGACCACGATGTACTCGCGTCCGTCGCGGGTGAAGCCGCCGAGGCCGTTCCAGAATTCGAGATCGGCGGGTGCCGGCATCGATGCAGGCTTGCCGCCACGTACGGGGGGCGCGTGTGCGGCGCTGGACGCGGCACCCGCGATGCCTTCCGCCTCCGATGCACACGCCGATTGCCCGGCGAGCCTGCCGTTTGCGCCATCGAGCACCACCCGTGCGGAGGCCAGCAAACCGTCGAGCACGCGCTGCTCGAGGCGATCCGCCCGCAGCACGAACACCGAACCGCGCGCCTTGTCCTGCTGCTCCTGGACCGGGACGATCGCTTTCAGCGTTGCCTCCACCGCATCGGCGTCCTTGCCGGAGGCGACATCAAGCGCCACGAGGTCGGCCGGCAACTGGCGGTTCCGCCAATACCGCTGCGCCCTCAGTAGGTCTTCCACCAGCGCGCATTCCTCCGGATGCGCGATTCGCGCGACGACGACCGGCAGGTCGCCGGAGATGCCCGCGGTCCACAACACCGGGGCGCCGCCCTCGCCCTTGGCAATCACCGCACGCGCCGGCCGCAAGGTCGGATCGTCGTACACCAGCGCGCCGGCGAGCCGCTGGCAAAGCGCTGCTTCGGCCGGTGCGATCGGGGCCCCATCCTCGTCGCGCGCAGGATTGCACCGGGCGCGCGCGAACACTTCGGCGCACGCCGACGCATCGAGATAGCGGCGGATCAGTTGCAGCACGGCATCGCGCGAATCCGCGACCGCGGTGACGAATGCAGCGCGCCGCGTCGCGCCGGGATCCACCATCAGCCGCGTGCGCAGGCTGAAGATGGGATCGAGCACGGTGCCGGTAGTCCCCGACAAGCGCGCGCCGGGCTGCATGGCCGCGGGATCGCCGAGCGAGCGGTCGCGCCCGATGAATCGCGCGCGATCGGTTTCGTATTCGTGCGCGCCGTCATCAACACCATCGACGACGAGTGCGTGCGCCGCCCAGATGGCCGGATCCGATGCGTCGCGCTTGCGCCGCCGCGCCAGCAGGATTCCGTCCTCGACCGCGGTCTGCACGAACATCCTGGAAAACGCCGGATGTGCCGCGTCCGCCGCTGCCGAACCCAGCACCAGTTCCGCATAGGAAGTGATCTCGACGGTGCGCGCGAGAGCGCCATTGTTGCGCAGGCCGATACCACGGACTTCGACAGCCTGTCCCGGGTCGACGGCGACCTCGAACGTGGTCGTCAGCACGCCATCGCGCCGCGCGAAGCGCGCAATCGATTCACCGAACCAGTAACGGACCTCACCGCCCATGGGCTGCGCGGTCGCAGACCATGCCGCCTCCCGCTCGAGGTCGCGGACATAGACATACCCGCCCGGCTCGCCGCCGACCTGTCCGGCCTGCCAGCGGGTGACGGCGAGACTCTTCCAATGGCTGTAACCCGCACCCGACGCGGCGAGCATCACGGCATAGTCGCCGCTGCCGAGCAGGTGGACGGTCGCGGCCGGCGATTGGGCATCTGCGAGCATCATCGAAGCCTCCAGCACAGACCCTCAAACCGGCGATTATCGCGCCGCCCGTATCAATCGTGCGTGAAACGGCAGTGGTCTGTTCTTCGATCCGTTTGCGCCGAGCGCTGGCCGCCGGGCTGGAATCGAATGGCAACCGGCGTTTCGACTCCATTCGCTTCGCTCATCAGGCTCAACGCGAACGGCCACCCAGGCCAGGCCCGTACCCGTGAAACGCGCGGCTTGACGGTCTCGGCGAAACGCCAGACGATCACCGGCTGGCGCAGCGAGCGTGCGCCGGAACCCTCCTGCGGTTGCCATGGACCGATATCGATGACCGAAACCGAAGCGCGATCGGGTACGGATCCCGCCGGGAATGCGGCACCTGCGGCGTCCGGCGTGCCGCGCCTCGCCTGCTATCGGCTCGATCCACGTGCCGCACCGATCGTGCCCGGCCGGCGCGAGCGCGAATGGATGGATCAGACCAGCGATCACTATGCTTACCGCTGCCTGCCGCTCACGATCGCCAACACCAGCGGCTGGGAGTTGACCTCGCCATTCGACTTCACGGTGACCTGGAATGGCAACCAGGACAACGATGCGATCACTGCGCACGCAACCGGCCTCGACCCGGACGCCCTGCGCGCATTCGTCACCTCCCACTTCGGCCACGGCATCCTCACCTTCCACACCGGCTGGTTGTTCCGCACCTCTCCCGGCTGGGGCCTGTGGGTGCGCGGCGCACCCAACTTCGCCAAGGACGGCATCCACGCGCTTGATGGCATCGTCGAGAGCGACTGGCTGCCGTTTCCGTTCACGATGAACTGGCGCTTCACGCGCCCCTGCACGGTACATTTCCGGACCGGCGATCCGTTCTGCTTCATCACCCTTTGTCCGCACGCGCTGCTGGACCGTGTCCGGCCCGAGCGTGCCGACATGGACGACGATCCGAAGCTCAAGGCCGACTACACCGAATGGGGCCGCTCGCGCGCCGAGTTCAACAAGCTGCTGCGCGAGGGCGATCCCGCGACCGTCTCGCGCAAGTGGCAGCGCGGCTATTTCCAGGGGACGGCCAGCGACGGCGACCACGCGCCTTTCCATGTCGCCAAGCGGCGCCTCAAGCCGCTCGAATGAGGCAGGCTTGGGACGATGCGCGCGGCGTCCGCGCGCGCGCGGTTCACCCGCGGGCGCGTACCATGGAGCATTTCGCGCGCCCGCCGGCGCGTCCATCGCCACACACTTCAAGGAGAACCCAATGCGACTCGGAATGATCGGCCTCGGCAAGATGGGCAATTTCATGGCCCAGCGGCTGATGCAGGGCGGCCACGAGGTGATCGGCTACGACCCGAGCGACAAGGCGCGCCAGGCGCTGACCGACGCCGGCGGCAAGGCGGTCGAATCGCTCGCGCAACTGGTCGGCGCCATGCAGCCGCCGCGCGCCGTGTGGCTGATGGTGCCGGCCGGAAAGATCGTCGATGAAACCATCGAGGCGTTGGCGCCCATGCTCGCCGAAGGCGATACCGTGATCGACGGCGGGAACTCCAACTACAAGGACGACCAGCGCCACGCCACCAGCCTCGGCGAGCGTGGCATCCACTTCGTCGACTGCGGCACCAGCGGCGGCGTGTGGGGGCTCGAGGAAGGCTACAGCATGATGGTCGGCGGCGATGCGCAAATCGTCCAGCG
Source organism: Rhodanobacteraceae bacterium (assembly GCA_025928585.1). Classification (GTDB taxonomy): domain Bacteria; phylum Pseudomonadota; class Gammaproteobacteria; order Xanthomonadales; family Rhodanobacteraceae; genus 66-474. Next base: position 13,520 of record JAICJG010000007.1, read on the forward strand.
GTTGCGCCCGTTGTTCGAGACGTTGGCGCCAGGCAAGGACAAGGGCTGGGGCCGGGTCGGGCCGGCCGGCTCGGGGCATTTCGTCAAGATGATCCACAACGGCATCGAGTACGGGATGATGCAGGCCTACGCCGAAGGCTTTTCGGTGTTGAAGCACAAGCAGGAATTCGAACTCGATCTCGAGCAGATCGCGCAGATCTGGCGCTATGGTTCCGTGGTGCGCTCCTGGCTGCTGGACCTGACCGCCAATGCCTTGAGCAAGGACCAGGACCTGAAGGACATCGCGCCCTACGTCGCCGATTCCGGCGAGGGCCGCTGGACGGTCGCCGAGGCCATCGACCTCGACGTGCCCGCGCCCATCATCACGGCTTCCCTGATCGAGCGTTTGCGCTCGCGCGACTCCGATTCCTTCACCGACAAGTTGCTCTCGGCCATGCGCCACCAGTTCGGCGGCCACGCGATGAAGAACGAATGATCGCCGTACCCGCGCAGTCCGTCCGCTGGCACGTGTTCCCGGACGACGTTTCGCTGCTGGCCGACGCGCGCTCGAGGGTTCTCGGAGCTGCCCGCGATGCGATCGCCCATCGCCAGGCGTTCGACATCGTGCTGGCCGGCGGCAACACGCCGCGCAAGCTCTACCGGGCGCTGCGCCAGAGCGATGCCGACTGGAGCCGCTGGCACGTCTGGTTCGGCGACGAGCGCTGCCTGGCGTCCAACGATCCGGACCGCAACAGCACGATGGCACGCGACGAATGGCTCGACCACGTCCCGATCCCGCCATCAAACGTGCACCCGATCCCCGCCGAGCGCGGCGCCCGCGAGGCCGCCGCCCTGTGCGCGCGCGAGCTGCGGATGGTGGATGCGTTCGATCTCGTGCTGCTCGGGCTCGGCGAGGACGGCCACACGGCCAGCTTGTTCCCCGGTCACGAGTGGGGCGTGCACGAGGATTCACCGGGTGCACTCGCGGTGTTCGACGCGCCCAAGCCACCGCCCGAACGGGTGTCGCTCGGCGCGCACCGGCTGTCGCACGCGCGCTACGTGCTGTTCCTGGTGGAAGGCACCGGCAAGCGCGCAGCCGTCGCGGCATGGAAACGCGGCGAGGCGATCCCCGCGGCGTCGATCAGGCCGGCAGCCGGCGTGGACGTGCTGCTGGATGCAGCTGCCTCCGGCACGACGCAGCCCGGATGAAGCGAAGCGGACTCCGGGTATTCGCCCAAGCTGTCCGGATTGCGGCACCGCGCGGCTGCATCCGGGCCGTGGACATAGAGAAATGGCCACGGCACCCGGTGCTGTTGTAGGTTGGCGCTGAGCGCGGCGAAGCCCAACGAACCACGGTTCGTCCCGCTCGCCACCGCTTCGAAGGTTGTTGGGCGTCTCCCGGAACAAGTCCGGAACCTGCCCGGGCCGCCCAAGCCGCAGGCAGCGCCGGAGACCGGGGTACTTACAGACCCCCCAGCTCACCCATGTGCGCCCGGTAATAGCGCAGTTCGTCGATCGAGTCGTGGATGTCCGAGAGCGCGGTGTGCGCCGGGTCCTTGCTGAAGCCCTTGTAGACCTCGGGCGCCCAGCGGCGCGCCAGCTCCTTCAGCGTCGACACGTCGAGGTTGCGGTAGTGGAAATACCGCTCGAGGGCGGGCATCTGCCGGTGCAGGAAACGGCGGTCCTGGCAAATCGAATTCCCGCACATCGGCGACTTGCCCGGCGCGACCCGCGACTCCAGGAACGCGAGGGTTTCCGCTTCGGCGCGACCGTGGTCGACGCCCGACTCCAGCACCCGTTGCCACAGCCCGGACTTGTTGTGCTGGTGGCGGTTCCAGTCGTCCATCGCGAGCAGGCGTGCCTCCTCGTGGAGGATCGCGAACTGCGGCCCTTCGGCGAGCACGTTGAGGTCGCGGTCGGTGACCACGGTCGCGATTTCGATGATCGAATCGGTGTCGGGGAACAGCCCGGTCATCTCGAGGTCGATCCAGATCAGGTTGTCGCTCACGCTATCGCTCATCGTGTCCTCCGATTGGGCAGTCTAGCAATACCCCAGCGGCACATGGATTGTCACGCGCACATCCCTCCCCTACGCTGCCGCGATGCCTGTCCCGACCCTGCTGTGGTACGACTACGAAACCACCGGCACCGATCCCGCGCGCGACCGTCCCGTGCAGTTCGCCGCGCTGCGTACCGATGCAGCGCTGCGACCCGTCGGCGAGCCGGAAGTCCTGTACTGCCGCCCGACTCGCGACGTGCTGCCCGATCCGGAAGCCTGCCTCATCACCGGCATCGCGCCGCAGGATGCCGAGCGTGACGGCCTGATCGAAGCGGGGTTCGCCGCCGCGGTGCACGAGCGGATGGCCGAGCCCGGCACCTGCTCGACCGGCTACAACTCGATCCGCTTCGACGACGAGGTCAACCGCCACCTCTTCTACCGCAATTTCTTCGACCCCTACGAGCACGCTTGGAAGAACGGCAATTCGCGCTGGGACCTGATGGATCTCGCGCGCGCCTGTTACGCCTTGCGGCCCGCGGGCATCGAATGGCCGCTTCGCGACGACGGCGCGCCGTCCTTCAAGCTGGAGCACCTCGCCGCCGCCAACCATCTCGAGCAGCGGCGTGCGCACGATGCGTTGTCGGATGTGGAGGCGACGCTCGCGCTGGCCCGCCTGCTCCGCGAACGCCAGCCCCGCCTGTACGAATGGTGTTTCGCGTTGCGCGGCAAGAGCTCCGCCGCCCCGAGACTCGCTGCGGCGGTGCCGACGCTGCAACCGCTGCTGCACGTTTCCGGCCGCTACGCGCCCACGCGTGGTTGTCTCGCGATGGTCGTGCCGATCACCGAACACCCGGGCCGCACCGGCACTTTCATCGTCGCCGACCTCGAGGTCGATCCCGGAGCCTGGATCGACCTCGAGCCCGAGGACCTCGGCGAGCGGATGTTCACCCCGCGCGCGGACCTTCCGGACGGAATGGAGCGGCCGCCGCTCAAGGAGGTGCACGCCAACCGTTCGCCGTTCCTTGCGCCCGTCGAGGTGCTGCGCGATGCCGACGTACGCCGCATCGCGCTCGACCCCGAGCGCTGCCTGCGCAACCTCGAGCGCATCCGCGCGAGCGTGGGACTCGCCGAACGCGTGCGCCGGACGTTCGCGGCGCGCGTCGCCGAATGGAGGGACCGCGCAGATCCCGAGCTCGGGCTCTACTCCGGATTCGCCTCGCTGGCGGACCGGCGCCTCTGCGACCGGGTGCGTGCCACCCCGGCAGCGCAGCTCGGTGCAACCGAATTCGGATTCGAGGATCCGCGCTATCGCGAACTGCTGTTTCGTTACCGCGCGCGCAACTGGCCCGACACGCTCGCTGCGCACGAGCGCGACCACTGGCTCGACTACGTGCGCCGCAAGTTGACCCTCGACGACGGGGTGGCGGGTCTCACCCTCGAGCAATTCTTCGCCCGCATTGGAAGGCTGCGGCAGGCAAGCCCGCCCGGCGCGAAGCAGGTCCTGCTCGACCGCCTGCAGACCTGGGGCGAAGCCGTCCGGCAGGATTTCGAGATCCCCTGACGAGGCAGGTACGGCTGTCGATCGGCCGCGTCTGCTCAGCGGCGCTGGTAGACGTACACCGATGCGGGCGGCAGGTTGCGCAAGGTCGCGCCCGCGCGCTGCACGCGCAGGCCGAGCGCGTCGCGTTCGCGTGCCTTCACCGGACTGGACGGCCCGTAGGTGAACTGGATGAATCGGCCCTCGTCCGACAGTACGGAAAACGCCGCGCGCAGGATGCCGGTCCGCAACGCGCTGTTCATCGACAGCATGCCGAGACCGCTCACCACCGCATCCAGCTTGCCCTCACGGAGCAAGCCGTGCTCGGCAGCCAGCGCATCGAGGTGCCGGGCGTCCGCGCAGACCACCGTCACCGCGGGAAAACGCCTGCGCAGGAAATCGGCGAGGTCCGGATTGATCTCGATGACCAGCAGTCCGGAGGGCGCGATGCCGTGGTCCAGCAGCGCGCGGGTGAAGACGCCGGTCCCGGCGCCGATCTCGACGACGCGCGAGCATCGCTCCGGCAACTGCGCGATCATCAAGCGTGCCAGCCGCCGTCCCGATGGCGTCACCGACGCCGTCTTCACCGGGTCGCGCAACCACTGCCGCAGGAAAGTGCGGATGGAATGCAGATCGCGCGCGGCTTCGCCGGCGCTGGGCTGGTCCAGGGGCGGACCCGACGTGGGCTTCATGGGTGCGTTGTTGTACCACACTGCGCGCATCGACTACGCAGGACCGTCCGCCCGCGGACGGTGCGTGCCATCAGCGATGATCGCAGTAGCGGTGGGCCCGGTGCGGGTGCCTGCCACCGGGCCCGCAGCCAGCATGCCCGTAGCGGTCACCGCGCCGATGATCACCGGCGCCACGAACCTCTTGCAGTTGTGCTGATCTGCTGTTCATGCGGCCATGCTTGCGTCTTGGTACTGAATCCGTCCTGAAGTTTTTGCCAGGGATCGAGCACGATCATGCATCGAGCGGGCACCCGCGTTCAGTGCTTTCTCAATAGCCAGCATCCATGAATCCTCGGCCGACGCACGAAATCCGGGGGAATGCTGGCGCGACCGATGTCTTCGACCGCGAACATGCGGGACAGTGCATCCACATCCAGGCGAAAGCGCCGGTAGTTGTTGGAGAACAGGATCACGCCGTCGTCGCGCAGGCGCCTACCGCAGGCTTCCAGCAGCGCGACGTGGTCGGCCTGCACGTCGAAATCGCCCGCCTTCGCCGAATTGGAAAAGGTCGGCGGATCGACATAGATCAGCCCGTAGTGCGCCCGGTCTTCGCGAACGAAGGCCGTCGCATCGGCCTGCACGAGCTTGTGCGCGGCGCCGGTGTAGCCATTGAGGGCGAGGTTCCGCGACGCCCATTCGAGGTACACCGGCGACAGGTCCACGCTGGTGGTGCTGCGCGCACCTCCGGCCGCGGCATACACGCTTGCGGTCCCCGTGTACGCGAAGAGGTTCAGCAGGTCGCGTCCCGGCGCAAGTTCGCGCAGGCGGGCGCGGACCAGCCGGTGGTCGAGGAACAGGCCGGTGTCCAGCCGATCGTGCAGGTTCACCAGGAAGCGCAGCCCGCCCTCCCCCACCACGAGATATTCGTCGCGCGCGGCAAGCCGGCCGTAGTGGCTGCCGCCGCGGCCGCGGGCACGCGTCTTCAACACCATCCGTTGGCGAGGCACGTCCAGCGCCGTGCACGCGGCGCGCTGCAGCTCGCGCCAGCGGGTCTGCGCGGCCGCGGCGTCCACGGTGGCGGGCGGCGCGTATTCCTGGACATGCAACCATGTCTCCATTGCTTCGACGTGGACGGGCGCCGACGCATGCTCCGGCCTGCCGCGATACACGTCGATCGCCGCGGCGTATTCGGGCAGGTCCGCGTCATACGCGCGAAAACACGTGACACCGGATCGCGACAGCTCCTTGCGCAGGTGCCGCAGGTTCTTGCGGATCCGGTTCGCGACCATTTCCGCGCCCGCCGACAGCGGAGCGGGCGCTCGCGCGGCCGGTCGCTCGTGGACTTCGAACAGCCCGAGCCGGCACTCGAGCGCGCCGTTGAACAATGCGTAGTGCTTCACCGCACGCAGGCCGAGCGCGCGTTCGAGCTCCACCTCCGAAGTCAGTACCGCGGCACGCCAGCCGGCAAATCCGGCACGCAGCCGCTCACCGAGTTGCGCGTACAAGGCCGGAAGCGTTTCGACATCGCCCATCCGTTCGCCGTACGGCGGATTGGTGATCACGAGGCCCGTGCTGAACCCTGCCGGCGGCTCGAGGTGTTCGACCGGACGCTTGTCGAGATGGGCGAACCCCGCGACGCCCGCGTTCTGCAGGTTGTGGGTGGCAGTCGCAACCATGTGCGGATCGCTGTCACTGCCGAAGAAGCACGTGCGCAAGCCGAGCAGCCCTTCCTGTGCGCGCTCCCGCGCGGCATCGACCAGGCGCTGCCAGAGCGCGGCGTCATGTCCGCGCCAGCCGAGGAAACCGAAATGATCGCGCTGCAGGGCCGGCGCCACGTGGGCAGCCATCCAGGCCGCCTCGATCAGCAGGGTGCCGGAGCCACACATCGGATCGACCAGCGCACCGCCTTGCGCATAGGTTTCCGGCCAACGCGCGCGCAGCAGCATCGCGCACGCCAGGTTCTCCTTGAGCGGCGCTTCGCCCTGACCGCGCCGCCACCCGCGCCGGTGCAGCGGTTCGCCGGAAAGATCCACCGCCAGGCTGGCACGCCCCTGGCGGAGATGCAGGTTGAGCCGCAGGTCCGGCCGCTCCGGCTGCACCGTCGGTCGCACGCCGAAGCGTTCGCGGCACTGGTCGGCGATCGCGTCCTTGACCTTCTGCGCCGCGAATCCCGAATGCACGAGCGAGCCGCTGCTGCCGGTTGCATCGATGGCGAGTGTTGCCTCCGGCGCGAGATGCTGCGACCAGTCGATCGCGCGCACGCCGGCATACAGGCCATCGGCATCGACGGCGGCGAATTCGGACAGCGGCAGCAGGATCCGGCTGGCGAGGCGGGACTCGAGGCAGGCGCGGTACGCGCATTCCAGGTCGCCTTCGAAGTGCACGCCTGCCAGGGCCTCGCGCGCCGCCGCGCCGAGCGCGGTCAGTTCATCGCGCAACAGGTATTCGAGTCCCTTCGGACAGGTCGCGAAAAATGCTGCCATGCCTCAACCCGCCCGCGATTCGAGGAACAGCCGGAACTGCCGTTCGATCATCGGCACCTGCCCCGCCAGGCGATGATCGCCGTCCAGCAACAACGCCGGGATCGGTCGTCCGCGTGCAAACCCAAGCGCGGCATCGACCGGGCACAGTTCGTCACGGTAGCCGTGCACCAGCATGCCGGGCACGCCGGGCGCCATGTCGAAGCGCCGCGCACATTCGGGGATCGCGATCGGCAGCGCGACGAGGAACAAGCCGTCGCACCCGGCTTCCAGCGAGGCCAGGCCCGACACGAATGCGCCCATGCTGGAGCCGGCCAGCACCAGTGGCCGCGGTGCGCGCCGCATCGCTTCGACGAGGCGGGCGACGCGCAAGGCCACCGAGCCGGCGTAGCCGGCGGCGTCATCGCCACGGTAATCAGGGCGCGACGTGCTCCAGCCGAGCCCTTCGGCAACGCGCGCGAGGGCACTGACCTTGGTCGCATCGGGACCGCTGTCGGAACCGTGCGAGAGAATGACATGGCCGGGCATGGCGAGGCCGGGGATCCATCAAGGCAATCGGGAAAGCGTAGCAGGCGACCCTCGATTCCACGGCAATCCGTGCAACACTGCCGCCATGGAACGTAGGCCCGTGATCCGCGACCAGTTGCTGCCCTACGTCGGCCGCCTCCCAACGCGGCCGCTCACGGACATCGACCTCGTGGTGATCCACTGCACCGAATTGCCCGATCTCGCGACGGCGCGGACCTTCGGCGAGCGGATCGTGCATCCGAGCGGCACCGGCAACAGCGGGCACTACTACGTCGATCGCGACGGCCGCGTGCTGCGCTACGTACCGGCGGAGCGGATGGCGCACCACACCCGCGGCTACAACGAGCGTTCGATCGGCATCGAACTGGTCAACGCCGGCCGCTACCCCGATTGGTTCGACTCGCGCCGCCAGACGATGCGCGAGCCCTACTCCGAGGTCCAGATCGAGTCTCTCCGGGCCCTGCTCGCGCACCTCGGCGAGAGCCTGCCCGCGCTCCGCGGAATCGCCGGCCACGAAGACCTGGACACGGGCCTCGTGCCCGCCAGCGATGATCCGGAGCGCACGGTGCGGCGCAAGCTCGATCCGGGAATCCTGTTCCCGTGGGAACGCGTGATGGCCGGGTGTACGCTGCAGCGCAACCTTCGTTGACGCCCGCGGAAATGCGGCTGGTGCGCGCATTTATAATGCGCGGACTTTTGCCCGGCACGCAGCGATGATCCAGACCCACGTCTCCGAGTTGATCGAACTGCTGGAACTCGAGCGGCTGGAAGACAACCTGTTCCGCGGTCAGAGCCGCGACATCGGGACGCGCTACGTGTTCGGCGGCCAGGTGCTCGGCCAGGCCCTGTCCGCGGCCCAGCAGACGGTCGACCCCGCCCGCGGGGCGCATTCGCTGCACGCCTACTTCCTGCGCGCGGGCGACGTCGAAAAGCCGATCGTGTATTCGGTGGACCGCGCCCGCGACGGGCACAGCTTTTCGGTTCGCCGCGTCGAGGCCATCCAGCACGGCCAGCCGATCCTGAATTGCGCGGTGTCGTTCCAGGTGGACGAACCCGGTTTCGAGCACCAGACCGGGATGCCGGAGGTACCGAAGCCGGAGGATTTGGCCCGGCCGACGCGGTTGCCGGACGCGGAACTCGCCAAGCTGCCGCCGAAGCTGCGGCGCTGGCTCAGCACCGACGGCCCGTTCGAATACCGATTCGTCTGGCCGCGCGACGAACTCCATCCGGCCAAGCGCCCGCCCTACCAGCACATCTGGTTCCGGCTCGCCGATCGCATCGACGCGCCGCCAGCCCTGCACCGCGCGCTGCTCGCCTACGCTTCGGATTACCACCTGATCGGCACCGCGCTGCTGCCGCACGGCGTGTCCTACCTTACGCCCGACTTGCAGATGGCCAGCCTCGACCACGCGCTCTGGTTCCACCGCCCGTTCCGTGCCGACGACTGGTTGCTGTACGCCTGCGAAAGTCCGACCGCGCAGGGTGCCCGCGGATTGGTGCGCGGCCAGTTGTTCGATACCCAGGGCAGGCTGGTCGCGTCGAGCGCCCAGGAAGGATTGTTGCGGCTGCGGGAACCACGCGGCCGCTGACGTCGCACTAGCGCTGGGGTGTCTGCCCAGGTTGGGCTTCGCCGCGCGCAGCCTACGGGATGAGGCCCGGTACGTCGGGCTGATTCCGTACTTGCTCCGCGAGAAGCCCAGCCGCCGAAACCTGGAGAGGACCGCCTCGCTGACCAGCGGGACGAACTGCAACAGTTGGACTGCGCGCAGCACCAACCTGCGCGCTGCTGCGCTGCGTGAAACGAAGCCCGGCATCGCACGCACCCACGTTCAGAGCGGCTTCAGGGTGCAGCGGTCGGGGATGATCACGTTCAGTTGCAACCCCGCACGGCTGTCGTACACTTTCTTCCATGCGCAGAATCTATACCTCGCCACGGATGGAAAACATCGACCGCCTGGTGGCGGTGATGGCCGAGAACGGCATTGCGACCAGGATCACCAATCGCCGCGTGTACGCCGGTTCCAGCTACCGGCGTTTCTCGTACGCCCGTCCGGGCCACAGCGACAACTGGCCCGCCGTGTGGGTGTGCCACGCGAGCGACCACACCCGTGCCCGCAAATTGATGCGGGACATGGGGATCGAACCGGTCACGCGCTACGCGGAGGAACTCGCCGCGTATCGCGCCCGCAAGGGTGGCGGCCGCAGTCCCGCGCTCACGGCTGCGCGGGTGCGCACCGCGGTGCTGGTCGCCGTTTGCATCGCCATCGCCGTCTACGGAGCCAAGCTGATCTCGGTCTGGTAATGACACTGCGGAGCGAACGCGTCCGGCTGTTCCAGACCCTGCCCCATGCGTGCGGTTACTTCCATTCGCGCACGGCGCAGAATCTGGTGCTCGACCCGGCCGCGCAGAACCTGCCGAGGTTGTATGCGCTGTCGCTGGCCCGCGGCTTTCGTCGCGCCGGCGGCCACGTCTACCATCCGCACTGCCTGCGCTGCCACGCCTGCGAGCCGTGCCGGATCGATGTCGCCACGTTCGTCCCCGACCGCAGCCAGCGTCGCTGCCTCGCGCGCAATCGCGACGTCGCCGTCGCCGAGTGCGCCCCCGGCCTGACCCGGGAACGCCAGGATCTGTACGCCCGTTACCTGCAGGCACGCCATCCCGGCGGCGGGATGGACGAGGCAAGTGACGAGGACTTCTCGCATTTTCTCGCCGCGCCCTGGAGTCCGACGCTGTTCCTCGAATTCCGCGCAGCGGGACGGTTGCTCGCGGTGGCAGTCACCGACGTGTGCGACACCGGGCTCTCCGCGGTGTACACGTTCTTCGAACCCGAGCTGCCGCGGCGGAGCCTCGGCACCTATGCGATCCTTCGCCAGGTCGAGTTCGCACGCGAGCGCGGACTGCCGCACCTGTACCTCGGCTACTGGATCGCCAACCACCCCAAAATGGGTTACAAGGCGCGCTTCGACAGCCTCCAGATCCTCGGTCCCGGCGGCTGGCTGCCGGCCCCGCCGACACGGTGTTGAGCGTCCGGTGTGAGCCGCCGGGCGGCCCGCGCGGACATCGGCTGCGCCGCCACGGATGCTCCTGGCCTCGAAAACAGTCGAAACAATATCGGTAACGTACTGCTTTCACAGCAAGCACAGCGTGTGCTGACCGGCGCGTAACGCTTCTCCGTGCGACGGACTCCCCGGTTTACGAATACCCCCATGGCACCAATCCTTGTCGACCGGCCCGGCCGGCAGCCGGCGCGGCCCATCACGCCCGTTCGCAACATGACATCATTGTGATATCTTTATTTCTGGCAAACGGGAGAACCCCATGAACGAAACCCGCGCTTCGTCGCTGTCCGGCATCCCCTTCGCAGTCCTGTTCGCGCTGCTCCTGGGCTTGTTCGTTGCCGGTTTTGTCCATGGCGTATGGCACCAGGTGATCGGCATCGCCATCCCCTCGGTGATCCTGTTCGCAATCGTCGCGTTCCTGTGCAAGGGCTTTTTCCAGGTGCAACCCAACCAGGGCGTGGTGTTGCTGCTGTTCGGGCGCTACGCGGGCACCGCGCGCGAGCCTGGGCTGCGCTGGACCAATCCGTTCTACGCCAAGCGCGCGGTTTCCCTGCGCGTGCGCAATTTCGAATCATCGAAGCTCAAGGTCAACGACGCCGACGGCAATCCCATCGAGATCGCCGCGGTGATCGTGTGGAAAGTCGTCGACACCGCCGAGGCCGTGTTCCAGGTGGACGCCTACGAGAACTACGTGCAAATCCAGGGTGAATCGGCGCTGCGCCAGATGGCGCAAAGCTATCCCTACGATTCACACGAGGAGCCCAGGCCCAGCTTGCGCAGCCATGGCGACGAAATCACCCGGCACCTGCGCGAGCAGATCCAGGAGCGTCTCGGCAAGGCCGGCGTCGAGGTGCTGGAAGCGCGCATCAGCCACCTCGCCTACGCGCAGGAAATCGCGCAGGCGATGCTGCAGCGGCAGCAGGCGGGCGCGATCATCGCCGCGCGCACGCGGATCGTCCAGGGGGCGGTCAGCATGGTCCAGATGGCGCTCGAACAATTGAGCCGCCAGGACATCGTCAACCTCGACGAGGAACGCCGGGCCGCGATGGTGTCGAACCTGCTGGTGGTGCTGTGCGGCGAGCGCGCCACCCAGCCCGTGTTGAACACGGGCACGCTTTACCAGGGTTGACCCAGTGGGCGCGGAGAAATCCGACAAGAAGGCATATCCGCTGCGGATCAATGCGGCGGTGCTCGGTGCGATGCAGCGCTGGTCCAACGACGAGTTGCGCTCGCTCAATGCGCAGATCGAATACGTGCTGCGCGACGCACTGCGCAAGGCTGGCCGCCTGACGAACGGCGCCCGCCACGACCCTCCATCACGAAGCTGACAGGGAATCCATGCCAATGAGCCCGGACACACGGTGGATCTACAAGGTCGTGCGCTTCAAATCCTCAACATTCTTCAAGCTGCGCCCGGACCCAGAGGAAATCACGGACCAGCTCAACCAGCTCGGTCGCGAAGGTTGGGAACTGGTGCAGGTGGTGGAGGGCTACGGCGTCCCCTCGCCCGTGTTCTACCTGAAACGGCCGGCCTGATACTTGCCCTCTCCGCGGGAGTCGTCCACATGCACCCCAACCTGATTGCCGTCGCCCTGATCGCAGCGCCCGCGCTCGCGCTGGCAGCCCCGCAGCAACCCCCAGCCGAACGTGCCCGCACGCACCCCTCCTCCGGCGCCCAAGCCAACGCAATCGCCGGACAAGCCGACGCCGCCCGCATGGAGGCCTGCGAACAGCTCTCCCACGCCTTCCTGGACGACCTCGCCAACGGCGATTTCCATGCGGCCAGCACAAGCTTCGATGACCGGATGAAGGGTGCGCTGAGCGGGGACAAGCTCGGCAAGGTCTGGCGCTCGCTCGCCAGCCATTTCGGCAAACTGGAATCGCGAGGCGAGCCGCAGGCCGTGATGTACCAGGGCTTGCCGGTCGTCGGTACGGCGCTTCAATTCGAAAGAGGCGACCTCGTCGCGCAACTCGCCTGCGACCATGACGGCAAGATTGCGGGTTTCTACGTCCGCCCCCTGCCCGCTGCGAGCGCAGCGCCCGCATCCTCCGCACGGTAATCGGGCGTGGCCGGACAGGCGCCGCTGCAGCGCTGTCGCGATCCAGCCGCGCGCCGGGCGCTGCTCGAACGCGCGTTCGCGCTCGGGGTGCCACGTGACTACGGCCGCGCCCGCGGCCTTCGGCTGCAACGCGAACCCACGCGGCTGGTATCGATCGGGCGCGACATCCAGGGCCGGGAGCAGTGGCTGCAGCCGCGCGCGGCGAGCGCACTCCGCCGCGCGCGCGAGGCGGCGGCGCGGGCGGCTGTGACGCTGCAAGTCGTTTCGGCATTCCGTTCCGTCGAATACCAGCTCGGCGTCCTCGAACGAAAACTCGCGCGCGGACTGGCAATGGACGAAATCCTGCGCGTCAGCGCCGCGCCGGGCTACAGCGAACACCACAGCGGACGCTGCGTGGATTTCACCACCCCCGGCTGGCGCGCGCTCGAAGAAGAATTCGAGCGCTCGCCGGCCTTCGCATGGCTCGTGGACAACGCCGCGCGGTTTGGTTTCGCCCTCTCCTATCCCCGCGGCAATCCCCACGGTATCGCGTATGAGCCTTGGCACTGGTGTTGGCACCCGCGCCCGGCCCGGCGTTGACTGGGCAACACCGAGGCATTGTGTGTGGCCAGCAGTTGCCTGATATCACCCGTGGGAACATCCGCCCGGCGTCGGGCAGAAATTCGCCGTCGACATCAGGCATACCCAATTCGTCTGCCGCCGCCCGCCTCAGTCCTGTGAACGCTTGAACGGCTTGGCGCCTGCTTTTGGCGGGGTGGCGGCCTCGACGATCTTCCACAGATAGAAACTGGCGAGGGTCCGATACGGACCCCAAAGCTCGCCGAATTCCTGCAACGCGAGCGGCGTCGGCAGCTCCTCGAAGCGATGCACGATCTGCGCGCCCTTGCGGATGCCGAGGTCGTGGACCGGCAGGACGTCGGGACGGCCCAGCCGGAACATCAGCAGCATCTCGACCGTCCAGCGTCCGATGCCGCGGACCTGGATCAAATGGTCGATCAGGTCCTGGTCGGGCATCCGCGCGAGTTGCGCCGGCGTCGGCACAATTCGCGCGTGCGACTTGGCGGCGAGGTCGCGCAGCGCCGCAATCTTGTTTCGCGAGACGCCCGCTGCGCGAAGCGCGGCGTCGTCCACGGCGTCGATGCCGTGCGTGGTGATCCGCCGCCAACCCGGCATCAATGCCTCCACCCTGCCCGCGATCGTCGCCGCGGCCTTGCCGGAGAGCTGCTGGTACAGGATCGAGTGCGCAAGCGCATCGACCGGATCGAAGCGGACCGAAAAATCGCGCTCGATCGGCCCGATCCGGCGCATCCATTTCGCCAGCCTGCGATCGCGCTTCCCGAGGTACGCGGCGGCAGCCTGGACATCGAAGCCGCGTGCGATCACTTCCCGTCTCATTGGAGTCTTCTCGATCATGTGGCCAACACCATCCCCACCAACCCTCCCCTTGCAGGGGAGGGCTCATTCACGGTGTCGATACAGCGCAACGCCGAGCGCGATCCACGCCACGATGAAACACAAACCGCCGAGCGGCGTAACCACGCCGACCGCGCGCGGCGCACCCAGCGCGAGCGCATACAGGCTTCCGCAAAACAACACGATGCCGACCGAAAACAGCGTCGCACCGAGATACGCTGCATGCGAACGGCGCGCCAACAGGGTGCATGCGACCAGCGCCAGCGCGTGCCAGAACTGGAAGCGCACCGCGATCTGCCAGATCTCCAGCACCGGCGGCGCCAAGGTGGCGCGGAGCGCGTGCGCGCCGAGCGCGCCGAGCACCACCGCGCTTGCGCCGGCAACACCCGCCGCGATCGCAGGCCAGCGCGGAAGCCCGGGGCCGCTTGCCGGGGATGCCAGGCTCATCGCCATTCACCGCCCGCGCGCCGCCTGCGCAAGCGCCACGCGCCATACAGCAGTCCCACCAGCGACACCACGATCGGCATCAACAGGATGTCGATGAATTTCAGCAGCATCGACAACCGTTCGATGTCGGCGTCGAGGCTGCGCTGCACGGCGCGGAGTTCACCGCGAATCGCCAGCTTGCGTTGCTGGAATTCGTCGACCGCAGCCTTCTGCGCGGCGGTCTGGTCGCGGCCATGCGAGGCCTGCTTGAGCGCGGCAATGCGTTGTTCGGTGTCGCTCAATTCCTGTTCCAGTTCGTGCTGCTTGGCCTTGAACTTCTCGTCGGCCTGGCGTCGCAAGTTGTCGACCCTGGTGAAGCGGGGCTCCGCCACCGCGCGGCCCCGAATCGAAATCAGGTCGGAGGGGCCCGCGAGGTCGTCGACCGCGTTGACGAAGAGATCACCGTTGTTGGCGAACGGACTCACCAGCGTCTGCCCCTGCGAGGCGCTGGTCTGGACCCACAACCGGTCGGACAGGACGTCGGTATCGCCGACCAGGATCACCTCGGGCTTGCGCGTGGGCTCGACCGAAAGTTGGTCACCGGGAAACGCGCCCGGCAGGTCCCCCTCGAGCCGCACGGCGATGGCGTAGTGCTTGCCTTCCGAATGGTAGTCCTTGTAGAGGCTCGATGGATCGGTCGCTCCCCGGACGCGCGCGGCGGTGACCGCCATCGCCTCGGTCGTGCTCTGCACCAACGGATCGAGCCGGGTGCTGGTGTTCGCCGCGAGCCCGAAGTAGCCGGCCGTCGAAACGTCGAACACGCTGAGGGCCGCGGTGACTGGATCGCGGCGATTGAGCTCGTCCCCCGTGAGCCCCAGCACCGCCGGGTCGTACGCCCGCGCATCGCTCCCCGGGACCTGCACCTGCAGTGCGCGGGACCGGTCGAGCAGTACCCGCCCGGGATCGAAGGTCACGCCCCACGCGCGGAACAGTTCCGGCAAGTCGGACGGCTCGCCGCCCGCCACCTCCGAATCCGGATCCACGAACACCAGCAGATGCCCGCCCTGCTGCACGTAACGATCGAGCCCCCGCAATTCCGGCTGCGACATCGCCACCGGCTGGATCAGCACCAGCGCGTCGACGCTCGCGGCTTGCAGGGAGGCCAGGCCCTCCGAATCCAGGCGCCGCACCGCGAACAATTGCCGGAGCTGCTGCAGCGCGGTCCAGGGCGGCGCGCCATCGCTGTCGCCCCAGATCGGCAGCCCGCTGTAGATCGCGACCCGCGGCTTGTGCGGCGTACTCAGGTCGTAGAGCAGCTTGGCGATGTCGTATTCGATGAAACGCTCCTTGGCGAGCAGGAAGAACGGGATCGAGGCGTCGCGGCCGTTTTCGGAATTGCGGCCGGCGAGCCCGAAAAAGATCGCCTCGCCGGTGCTGCCCGGCGCGGACGTCAGCCCCGCCGCGGTGGCGCGGTCTTCGTCCTCCGAATACGGCAGCGGATCGACCTGCCTGAAGTGCACGCGTCCGTTCGAGTGGCGCACCACCTCGTCGAGCAGGTTCACGACGCGCTGGTGGTAGGCACGCATCTGCGGCAGGCTGCGGCTCGCGCGATCGGAAAAATACAGCGTGAGATCGAGCGGCTCCTTCAGATGATCAAGGATGTCGAGGGTCCCGGGCGCGAGCGTATAGAGGTGGTCGCGGGTCAGATCGATGCGTTCGGCATCGAGCCACTTCGACGCGGCCAACACCGCCACCACATAGGCCGCGGCGAGCATGGGCAGCAGTACCCACAGACGCAGCCGGACCGACGCGCCGATCCTCATCCGCCGCGCCTCACTTCCAGCACCACCGCGTTCGCAGCGAGCCAGAACACGATGGTCAGCACGAAGTACGCGACGTCGGCGAAATCGAGCACGCCGCGCGCGATCGCCTGGAAGTGCGCGAGCAGGCTCAAGTCCGAGAGCGCGTCGGCCACGCGCCTGGATCCGAGCGCGAGCAGTGGCTGCTGCACCAGCGGGTCACCCGCAAGCAGGAACAACAGGCACACTGCGAGCGCGAGGATGAAGGCGATGACTTGGCTGCGGGTCAGCACCGACAGGCACTCGCTGATCGCGAGGAATGCCCCGGCCATCAGGAAGCTGCCGGTGTAGCCGGCCAGGATCACGCCGTTGTCCGGCTGGCCGAGATAGTTCACGGTGAGCCACATCGGAAAGGTCAGGATGAGCGCGCAGCCGATGTAGATCCACGCCGCGAGGAACTTCGCGAGCACCGCCTGCCACGGGCGGATCGGCAGCGTCATCAGAAGTTCCAGGGTGCCGCTGCGGCGCTCTTCCGCCCACAGCCGCATCGCGAGCGCCGGCACCAGCACCAGATACAGCCACGGGTGGAACCGGAAGAATGGATCGAGATCGGCCTGCGCCCGCTCGAAGAACGCGCCTAGGTAAAACGTGAAGGAGCCCGCGAACACGAGGAAGATGACGCTGAACAGCCACGCGACCGGCGTGATCAGGTAGCCGCGCAACTCGCGCAGCAGCACGCCCGCGAAGGGTCGTCCGCGCATATCGGTGGCTGCGCCGGAAGTCACCGTCGGCATGCGTGGATTCTTCCCCTCGCCTTCAGGCCGCGCGCCGGGTGTCGATGGCATCACCCGTGACGCTCCGGAACACGTCATCCAGGCGGCCGCGCTCGAGCTGCAGTTCGTCGACCCGCACGTGCTGTTCCTCCAGCAGCTTCACCACGCTCCCGAAAATCTCGTGGCCATCGCGCGGAAACACCGTGATCCGGCCGTCGACGGGATCCACTTCCACGGCGTCCACCTCCGGAAGCCGCCCCAGCAACTCCCGGGCCAGCGCGCTCGCCGGCGCGCGGAAACTGACCGCGCGGTGGTAGCGCGATTGCTGCTCCAGTTCGGACGGCGTTCCCTGCGCGCGCAGGCGACCGTGCGCGAGGATCGCCACCCGGTTGCAGGCGGCCCGCACTTCATCGAGCGCGTGGGTCGAAACGATGATGGCGCGGTCGCGCGCCATGCCGCGGATCAGCGCATGCACCTCGCGCTGCTGGTTCGGGTCGAGGCCATCGGTCGGCTCGTCGAGGATCAACGCCGGCGGGTCGTGCAGCATCGCCTGCGCGAGACATACCCGGCGCCGGTAGCCCTTCGACAACGTCTCGATGCTCTGCGCCAGCACCGGCTGGAGCTGCAGCCGCTCGATCATCTCGTCCAGCCGGCGGTTGCCGGCGATGCCGGTGACTCCCCGTACCCGGGCGGCGAATGCCAGGAACTCCGCCACCGACAGCTCCCCGTAACTCGGCGCGCCTTCGGGGAGGTAACCCAGCGAGCGGCGGGCCCGCATCGGGTCGCGAACCACGTCGTGCCCGCATACGCACGCGCGCCCGGAACCCGGCACCAGGAAGCCCGCGATCATCCGCATCGTGGTGGTCTTGCCCGCGCCGTTCGGCCCGAGCAGCGCCAGCACCTGCCCCGGCGCCACCTTGAGGCTCAGGTCGGCGACCGCGTCGATCCGGCCGTAGCGCTTGCCGAGGTGTTCGGTTTCGATCATCAGCAAAGAATCGCGGGAGTGCGTGCGCAAACTCTAGCAGGGTGCGCTGACGCGTTTACGCGATGCCGGGGCATCGCGTGCGTCGGCGAACGCCCGCACAGGGATGTGTGGGCCCGCGGCCCGCACCATGGGTGGTTGCCGGACACAGCGGCGCTCGCGGGATGCCAGTGGCATCACGCGCCGCTTCGACGAGGCGCGCCGGGAGCGCGTCCGAATGCCAACGGCAGCCCGAAGGGTGAGCGCCAGGACTGGTGCGAATAACGGGCGGCCACGGATGGCCACGACGGTGCTCCACGCCGCGGAGGGCTGCTCGAGAAGGATTTCAAAGAGGCACGACAATGCAGAAAGAGAAGGCCCGCACTGGGCGGGCCTTCTTGTCCAACGAGCGCTGCGCCCTCAACGGTGATGTCGCTTCCTCGTGTGCGCCGGGCGCTTGCGCGCTGCCGGCTTCTTGTTCTTCTGCCCGGATTCGGCATTCTTCGCTTCCGGTGCTTGTCCCGACCAGAGCGCCGGATCCAGTCCGGTGAGCGGCTTGGCGCGACCGGAGATCTGTTCCGGAGTTTGTGCCGGGGCATTCGTCACCGGCAGGAACACCCGATAAATCTGGTCCTGGTCGGCGACCGTCGGCAGCGAAGCCAACTCGTCGTAGATGCGGTACTCGGTGTCGTTGAACTGGTAGCCGTGGGTACCGGCGTAGGCCATCAATGCCAGCCGCACCAGCGGAACCCCGGCTTCACCGGTCCAGGTGGCTTCCAGAACTTCGCGGGCCGGCATCATCACCGCGCGCACGTTGTCATTCACGATCAACTGGTTCTGCTTGTCGAGACTGCCCGGCGCCGGCCCCTTGGCAGCCGCCGCACCCGTCGACGATGCCGAGGCGGGCTCGCCGGCGCTTGCCACCGCCGCGGGATTGCCTGCACTGGACGCCGCGGCCGCCGTTGCGGAGGACGCCGGCTTGCCGGCGCTGGCAGCGGACGACGGCGCTGCGAACTGCGCCGTGGTCGGCCGTGGCGGCAACTGCGTCAGGTCGTAGTCCTTGCCATCAACCTTGATGGTGGTGGTATCGATCGGAATCGCCACGTCGAAGGTATACGTGGTGTCGCCCCATTCGGTGGTAATGAAGGTCGTCGGTCCCGCGGCCTTGACGCCGAGCTTGGACATCGCGTCCCTGATCTGCTTGATCGCCGCGGTCTTGGCGGTATCGATGTCGTCCAGCGTGCGCGTGGCCTTGGTCGAGACCAGCAGCATCGGGTTCGCCTGGGTGCGATACAGGCCGGGGTTGAGCTTGTCGTAATCGACGTTCGGGATGCCCGCCAGCATCGTCTGCAGCGAGTCGAGCCCGTACTGGATCATGGTGTCCGGTGCGCCATGGATCCACAACTGCGAATAGCGGTCGATCAGGTTCCAACCGTAGTCGACGTCGTAGCCCCAGGTCACGCTGCTGACGCGCTGGCCGTGGCTGGGCGCAACCTGCAACGTGAAGACCTTGTTCTCGCCGCGCCAGTGGTTGGTGAGGTCCCAGGTCACGGTGCTGTTGCCGGCGAGGTCGATGTTGCCCGACTTGTTGACCAGCGTGCCGTTGCCGACCTTGCCATCGTTGCCACCGGTCCAGTGGATCGTCGCGCCCGGGCCGTAGGCGGGACCCGAGAACGAGAACTTCACCTGCGGATCCTGTGCCTGCAATTCACCGCCGACATAGTCCGGGAAGCGCCGGAAGTTGTTCAGCACGTCGAAGATCTGCTGCGGGTTGTGGCTGATGTCGAGCGAGCGCTCGACGTGCGCGTGGCTGGGCAGGAACAGTCCCACGATCACGGCGATGATGAACACGATGATCAGGGCGACGACGAATTCGAGCACACGGGTCATGCCAGGGATCTCCGGACGGCTTGTACGTATGGCCGACGCCCGCCGCGACCCCCCGGGTCACCTGCTCGTGCGTCGCTGTGAAACACATGAAAGGCGGATGTTACTTGCTTCACGGGATTCGCGCCATGGCATGTTTGTGCGATCGTCCCTGATCGCCATTTCGTTGCAGGGCGATGCGAGGTTTCCGCGACCCGCGCTTGCCCGACACCGGCACGGCCTTCCGTGACCTGCCCCTGGACATCCACCCGCTTCGAAGAAAGGCTCCTAGACGATCCCCAGTTCCAGCGCCTTCAGCACGGCGCGCGTGCGGTCGCGCACCCCGAGCTTGGAAAGGATGTTGGATACATGGTTCTTGACGGTGCCCTCGGCCACTTTCAACGAATTGGCGATTTCCTTGTTGCTGTAGCCGCCGGACATCAGGCGCAGGATTTCGGTCTCCCGCTCGGTCAGCGGATCCGGCTGGCCGAGGCTCGAGAACTGGTTGTGCATGCGCCCCACCCCGGCCAGCAGGCGCTGGGTCACCACCGGCGCGATCAGCGAACCGCCGGTCGCGACGGTCTTGACGGCATCCACGAGTTGCTCCAGCGAGACGTCCTTCAGCAGGTAACCGCGAGCGCCGGCCTTCAGTCCCGCGAGGACCAGTTGGTCATCGTCGAACGTGGTGAGGATGATGGTCGGCGGCACCCTGCCCTGGGCCGCGAAGGCGTTGAGGACGTCGAGGCCGCTCTTGCCCGGCATCCGCATGTCGAGCAGCACCACGTCCGGCTTCAGCTTCGGGATGGTTTCGAGCGCCGCGGCCCCGTCGCTGCATTCGGCCACCACCTGGATTTCCGGCGAGAGTTCCAGCAGCGAACGGATTCCCTGCCGGACCAGCGTCTGGTCATCCACGAGACAAACGGAAATCATGCAACCCTCCCCACAGCCGGTCTGCTCCCCAAGCGACTTCCCGCGAGAAACCTGCACCCCCCCGGTGGTCAGCGCGCCCATGCCCAGGAGCCGGAGTGTACAGGCACATGCCCTTTTTGCCGCCCGTGCAGCCTGCACGATGCGGCGATTGCGTTGACGAGCCCTCCGATGCGTTGCGCTTCCGCCGGATGAAACCAGGCGTCAGCCCGACCTGCCCTTTCGCGTTGGGAGCCTGGTGCCCAGCGGCAGCGAAGCCCAACATGGACGGCGGTGCTGGAAACCCCGCGCGTTATCGGCGATGGAGCACGCGGACCTGTTCGGCCTTGGAGCCGCTCATGCAATCCGCTCGGTCGGCAGCGACGCCTCCAACGCGAAGCCCTGGTTGCGCTGGGTATGGATCGCCAGTTGCCCACCGACTTCCGCCAGCCGTTCGCGCATGCCGGTCAGCCCGTTGCCCGGTTTCAATTCGAGGGCGCCGCAGCCGTCGTCGCGGGCCTTGAGCAGCAGCAGGCCGCCGGGGCCTTCCTCGAACCGCAACCAGAGGTTGCGCGCGCGCGCGTGCCGGACAGCGTTGGTGATGATTTCCTGGGTGCAGCGCAACAGTACCTGGGCCCGCCGCGAGTCGCCGACCGCGAAGCGCTGCGGCAATTCCAGGTGAACCTCCAGGCCCGGCACGCCTTCCGTCAGGTCGCGCAGCGCGGTGGTCAGTTCGATGCCCTCGTCGTCGCGCAGCTCGCTGACCACTTCGCGTACATCCGCCAGCAATTGCTTGGCGGTCAAGCGCGCGCGCGCGACGTGGTCGGATGCTGCTTCGTTCACCACCAGGTGGCCGGCGACCTCGAGGTTCAGGCTGAGCGCGGTAAGGTGGTGGCCGACGAGATCGTGCAGTTCGCGAGCGATCCGCATGCGTTCGGAAATCCGGCTGGATTCGGCGAGCAGCGCCCGGGTCGCGCGCAATTCGGAGTTGAGCCGCCGCTGGTCCTCGCGCGCATCCGCCTGCTGGCGCGCGACCTCGGACGCAATGAACACGATCACCGAGTAGCCGAGATACAGGGCCGCCTGCATCAGGGCCATCCCGAGGGTGAAGGACGGGAACGTCGCATATACCGGAACGGTTGCCGCCGACTGCAGCACCAGCCAGGCGATCGCGACCGGCAGCGGCAACAGCCAGGGCAGCACCATGCCCGCGACCGCCAGCAGGATCGCGCCGAGGCCGCTCACGCTGTACCAGCTGATCGCGACCGCCGCGACGGTCAGCACCAGCAGCCCGAGCAGCTTGACGCCCCAGTAACGGCGCGAGCCGAGATCGCGGGTGAGCAGCCAGTACACCACCCCGAATACCACGTAGCTGGTTGCCCACAACAGGAGATCGGAGTGACTCTGCGCGTGCAGCGCGCGGGTCACGTGGATCTGGGTGCGCTCGTCGCTGACGTTGGCCAGCATCCAGTCGCGCCGCGCCAGCGGCACCCCCACGCACGCATACGTGACGAGGCCTGCGTAGCGGAGCAGGGAAATCGGACTCAGGGAAGGGCTTCGCACGCGCCGATCTTAACCCAGGCTTGCCCGCGGGAACCGTGCCTTGCCTGGAATACCCGGGACGTATACCGGCAGGCGTGCGATAATGCCCGGCCATTGGGCCGGGCCAGCCGGCCCTGCATGCCGGAATACCGCACACGATGACGTTCACGCCCCAACTGACCCTCCGCGACGTGCGCGCGAGCGATCTCGCCGCCGTGGCCGGCCTCAACAACACCGCGGGATCGTCGATCCTGCCGATGGACGCGGCACAGGTCGACCATTTCTACCGGCACGCGGATTACTTCCGGGTGGCCGAAGTGGAGGGTCACCTGGCCGGATTCCTGATCGCGCTGCGCGACCGCACCGAACACGCGAGTTCCAATTTCCAGTGGTTCCGCAGGCACTGCAAGCAGTTCGTGTACATCGACCGGGTGGTGGTCGGGAACCTGCACCGCGGGCATGGCCTCGGGCGGTTGTTCTACAGCGACGTGCAGAGCTATGCCGAGGTGCGCTCGCCGAACCTGGCCTGCGAGGTATTCCTCGAGCCGCGCGACGACGTGTCGGTGCTGTTCCACGGCGTCTTCGGTTTCCATGAACTCGGCCAGCAGGTGATGCCCGAATCCGGCCGGCGGGTCAGCCTGCTGGTCAAGCCGCTCGAGTGTCACGCGTTCGTGCGCGAAACCTACCCCGGGGGATTGCCCGAAATGCCCGGCCTCGCGGCGCGTAGGCTGCCCGCCGAAGCCCAGCCTTCCTTGCGCGTCGCGGGGCAGGCGTGAGCGGCTCGGCAGCGGAATGCCGCACCGAAATCCTGGAGGCCGCCGACCTGCGCTTCGGCCAGGTCGGAATCGCCAGCGTGCGCGTGCGCAGCAGCGACCCGGCGGCCCTCAAGGCCGCCCTGGAAGTGCGCGTGCGCGAGGCTCCACAACTGTTCGTCCGCGCGCCGGTGGTGGTGGACCTGTCGTTCCTCTCCCCGCACCCGGACGATGAAGCGGTGCACGCCATGCTGGCCGCGGTACGCGCTGCCGGCATGCTTCCGGTCGGTCTCGCCTATGGCGACAGCGAGACCGACGCGCTGTCGCTGCGCCTGGGATTGCCCCTGATCGCCAAGTTCCGCGCGGCCTACGAACGCGCGGAGCGCACGTCGCCCAGCGACGCAGAATCCATCGCCGTTCCCGAGACCGGCGCCCCCGCGGCACCCGCTCCCGCCGGCGCAGACGGGCCGAAGGTTGCGCTCCAGCAGCACGGTTCGGTCCGCACGGGCCAGCAGGTGTACGCGCGCGGCGCGGATCTCGTGGTGGTCGGCGCGGTTGCCAACGGCGCGGAAGCCTTGGCCGATGGCAACATCCACGTCTATGGCGCGTTGCGCGGCCGTGCCTTCGCGGGCGCGCTGGGTGACAAGTCCACGCGCATCTTCTGCAGCGAATTCCGGGCCGAGATCGTGTCCATCGCGGGCCATTACCGCGTGTTCGAGGAATTGCCGGAGGAATTCGCCGGCCGCGCGGTGCAGATCTGGCTGGAACACGACAAACTGCGGATCGCCGGCTTCTGACATCGAGCATTCCCGTCCCGCCCGCGTCATCGGCGCGGCACCCACCACCACCTGCCATTGCAACCCGGAGCATCCCCTTGAGCGAAACCCTAGTCATCACGTCCGGCAAGGGCGGCGTCGGCAAAACCACGACGTCCGCCTCGCTCGCCAGCGGACTGGCCCAGCGCGGCCACAAGACCGCCGTCATCGACTTCGACGTCGGCCTGCGCAACCTCGATCTGATCATGGGCTGCGAACGGCGTGTGGTGTATGACTTCGTCAACGTGATCCAGAACGAAGCCACGCTGAAGCAGGCGCTGATCCGCGACAAGCGCCACGACAACCTGTCCGTGCTCGCGGCTTCGCAGACCCGCGACAAGGACGCCCTGACCCAGGAGGGCGTCGGCCGCGTGCTGGACGAGCTGAAACAGGATGGCTTCGACTACATCGTGTGCGATTCGCCGGCCGGCATCGAGAAAGGCGCACACCTCGCGATGTATTTCTCCGACCGTGCCGTGGTGGTGGTGAACCCGGAAGTCTCGAGCGTGCGCGATTCCGACCGCATCCTCGGGCTGCTGTCGTCGAAGACGCGCCGCGCCGAACAGGGCGAAGGTCCCGGCCCGCAGCACCTGTTGCTGACGCGCTACAACCCCGCGCGCGTCGAAGCCGGCGAAATGATGAGCGTCGGCGACGTCGAGGAAATCCTCGGCATCCCGGTACTCGGCGTGATCCCGGAATCCGAACAGGTGCTGGCTGCGTCCAACTCCGGCGTGCCGGTGATCCACGACGCCGGATCCATCGCAGGCCAGGCGTACGGGGATGCCGTCGCGCGCCTCGTCGGCGAGGACGTGCCGATGCGGTTCCTCGAAGCCCCGAAGAAGGGCTTCTTCAAACGGATGTTCGGAACCTGAGGACGAAGCAATGAGCCTGCTCGATTTCCTGCGCCCGCGCCCGAAGAACACCGCGAACATTGCGCGCGAACGGTTGCGCATCATCGTGGCGCAGGAGCGCGCGACCCGCGGTGGACCGGATTACCTGCCGCTGCTGCGCAACGAACTACTGGAAGTGATCCGCAAATACGTGCACGTAGGCGCCGACGCGGTGCAGATCAACGTGGAGCGCAGCAACGAAGGCGAAGTGCTGGAGCTGTCGGTAGCGCTGCCGGAAGTGCCCGGCGCAAGCGGAACCGGGTAACTTCGTTCGCCGGTTACGTCGCTGCGCTCCGTGAACCCGCCTGCGGCGCCACCGGCCGGAGAATGGCTGCCGTAGGCCGGCTCAAGACGCCAGCCGGAGCCGGCGGCCAGCGGACAATGCATGCACCTCCCGCCATCGTGAACGTCCTTCGTCTCGCCGACATCGGTTTCGATGAACCGGCCGCCCTGCTCGCGCGGCACGGCCTGACACTCGTGCGCGTCCAAGGCTCTGCGCCGATCCCCGGCAGCTACTGGGGCGAACCCGAAGCCGGCGTGATCGCAACCACGGTCTACGCCCGCGCCGACACGCCAGTGCATTCGCTGCTGCACGAGGCCTGCCATCTGCTGGTCGCGGAACCTGCGCGGCGCGCATCCATCCACACCGACGCCAGCGATTCTCTGGAGGAAGAGGACGCGACCTGCTACCTGCAGATCATGCTGGCCGACGCCCTGCCCGGCTTCGGCCGCGAACGCGCGTTCGCGGACATGGACGCCTGGGGCTATTCGTTCCGGCTTGGCTCCGCGCGTGCGTGGCTCGAGCACGATGCCGATGAGGCGCGCGCGTTCCTGGAAGCACGCGGACTGCTGCCACGGCCGTCTCCCGCGCCCGAGAGCTTGCGCTTCCGGTAGGACGGGAGCGTGCTCGCGATCGCCGCCGGCAACCGTGGCCTGCACGCAGCTTCTGCAACAACCATGGGTACCAAGCCGCTTGGGCTTCGCTGTGCGCAGGCCCCTGTAAATCCAATGGTGGCTGCTACCATGCGCCATCGATCGATGGGAGATGGCATGCCTCCCCGAACCGCCGGGACATCGGCTGATGATGCCTGCACGACCGGGAGACCGGCGCGCCGGTATTGCCGCGTGACGGCGCAAGACGCGCGGTTCCCGACCACCTGACGGGAGTCGAGACACACATGCTCACCTACGCCCTGCTCGCCACCGGATGCGGCGCGTTCCTCGGAGCCTGCCTGCGCTATCTCTTCGGCGTATGGCTCAATCCGGTATTCCCGACCGTGCCGCTCGGTACGCTGGCCGCGAACCTGCTCGGGGGCCTGCTGATGGGCCTGATCCTCGGCGCGTTTGCCCAATTCCAGGCGCTCTCCCCCGAGACTCGCGTATTCGTCACCACCGGGTTCCTGGGCGGCCTCACGACGTTCTCGACCTTCTCCGGCGAAACGGTGACGCTGCTGCTGCGCCAGCAATACGGCTGGACCTTCGCGATCGTGGGCGTACACGTCATCGGCACGCTCGGGATGACACTCCTGGGCTTCGCGCTGATGCAGACGTTGCTGAGGCATTTCGCATGAACGCCCGACCGACGACCCAAGGCGTGTACCTGCGTTTCTTCATGCACGAAAACCGCCGCCATGCAGGTGTGCTGCTGTACGACTGGCTGCTGGCGGAAGCGAAGAAACTCGGGCTTGCCGGTGGCACCGCGTTTCGTTCGATCGCGGGCTATGGCCGCCATGGCGTCACCCACGAAGCGCATTTCCTGGAACTCGCCGGACACGAAACCATACGGGTGGATTTTGTGGTGACGCGCGAGGCGGCCGAGAAGATGCTCGCGCGCGTGCGCGAGGAAAAGCTGCAGCTGTTCTACGCGATATTGCCCGCCGAATTCGGCACCCTCGGCGGCGGCGACAGCCGGTGAATCGGGACCAGCCGGTGTCATCCTTCCCGGCGCGCCGCCGCGCATTGGTTTTCGTCGTGCTGCTCGGCATCGTCAGCCTGTTCGCCGACATGACCTACGAAGGGTCGCGCTCGATCTGGGGGCCGTTCTTCGGCACCCTGGGCGCGACGGGAACGATCGTCGGACTGGTCGCGGGTGGCGGCGAACTGCTGGGCTACCTGCTGCGCCTCTTCACCGGCGCACTCGCCGACAGGACCCGGCGCTACTGGGCGATCACGATCGCAGGCTATGCCATCAACCTGCTGGCCGTGCCGGCGCTGGCGCTCGCGGG
Source organism: Rhodanobacteraceae bacterium (assembly GCA_025928585.1). Classification (GTDB taxonomy): domain Bacteria; phylum Pseudomonadota; class Gammaproteobacteria; order Xanthomonadales; family Rhodanobacteraceae; genus 66-474. The sequence goes on from JAICJG010000007.1 coordinate 40,202, forward strand.
CAACTGGCCGGTGGCGGCCGGCCTCGTGATCCTCGAGCGAAGCGGCAAGGCGCTGCGCACCCCGGCACGCGACGCGATGCTTTCCTACGCCGCGAAGGACATGGGCGGCGCGGGTTGGGCGTTCGGATTGCACGAGGCGCTCGATTCCATCGGCGGGTTGCTCGGTCCGTTGATCGCGGCGCTGGTGCTGTTCCTGCACGGCGGGTACCGGCATGCATTCGCGTGGTTGTTGCTGCCGGCGCTGGCCGCGCTGGTGACGCTGGTGATCGCGCGGATGAAGTTTCCGCAGCCGCAGGAGCTCGAACCGCATCCGGCGCCACAGGCGGCCGACGCGCGTGCCCTCCGCGACCTGAAGGTCTTCCTGGTCGCCACCGCGCTGATTGCCGCCGGCTTTGCCGATTTCGCCCTGATCGCCTTCCACTTCGCCAAGGACCAGATCGTCGCGAATGACGCGGTACCCGTGCTGTACGCGCTGGCGAGCCTCGCCGGCGGCACCACGGCGCTCGTGCTCGGAAGGCTGTTCGACCAGCGGGGGCTGTCGGTGTTGCTGTGGACCACCCTGGTGCCAGCGTTGTATGCCCCGCTGGTCTTCCTGGGCGGCGCGTGGGCGGCCATTGCCGGCATGATCCTGTGGGGCATCGGCTTCGGCGCGCACGACTCGCTGTTTCGCGCCGCGGTCGCGCAGCGCATCCCGCGCGAGCGGCGCGCGACGGTGATGGGCGTGTTCAACGCGATCTACGGGAGCGCCTGGTTCGCGGGCAGCCTGCTGCTGGGTGCGTTGTACGACCTGAACCCGCTGTATACGGTGATCGCGGCGCTCCTGCTGCAACTCGCCGCCTGCCCGCTGCTGTGGAGCCTGCGCAGTGGCGCTCCCGGCTGAGCCTCCCGCGCCCGCTGGCGTGCCGGCGCTGCACGCAATCATCATGCAGCGAGCGGTAGACTCCGGTGGCCGTACGGGGGACCCGCGATCCGCCTCCACCCGCGATGTTTCTTCCGCGATTCCATTGATGGAGCTCAAGCCATGAACGATCTTGCGACGATCACCGCGCCCGCCACCCGCGCCAGCCGCCATGACCAGGCGCTGCGCGAGAAGGCGCAGAAGTTGCTGGCCCTCGCCGACGTGCGGATCGACGGCGATCGACCGTGGGACCTGCGGGTGCACGATGAGCGGGTGTTCGCCCGCGCTTTCGCGCACGGCTCGCTGGGGCTTGGCGAGGCCTACATGGACGGCTGGTGGGACACGCCCTCGCTCGATCAATTCTTCCAGCACGTGCTCGGCGCGCGGCTCGACGAACACCTGCGCAATTTCGATGCGCTGAGGGCGCACCTGCGGGCGCGCTTCATCAACATGCAACGGGGCCGCAAGGCCTTCAGGATCGGCAAGGCGCACTACGACATCGGCAACGACCTGTTCGCCAGGATGCTGGGCAAGCGGCTGGTCTATTCCTGCGGCTACTGGAAGGACGCGGGCAACCTCGACGACGCCGAGGAAGCCAAGCTCGACCTGGTCTGCCGCAAGCTGCAATTGAAGCCCGGCATGAGGATCCTGGACATCGGCTGCGGCTGGGGCGAGGCGCTCAGATACGCCGCCGAAAAATACGGCGTGTCGGGCGTCGGCGTCACCGTGTCGGAACAGCAGGCACGGTTCGCGCGCGAGTTGTGCAAGGGACTGCCCGTGGAAATCCGCCTGCAGGATTACCGCGAGGTCAACGAGACATTCGACGCGGTGTATTCGATCGGCATGTTCGAACACGTCGGCTGGAAGAACTATCGTGCCTACTTCGAGGTATGCCGCCGCTGCCTCAAGGAAGATGGGCTTTCGGTATTGCATTGCATCGGCGTCAACTCCACGCCTTCCCGGCCGGACCCCTGGATCGAGAAATACATATTCCCGAATTCGATGGTGCCGGCCGCCTCGCAAGTGGCACCGGCGCTGGAGAACCTGTTCGTGGTCGAGGACTGGCACAATTTCGGTGCCGACTACGATAAGACGCTGATGGCCTGGCTCGCCAACTTCGACGTGGCCTGGCCGGAACTGTCCGCTTCCAACCCGCGCTACGACGAACGCTTCCGCAGGATGTGGCGCTATTACCTGTCCGGATCCGCCGCCACCTTCCGCACCCGCCGCGACCAGCTTTGGCAACTGACGCTCTCGCCGCACGGCGTGCCGGGCGGCTACCGCGTGCCGCGCTGAGGGTGTTTATCGGCGCAAGGCAAGCCTGAAGCGACCGGGATCGTTCTTCGTCGCCACCGGCCAGCTGGCCCGCCCGGTGACAGGCATGAGCGGCCGGCGGACCCCCGGTGCCCGCACCCAGGGCGTGCATTGCGGCGCGCATCCCGCGACAATTCCCGGCTTTGAACGCACAGTCCCCGGCTTTCCCGGGACGACGGAAGCCCATGACCGCTTTGCCGAGCAACTTCGAACAGATTCCCTTGCGCGAATACGCCGAGCGTGCCTACCTCGACTATTCCATGTACGTGGTGCTGGACCGCGCCCTGCCCTTCATCGGTGACGGGCTGAAACCGGTCCAGCGGCGCATCGTGTACGCGATGAGCGAACTCAGCCTCGCCGCCACCGCCAAGCCCAAGAAATCCGCGCGTACCGTCGGCGACGTGATCGGCAAGTTTCATCCGCACGGCGATACCTCGGTGTACGAGGCGATGGTGCTGATGGCGCAGTCGTTCTCGTACCGCTATCCGCTGATCGATGGGCAGGGCAATTTCGGTTCGCCCGACGATCCGAAGTCGTTTGCCGCCATGCGGTACACCGAGTCGCGCCTCACCGCGATCGCGGAGCTGCTGCTGGGCGAACTGGCGATGGGCACGGTGGATTGGGCATCGAACTTCGATGGCACCCTGAAGGAACCCTCGTGGCTGCCGGCGCGGATGCCCCATGTACTGCTGAACGGTTCGACCGGCATCGCGGTCGGCATGGCCACCGACATTCCGCCGCACAACCTGCGGGAAGTCGCCTCCGCATGCATCCATCTGCTGGACGAGCCGTCCGCCAGCATTGCGGACCTGTGCGAACACGTCAGGGCGCCGGATTTCCCCACCGCCGCCGAAATCATCACCCCGCGCAATGAACTCGTGTCAATGTATGCGACCGGCAATGGCTCGGTGCGCTGCCGCGCCGTGTACACGGAGGAACGCGGCAACGTGGTCCTGACCGCGCTGCCGCACCAGGTTTCCCCGGCCAAGGTGGTCGAGCAGATCGCCTCGCAAATGCGCGCGAAGAAACTGCCGATGCTGGAGGACCTGCGCGACGAATCCGATCATGAGAACCCGGTACGGCTGGTGCTGATCCCGCGCTCGAACCGCGTCGACACCGGCGCGATGATGCAACACCTGTTCGCGACCACCGACCTCGAAAAGAGCTTCCGCATCAACCTCAACATGATCGGCCTGGACGGTCGGCCGCAGGTCAAGACGCTGAAGCAGATCCTCGAGGAATGGCTCCGCTTCCGCAGCAACACCGTGACGCGGCGCCTCCAGCATCGCCTGGAGAAGGTCGAACGTCGGCTGCACCTGCTGGAGGGCCTGCGCATCGCCTTCCTGAACCTCGACGAGGTCATCCGCATAGTCCGCCACGAGGACGAGCCCAAGTCCGCGCTGATCAAGCGTTTCAAGCTTTCCGAAGAACAAGCCGATTACATCCTCGAGACCAGGCTGCGGCAACTCGCGCGACTGGAGGAAATGAAGCTCAATGCCGAACGCGACGAACTGGAAGAGGAACGCGCGAAGATCGAGGTCACGCTGGGATCGAAGGCCCGGCTGAAAACGCTGATCAAGCAGGAGCTGAAGGCGGATGCCGAGAGATACGGAGATCCGCGCCGCTCGCCGCTGATCGAACGCGCGGCCGCGCAGGCGCTCGATGAGAGCGCGCTGGTGGTGGCCGAACCGGTGACCGTGGTGCTGAGCGAAAAGGGATGGGCGCGCGCGGCCAAGGGCCACGAGGTGGATGCCGCGGAGCTTTCCTATCGCGAAGGCGACAAGTACCTCGCCAGCGTGCGCGGCAAGAGTTCGCAACAGGCGGTGTTCATCGATTCGACCGGGCGCTGCTACTCCACGCCTGCGCACACCCTGCCGTCCGCGCGCGGCAACGGCGAGCCCTTGACCGGGCGTTTCACGCCGCCACCCGGCGCGCGCTTCGATGCCCTTGCGATCGGCGACAACGCGGCCAAGCTGATCCTCGCCACCGATGCCGGGCACGGCTTCCTGACCCGTTTCGAAGGCCTGCTCGCGAACAAGAAGGCCGGCAAGCAGGTCATCAACATGGACGCCGATGCGCGCGTGCTTGCGCCGGCATACGTCGCCGATCCTGCGCGCGACCGCATCGTCGTCGTGACCAGCGAAGGCCATTTGCTGATGTTCTCGGTGGCCGATCTGCCGGAACTCGAGCGCGGCCGCGGCAACAAGCTGATCGAGATCCCGAAGGCGAAGCGTTCCTCCGGCGGGGAACGCGTCGCCGGCATCGCCGTCGTCACGGAAGGCTCGGGCGAAGTCACGCTGTACGCGGGCCAGCGCAAGCTGATCCTCAAATGGTCCGACCTCGTCGCGTACGGCGGCAGCCGCGCACAGCGAGGGGGGTTGCTCCCGCGCGGCCTGCGCCACGTCGACCGCATCGAAACCAGCGGCTGAGGCGGGCGCAACGCGTTGCAGGACCGTTCTTTCCGGGCGCGGGCGAAGGAGTGCCCGCGATTGGCTGGTCGTTGGCCGCACCCATCCGTCGAGTCAAGGCACAATCACGCGATGCACGGCGAATACAAGATGCCCGGCGGCAAGCTGGTGGTTGCCGACCTCGAGGTGAGCAACGGGAACTTGTCGCGCGTCCGGATCAGCGGCGACTTCTTCCTCGAACCGGATACCGCACTTACCCTGATCGATGTCGCACTGAGCGGACTGCCGGCCACGGCCGACGGCGAGGAACTGGCCGCCGCCGTGCGCGCGATGCTCGGACCGCACGTCGGGATGTATGGAGTCTCGCCCGAGTCGATCGCGGTCGCGGTGCAGCGGGCCCTGGAGGCGCCGCCGTGAGCCGCACGGACTGGAACGAGCACGCGTGGCGCCTGATCCACGATGCGCCGCAGCCGCCTGCCCTGCACATGGCGATCGACGAGGTGCTGACCGACGAGGTGGCGGCGCGCCGCAGGCCGCCGACGCTCAGGGTCTGGGAATGGTCGTCGTCATGCGTGGTGATCGGGCGTTTCCAGTCGCTGCGCAACGAAATCGACCCGGATGGCGCATCGCGGCACGGCATCGAGGTGGTGCGGCGGATCAGCGGCGGCGGTGCGATGTTCATCGAGCCGGGCAACACCATTACGTATTCGCTGTACGCCCCTGACACGCTGGTCGCAGGGATGGGCTTCCAGGAATCGTACGAATTCATGGACCGATGGGTAATCGATGCCTTGCACGGCCTGGGCATCGATGCCTGGTACCAGCCGCTCAACGACATCACCTCACCGTCCGGCAAGATCGCCGGCGCCGCACAGACGCGCCGCGGCGGGGCCGTGCTCCACCACGTCACGATGGCCTATGACATCGACACTACGAAGATGCTCGAAGTCTTGAGGATCGGGCGCGAGAAATTGTCCGACAAGGTCACGCAAAGCGCCGCCAAGCGGGTCGATCCGCTGCGCAGCCAGACGGGCCTGCCGCGCCCCGAGATCATCAACCGGATGATCGAAACCTTCCGCTCCGCCCATGGCCTGGCGCGGCATCGGCTCTTGCCGCACGAACGGGAACGCGCCGTGGCACTGGCTGCGACCAAGTTCGCGAGTGCGGCCTGGACCGGAATCGTTCCTTGATTCTTGCGATCGTCCCTGATCGCGGCATGGCAGGACTAACGAGTAGCCGGCCCAACCCGGCGTTGTGATGGATCAGAACGGCCATCCATGGCCTGACTTTTCGCAACAGCTGCGGCGCCGTGGTTGGAGAACGCACTTGCAACCGGCACAATTGCGCCGACTGCGGAAGGACGATCCATGCGCTGGCTGCGACGCACTGTCGTTGTGCTGATTGTCGTGCTCGTCATCGTGTCCGCGATCGGCTGGCGCCTGCTCGCGGGGAGCCGCCCGCAAA
>JAICJG010000160.1 GCA_025928585.1 Rhodanobacteraceae bacterium
CCGCCGTGCGCGTACGCGATGCGCAGGCTCGGCAGGCGTTCCAGTACGCCGCCGAAGATCAGGCTGCAAGCCGCGCGCGATTGCTCGGCCGGCATGCCGACCAGCCACGGCAGCCAATACTTTGGCATCGTGTCCTTGCCCATCATGTCCCATGGATGGATCAGGATCGCGGCGCCGAGATCGGCCGCGGCTTCGAAGAACGGAAACAGTTCCTGCGCGTCGAGATTCCAGTCGTTGACGTGCGAGCCGATCTGCACGCCCTGCAAGCCGAGCTGCTCGATGCAGCGTTCCATCTCCTCGATCGCGAGGCGCGGCGATTGCAGCGGCACGGTGCCGATGCCCGCGTAGTGCTGCGGATGCGCCCGGCAGATTTCCGCGGTGTGCGCGTTCAAGTGCCGATGCAGTTCGCGCGCCTGGTTCGGTTTGGCCCAGTAGGAAAACAGCACCGGCACGGTGGAGATCACCTGCACGTCCAGGCCGAGTTTCCTGCATTCCTCGATCCGGAATTCGGCGTCGAACGAGTTCTGCCACACCTCGCGGAAGAATTTGTTGCCGCGATAAATGCGGTGATGCCCGCCCGCGTTCACCATCACGGGAAAACGCGGATCGCCGTATTTTTCGGCGAGATTCGGCCAGTCCGGCGGCAGGATGTGCGAATGGACGTCGACCTTCAGCATGCGGCAAGTATAGGTCAGGCACGCAAGCCGGCCGCGCTGCGCCGGGTCCCGGACCGTGGCATTTCGTGACGGAATCGCGCATTGCGTGCGAATTCCGACACCATGGGCCGACGGCGCGCGATTGGGGGATCGGGGTGAGCAACGCCTTCTAGGTCGGATTGAAGCAGCGGCGGCCGCAGCGCCTTACCAGATCGCCGAGGTGTATGCGTTGCGACGCGATCCGGACGCCATGTTCAAGTGGCTGGATCGCGCCTGGGCTGCACGTGATCCCGGTGTCTCATACCGGCTCTACGACCCCTGATCCTGCGATGCGGTGGCGATGAAACTGTGGGAGCGCGCCTGCGCGACCGAATTGCCGGGCATGCAGGGCACCTGGCGACGGTGCGGCCATCCCTGGCCACCCGTTCGACTCGACGCGTGATGCCACTGGCACCGTGCGAGCGTCATTTCTCACCCTGCAGGCAGGCTCCTGCCGTGTTGCATCGGGTGGTTGCGCCAGCACGTGCAGCAAACTGTCAAACGCGAGCGACGTCAAGAACCCGCCGGATCCGCCGAAGTGCAGTTACCGGCATTGTTGGGGGCGGTGACTTGCAATCGCCGCCACCGCGGTCTAGGGTTGGCGGGAGCCCGCATCGGCACACCCAGGGGAGCGCCGCATGATTCGCGTGGTTTTGGTGGACGATCATGAACTGGTGCGCTCGGGGTTTTGCCTGATCCTTTCCGGGCAGCCCGACATCGAGGTGGTGGGCGAGGCCAGCAACGCGGAAGACGGTTTGCGGCTGGTGCGCGCAACTAAACCCGACGTCGCCCTGATCGACGTGCACATGCCCGGCATGAGTGGGCTCGAACTCACTGAACGCGTGCAGCGTTCCGGTCTGCCGACCCACATCGTGATCCTGACGGTGGTGCAGGATGCGCAATTCCCGCGCCGCCTGTTGCAGTCGGGCGCGCTGGGTTATCTCACCAAGGGTTGCCCGGCCGAGGAACTGGTGAACGCGGTGCGCACCGTCGCGCAGGGCAATCGCTACCTCGATGCCACGGTCGCGCGCGAGATGGCACTGGCTGCGGTCGATGGGGAAGCCTCGCCGCTGGAATCGTTGTCATCGCGCGAGCTGGAAGTCGCCTTGATGCTGGCACGCGGGCTGGCCGTCAACGAAGTTGCCGCCCGCCTGCACCTGAGCGCCAAGACCGTGTCGACCTACAAGCAACGCCTGTTCGAAAAACTGAGCGTGCAGCACACCATCGCGCTCGCCCACGTGCTGACGGCGCACGGGCTCTTGGGCGAGCAACTGGGCGAAGTGTAAGCGGATCCGGTTCCAGATTGTCCGGAAGCGGCGGGCCCGCTTCCGGCATCGGTTACGCGCGGCGGCCGGTTGGCGCAAAAAGCTGCAGAACCAGCCCGTTGCGCGCGATCATTCCTGCGGTTTGTCAGGCTCGGAAGCCGGGGCCGCGGGGGTGGCTGGCGCCTTGGGCGGCAGCACGCTCGGCGCCAGGATCGGCCGGATTGCACCGGACAATGGTCGCGGGGTTGGAATCGCCGGATGACGCGGCAGCGGCTGAGCCATCGGTCGCGCCGTCGGCGGTGCCGCAAACAGCGATGGAGTGACCGGCTCCGGTTTCGGTACCGCGGGCGCGACCGGATGGGCGGACGGCGCGGGCGGCGGAGTTGGCGCTGCCGATGTTGCGGCAGACGCATGGGATTCCGGCGCGCGCGGCGTGACCGGCGCCGGTGTCACCGACGTGGGCTTCACGGGCACCGAGGCCTCCATCGGCGGTGTGGTAGGACGCGGCACGCTGCCGTTGGGTGCAGTCGCCGCGATCGGTTGCGGCGGCGCAGGCGCGACGGGTGCAGGAATCGCGGGCCTGGGTTCCGGGACGGCAAACAGCGACGCGGTCGCGGGCGCCTGTTCGTGCGTCACCGCTGTGGGTGAAGCCGCTGCTGGGGCCGGATGCCTGGCGACCTCTGCTGTTTCCGACGAATGCGGCGATTCGCCGCGCGGAGTGGTCGGCCGCGTCGAGGCAGGCGCGCGGTCGGCATCCTCGTCATCGATATCGTGCGACGCGGCTGGTGCGGCATCATGCGGCGCGGCAGCATTCGCATGCTTGCGACGTCGCCCACCGCGGCGGCCGCGGCGGCGCTTGCCGGTGCCCGTGGCATCGGCGGTCACCGGTGTTGCCGGCGCCTCGGCGCCGTTGGCGATGTTTTCGACCGGTTTGGCGAGGTCGGCCTCGGCGTCCGCGGCGGAGACCGGCTTCGGGAGCGTCGGGCGCTGCGCCTCGTGATGCGGTGCCGCGGTCGATTCGCCGCGCGGGGGCCTGGATTCCTGGGCGCGGGACTCGGCGATGGGCTTCGCCGCTGCGGGCGCCGCGGGTTTCTGCGCCGGGCGCGCCTGACGTTGCGCATCTTCGCTGCGCGATTTGCCCGATCTGGATTGCGACGATTTGGACGCCTGCGAGCCTTGCTGGCGCGCGCGGCGCGAATCACCGTCGCGATCATGGCCGTTGCGGCGCCCGCCATTGCGCGAAGCGTCGGATCGGCGTTCGGAAGAACGTTCGCGGCGTTGCGTGTCGCCCGATTCCATCACGCGCTTCGGCTGGGTCCGTTCGGACGGCGCCGCTTCCGGTGCGGGCGGATTGCGGAACCAGCCGAACAGGCGGCCCAGCAGGCCGCCGGATGGCGCGGCGGGAGGGGACGCGACGGGTGCGACCGATGCAACCGGCGCCGGTGCGATTTCTTCGCGCTGCGGCATCGGCGTGGCGCGCTGGATGCCGCTGACGGCGGGCTCCTCGCCGTGCACCACGACGCCCATCCGCGGTTGCGGCGTGGCCGCCACTTCGGTCAGGCGTTCGTAGCTCGGCTTGGCGTGTTCGCCCATCTCGCTGTCGCGGATGCGGGTGATTTCGAGGTGCGGCGTTTCCAGGTTCTCGTCGGCGACGATCACCACGTGTACCTTGTGGCGTAACTCGATCTCGACCACGCTGGAGCGCTTTTCGTTGAGCAGGAAGTTGGCCACGCGCGGTGGCGCCTGCACCAGCACCTGCCCGGTGTTTTCCTTCATCGCGTGTTCTTCGATCAGGCGCAGCGCCGACAGCGACAGCGATTCGATGCCGCGGATGCGGCCGTGGCCGTC
>JAICJG010000101.1 GCA_025928585.1 Rhodanobacteraceae bacterium
GCGATGGCCCAGTCGAAGCCCGTGGTGAGATTGTCGAGGACGACCACGCGCTCGCCCGCCGCGACCAGCGCGTAAACCATATGGCTGCCGATGTAGCCCGCGCCGCCGGTGACCAGGATGGTGCGATGGCGCTTGTCCTGTGGATTCAACGTTCTCTCCTTCGATGCGAGTGGTGGCTCGCGGCTGGCCGCGCGGTTCCGTCCGGCAGCATGGTACCTGCGCGCGCCGTGGCTGCGAGGCGCCAAGGACCACGACTCCGCCGCCGGGCCGTCGGAACCCCGGTCGGGTCAGCAGTTCCTTGCGTGCCGTCGACAAACTTTACGCAATCCACGGCCACGGCAGGAGTTGTCCAGATAGATATTTGAACAGACACGTTTTTTCCGCTCGGCATACGACTTGCTTGTGATGGCTGCGACGGGCGGCAGCCAACAGGGGGAAGCCATGAACCTGGTCAGCAAACTGCTGGGCGTTGCGACGGTGCTGTTCGCGGGGACGTCGGCGGGCGGAGTCGCCAACGCCACGACCCTCACCATGGACTTCGACGGGCTGTCCCAAGGCGCGTCGGTACAAACGTACTACGACGGCGGCTGCACCCGGTTGCTCGGGCATCCCCAGGACTGTGGCGGTCCGGATGACGGCGCCGTGTGGAGCGGCGCGCGGGTGGCGAACGCGGCTGTCAACCAGCCAAGCAGCCCAGGCGTCATGCATCCGACCAATATCGACTTCCTTTCCACGTTCGCAACCCTGGATGTCGCCGACGGCTTCGGTACCGACCTGTCCTTCTACTACGCCAGCGAATTACCAGGGGTTGTGGCGGTCTACAGCGGACTCGATGGCAGCGGATCGCCCCTGGCGAGTTCGGGTCTCCTGCTCCCGACCTCCGCATGCGGGATCCCGCCATGCTGGACCTTCGTCGACCTCTCGTTCGCCGGTACCGCAAGGTCGGCCATTTTCAGCAGCTTTCTGGGCGGAATCGGGTTCGACAACGTGACGATCGGAGCCGCACCCGTGGCGCCCGTTCCGGAGCCGGCTGCGCTCGGCCTCTTTGGCCTCGGCGCGCTGCTGGTCGGACTCCTGGGACGGTCGCGCCGGCAGATCGCGAGGCTCCGCCCTTGCTCGACCGTCCCGGCCAGCGATGGCCCCGGTGGAACACCCCGTGCGGCCGTTCGAGGGCGTCGCCGTTCCTTACATTTTCAGGCCGTCCAGCCTCGTCGGTCCACACCAAATCAATGCAAATCAGTTGCTTGTCGAGGTGGCATGGGATTTGCTGATTCGCTGCCGGCGTGGCGCCAGCGGCTGGCCGCAGCCTGCCGGAGCAACGCGGCGCTTCATCTGGGGCAGGTCCGCACCGGGACCTGAGGGCAACCAAGGAGGAGAAGGGGCATGAACAACAACAGCAGATTCAGGGTTCTGGTGGTGGCGGTCGGCCTCGCCGCGGCCGCATGTTCCATGGGTGCGTATGCAAGCGTCACCACCGTGCCAAAGAGTGCGCTGGTGGCCTCCGGGCAGTACTACACCGACATGATCGGTGGCGGCATCGGCTCGCCGCTGCTGATGACCGGTGGCGGGAATGCCTCGAACATCGGCGGCTCCCGCAACGACGACGGCTTCAGTGGGCCGATCGACCTCGGCTTCACGCTGAGCTTCTTCGGCCAGGATTACACGCAGTTCTGGGCCAACAACAACGGCAACGTCAGTTTCACGGGCGGGATTTCCTCGTACACGCCCGATGGCCCGCAGGGCGCTTCGGAACCAATCATCTCGCCGTTCTTCGCGGACGTCGACACCCGCAATCCGGACAGCGGGGTGATGTATCTGCGCAACGACATTCCCAACGAAATCATCGTGACCTGGGATGGCGTCGGCTACTACAACTCGAACGCCGATCGCCTGGACAGCTTCCAGCTCGTCCTGCGCGGCCCCGGCTATTCGATCCCTGCGGGCGAGGGCGCGATCGGCTTCTTCTACAAGGACATGCAGTGGGAAACCGGCGACGTGAGCGAAACCGCCGCGGCGGTCGGCTTCGGCGACGGCAGCGGCAATGGCGAAATCCTCCAGGGTTCCACTGCGGACGGCATCTCAGGGGAGGTTGCCAACCACTACATCTGGTTCGACCAGAACCTTACGCCGGTCACCGGCGTGCCGGAACCCCAGGGGCTCGGAATGTTCGGGTTGGGGGCACTGCTGATCGGCGGCTTCGTCGCGCTCCGCCGGCGGCTTCTGAAGGCGTGAGCGCGCCGTCATAGCCAGATCGCAGCACCCGGACATTCCATGGCCCGCCCGCACACGGCGGGCCATTTTTTGCATCGCGCCACGCTGGTCATGGCTTGTTACACTGATCGCCATCCGGGTTCGGAGGCGTAGCCTGTCATGGAACGGCTGAAGATTGACCTGATCGCCGCCGCGCGGCCCAACTTCATGAAGGTCGCGCCGCTGTATCACGTTCTCGATGAAGAACCGTGGTGCAGCCTGAGGCTGGTGCACACCGGGCAGCACTACGACCGCAACATGTCGGAGGCGTTCTTCCGCGACCTCGGATTGCCGTCGCCGGACCTCCACCTCGGCGTCGGCAGCGGCAGCCACGCGGAACAGACCGCCAACGTCATGCTGGCGTACGAACGCGCGTGCGATGACCAGCCGCCGGATCTCATCGTGGTGGTGGGCGACGTCAATTCGACCCTCGCCTGCACCCTGGTCGGCTCGAAGCTGCACATCCCGGTGGCGCACCTCGAGGCGGGCCTGCGCAGCCGCGACCGCCGGATGCCCGAAGAGATCAACCGGCTGGTGACCGACACCCTGGCCGACATCCTGTGGACGCCCTCGCCCGATGGCGACGAGAACCTCGCTGCCGAGGGCGTGCCGCCGGAAAAAGTCACGCGGGTCGGCAACATCATGATCGATTCCTACGAGCTGATGCGCGAGCGCATCGAGGCCAGCGGCGAACGGCGCAAGCTCGGGCTGAAAGACCACAGGTACGCGGTGGTGACGCTGCACCGCCCCTCCAACGTCGACGCGGAAGGCCCGCTCACGACACTGGTGCGGCGACTGGCCGGCATTGCGGCGAAGTTGCCGCTGGTGTTCCCGGTACATCCGCGCACGCGCAAGAGCCTCGAGGCTTTCGGGCTGTGGGAGGGGCTCTCCGGCGCCCCCGGGATGCAGATCGTCGAGCCGTTGGGGTACGTGGACTTCATGAATCTCGTCTGCGGCGCTCGCCTCGTCATTACCGATTCGGGCGGCGTGCAGGAAGAGACCACGTATCTCGGCATCCCCTGCCTCACCTTGCGCACCACCACCGAACGCCCGGTCACGATCAGCGAGGGTACCAACCGGCTGGTCGCCGCGGGCGAGCTGGTGCCGGCGGTGGACGAGATCCTCGCGGGCGGCGGCGCGCGCGGCCGCAGGCCCGATCTCTGGGACGGGCACACCGCGGCGCGCGTGGCCGCCGACATCCGTCGCCGGCTGGTGGCTGCGCCGGGCCGCGATGCCGAAGTGCCAGACGTACCCGAGACGCCGGTCCGCCGTGCCGTGAGCAACTCCTGACGGCGAGGGGAGAACCCATGGCCCGGTCGACGCTCGGCAGTCTGCATTCCCCCGGCGCCGCCGTGCTGGCGCTGTACGTTTGGCGCTCTGCGCTGCCGCCCTGCCTCCGCAAGGGGGTGATTGTCTCTGCACCCGGCATGCAGCGAGTCGGCGTGTCTTCTCACCTCGGCGCGAAGCTCCACGTGCCGGCGCTGCTTGGCGGTTGATCGAGGACCGACCGGCACCTCGCGCACAGGGATCGCCCACCCATGCACGTCATCATCATCGCCAGTTACCTGATCGCCGCCGCCGGGTTCTTCGCGGGTACGGCGTTGATGGCGGTCGGTTGGCGGGGCCAGCGCACTGGCGCATTGCTGATTCTCGCCATGCTGGTCGCGACGCTGTGGGGCCTGTTCCTCGCGTACGTCGAATCGGCGCGGAGCATCGCGGTCAACTGGGTCCTGCTGGCCGAAGTCGTGCGCTACGGCGCGTGGCTGCTGTTCGTGGGCGCACTGTTCTCCGCCTGGCCGACGTCCGGCGTGTTGCGGAGCATGCGCATCGGCGCGCACGCGCTCTGGATTGCATTGGCCCTGTATTGCCTTTGGCCGGCGGCCGGCCTGGCCACCTCCACCGCGCCATCGTTCGCGGTAAACCTGCCGATGATCGGGGTACTGGTGCTCGCCCTGGTCGGCCTGGTGTTCCTCGAGCAGATCTACCGGAATGTCCCGCCGGAACAGCGCTGGGCGCTCAAGTTCCTGGTGATCGCGCTCGGCGTGCTGTTTGCCTACGACATCTTCCTGTACTCCTACGCGTTGCTGTACCGGCAGTTCAACATCAGCGCGTGGGCGGCGCGCGGGTTCATCGATGCCCTGCTGGTGCCGCTGCTGGTGGTGGCCGCCGCGCGCAATCCGAACTGGTCGCTGGAGGTGGGTGTTTCCCGGCGCGTGGTGTTCTATTCGTCCAGCCTGCTGGTGGTCGCGTTCTATATCCTCGCGACGGCGATCGGCGGCTATTACGTGCGGCTGTACGGCGGCGACTGGGGCCGCGTCGCGGAAATCACCCTGATCTGCTTTGCGCTGCTGATCGTGCTGCTGACCGCGTTTTCGGGACAGGCACGTTCGCGCCTGCGGGTATTCCTGCACAAGAACTTCTTCATCCTCCGGCACGATTATCGCGAGGAATGGCTGCGCCTGACGGCGACGCTTTCGGCCAGTGATTCCGAACTCCCGCTGCGTGCCGTGTACGCCATCGCGCAGACCATGGACAGCCCGGCCGGCGCGCTGTTCATGCGCGACGAGGCGGGAGAATTCGTGGCGGAAGCCCAATGGAACATGTCTGCGGCGAACACGATGAAGTTCCCGCATCACCTGCCGCCGATGGAGTTGATGCGCGCGAGCCGGTGGATCTACGACTTGACCCAACCGGCGCCGCACGGCGACGAACGGTTGCGCGCGCCCGCCGAACTGATGCGCCTGCCGCGCGCGTGGCTGCTGGTACCGCTGGTACTCGAGGACCGGCTCATCGGCTTCGTGGTGCTGGCGCAGGCACGCGCGCGCCGGGCGTTCGACTGGGAGGACATCGACCTGCTGCGGGCCGCCGGCAGCCAGGTCGCCGGGATGCTCGCGCAGGCGGCCGATGCGCGCCGGCTGGCGGAGGCGCGCCAGTTCGAGGGTTTCAACCGGCTGACTGCGTTCCTGATGCACGACCTCAAGAACATCGCCGCGCAGCAATCGTTGCTGTTGCAGAACGCCGAACGCCACAAGCGCAACCCTGCGTTCGTGGACGACATGCTGACGACGGTGGCGAACTCCGTGCGGCGGATCGGGCGCCTGCTCGAGCAATTGCGCGGCGGCGCGGTCCCGTCGGCTCATGGTTCCGTGCAGCTCGCGGCGGTGATCGTCCGGGCGATCGCCGAATGCCGCGCGCAGTCGCCGCAACCGGAGTTCACGCCTCCCGGCGAGGAGCTGTGGGTGCGGGCCGATGCCGAGCAACTCGCCACCGTACTCGGGCACGTAATCCGCAACGCCCAGGATGCGGCGAAGGCGCATGGCCATGTTACGCTGAAGCTGAAGCGCGATGCAGGAAACGCCGCCATCGAAATCGAGGACGACGGTCAGGGCATGGACGAGGAATTCATCCGCAACCGGCTGTTCAAGCCGTTCTTCACGACCAAGGCGAGCAGGGGAATGGGTATCGGCGCATATCAGGCGCGCGAGTACGTGCGCTCGCTGGGCGGCACGATGCGCGTGGACAGCACACCGGGCGAGGGCACCCTGTTCGTGATCGAATTGCCGCTCGCCGAGCCGGCGCGGGACCCGACAGCGACCGGCGCGCTGAGGGCCGCGTCATGAGCAGCGGAAAGCAGCGCTGCCTGCTGATCGTCGAAGACGATACGGGACTCCAAAGCCAGTTGCGGTGGAGCTTCGACGACTTGGACGTGGTGATCGCCGGCGATCGGCCGACCGCGATCGAGCTGCTGCGCCGCCACCAGCCGGCGGTGGTGCTGCAGGACCTCGGACTGCCGCCGGACGCAGCCGGCACCGCCGAGGGCTTCGCCACCATCACCGAGATCCTCGCGGAGGCGCCGCACACCAAGGTCATCGTGGTCACCGGCAACGGCGACCGCGACAATGCGGTGAAGTCGATCGGCTGCGGCGCGTATGACTTCTGCTCCAAGCCACTCGACCTCGAAGTGCTGCGCCTGATCGTCGATCGCGCCTTCCGGGTCCACGAGCTGGAGGCCGAGAACCGCAAGCTCAGGAGCCAGTCGACCGCCGCGCTCGAGGGAATCATCGGTGGCAGCCGGGCGATCCTCGATGCCTGCCGGCTGATCGAGAAGGTCAGCCCCTCCAGCGCGACCGTCCTGCTCCTGGGCGAGACCGGCACCGGCAAGGAATTGTTCGCGCGCGCGATCCATCGGCTGAGTACGCGGCGCGACGGGCCGTTCATCGCGATCAACTGCGCCGCGATCCCGGAAACCCTGCTGGAGGCCGAACTGTTCGGCCACGAGAAGGGCGCCTATACCGGCGCGCACAAGCAGACCAAGGGCAAGATCGAGCTGGCCGTCAACGGCACCCTGATGCTCGATGAAATCGGCGACATGCCGATCGCGCTGCAGGCCAAGCTGCTGCGGTTCTTCGAGGAACGGGTGGTGGAGCGGATCGGCGGCCGCGAGCTGATCCCGGTGGACGTGCGCATCGTCTGCGCGACCCATCAGGATCTGCCGGAGCGGATCCGCGAAGGGCGGTTCCGACAGGACCTCTTTTATCGCGTGAGCGAAGTAAGCATCCGGCTGCCGCCGCTGCGCGAGCGGCCCGGCGACGCCGTGCCGCTGGCCAAGTATTTCCTCGAGCAGGCGGCCAGCCGCCACGGTCGCTCGGTCCGCGGGTTTACCGCCAAGGCGCTCAAGGCGATCGAGGCGTATCCCTGGCGCGGCAACGTGCGCGAACTCGAGAACGTGATCAACAGCGCCGTGATCATGTCGGACAGCAAGCAGATCGGGCCCGAAGCCTTGCAGCTCGGCGCGTTCGGCGAAGACGTGCTGGACCTTCGCCAGGTGCGGGTCGACGCGGAAAAACGGGCCATCCAGCGGGCCCTGACCCAGGCCGGCAGCAACCTCTCGCGGGTCGCGGGCCTGCTCGGGGTCAGCCGGCCCACGCTCTATGATCTTCTCGACAAGCACGGCTTGAAGAAGCCTTCCGATGCAGACTGATCCCGGCGTGCCCGCCTGGTGAATGAGGGGTGAAAACGATGCGCTCGATCCAATCGAACCTGCGGACCGCCCGCCACAGCCTGGCCCTCGCCTGCGCCATCCTGCTGCTGGCCGGCTGCGGTTTCGCCAGCGGGCGCGGCAGCGTCGATGCCGGCAGCCGTTACCTCGCGCAAGGCAAGTATCGCGCGGCCTACATCGAGGCCAAGAAGGTTTTGCAGCGCGACGCCAAGAACGGCGACGCGTGGCTGCTGCTCGGCCGGGCATCCCTGAAGATGGGTGATCCCAAGGATGCGCTCGGCGATTTCGACAAGGCGAAAGCGAACGGCGTGCCGAGGGAGCGCTGGGTGGTGCCGATGGGCGAGGCGCTGGTCGCGACCCATCAATTCGACCAGGCGCTGAAGACGCTGTCGCCGGACAAGGGCTTTGCGCCTCAGCTCGCGGCGCAGGTCGACGTGCTGCAAGGCGATGCCCACTTTGGTCTCAAGCAGGCGGACCAGGCGAAGCAGGCGTACGAAGCGGCGCTGAAACTCGATCCGAAGGATCCGCGGGCGCTGGTCGGGCTCGCCAAGCTGGCGGCCGTCGGCCACGACATGGATTCCGCGCAGCGCTATCTGGACAAGGCGCTCGCTGCCGCGCCGGAAAATCCGCAGGCGTGGGTGGCCAAGGGCGACCTCGCCTTCGCCGACCACGATTTCGCAGGTGCCGAAGCGGCGTACCAGAAGGTGCTCGGGTTCGAGCATCCGGACTGGCTGCCGCAGGAACACTTCTACACGTTGGCGCGACTCGCCAACGCCCAGGCGCAACAGGACAAGCTCGACAAGGCGCTGGCCACCATCCAGACGCTCGAAAAGATGTCGCCGCAGCAGCCGTACCCGCACTACCTGAAGGCGGTGGTGCTCTACAAGCAGGGGCACCTGGGCGGCGCGGTCACCGAACTGCAGCAG
The DNA here is from genome assembly GCA_025928585.1 of Rhodanobacteraceae bacterium. GTDB lineage: Bacteria > Pseudomonadota > Gammaproteobacteria > Xanthomonadales > Rhodanobacteraceae > 66-474. The sequence goes on from JAICJG010000101.1 coordinate 8,176, forward strand.
GTGCTCCAGGCGGCGCCGGACGACGTCCAGGCGCAGTTGCTGATGGGCGTGGTCCAGTACGGGCAGGGCAACTATGGCCAGGCGGAAATGTACCTGAGCAACGTGATGGGCATGGACCGCGGCAACACGAATGCCCGCAAGCTGCTGGCCCTCACCTATTACCGCGAGGGTCGCTCGCACCAGGCACTCGATACCTTGCGGCCGGCCATTCCCGGCAATCCCTCGGATACCGAATTGCTGGCGATCCTGCAAAAGGCCGCCGCCGCGCGCACCGGCCAGCCGCGATCCTCGGCGTCGACCGGCACCGCCACGACCACCCTGCCGAGCGGGCCGTTCGCGAAAGCGGGCCAGGCTCTCGTCAGCGGCAATGAATCCGAAGCCATCCGCCTGCTGCAGCAGATTCCCAAGGGCGACGCCTCGACCGAAGCGCGCCGCACGACGCTGCTGGTCATCAGCTACGTGCGCGAGCGGCGGCCGGACAAGGCGGTGGAGGTGGCGGCGGCCTACGTCGCCAAGAACCCCAAGGACAGCGCCGCCCACCTGCTCTACGGCACCGCGCTGGTCACGGACAACAAGCACGACGAAGCACGCAAACAGTACACCGAGGCGTACAAGCTCGATCCGAAAAACATCGCGGCGCTCATGAGCCTCGGCAGCCTGGATTCGCTCGAAGGCCATTACCAGGACGCCACCGGGCGCTACCAGACGGTACTGAAGCAGGACCCGCACAATGCCGTTGCCATGACTTCGCTCGCCCGCCTCGCGATGCGGCA
>JAICJG010000089.1 GCA_025928585.1 Rhodanobacteraceae bacterium
ACGCGGCTGTCGGGCAAGAATTCCATCACCACCGGCAAGATCTACGAGGCGGTGATCCGCAAGGAACGGCGTGGCGACTACCTCGGCGCCACGGTGCAGGTGATCCCGCACATCACCAACGAGATCAAGCACGCGATCGACGAGGCCACCCGCGGCTTCGACGTGGCGCTGGTCGAGATCGGTGGCACCGTGGGCGACATCGAGTCGCAGCCGTTCCTGGAAGCCGCGCGCCAGCTCCGCATCGAGCGCGGTGCCGACAAGGTGCTGTTCATGCACCTGACGCTGGTGCCGTTCATCAGGGCTGCCGGGGAGATCAAGACCAAGCCGACCCAGCACTCGGTCAAGGAGCTGCGCGCGCTCGGCATCCAGCCGGACATCCTGGTGTGCCGCTGCGAGGAACCATTGCCCGAGTCGGACCGTCGCAAGATCGCGCTGTTCACGAACGTTCCGGAAAGCGCCGTGATCAGCGCGGTCGATGTCGACGTCATCTACAAGCTGCCGCTCTGGCTGCACGAGGAAGGCCTCGACGACATCGTGGTTGAGCGCCTGCACCTCGATGCGAAGCCGACCGATCTCGCCGAGTGGCACCGCACGGTGGACGCGGTCGAAAACCCGCGGGACGAGGTCAGCATTTGCATCGTCGGCAAGTACGTCGAACACAAGGATGCCTACAAGTCGCTCGGCGAAGCACTGCGCCACGGGGGCATCCACAACGCGACCCGCGTGCACCTGCAGTGGATCGATTCGGAGACCCTGGAAACCAGCGGCGCGGACGCGATGCTCCGGGACGCCGACGCGATCCTGGTGCCCGGCGGGTTCGGCAAGCGCGGTTTCGAAGGCAAGATCCAGGCGGTGCGCTACGCACGCGACCGCGGCATCCCGTATTTCGGGATCTGCTACGGGATGCACGCGGCGGTCGTCGAATTCGCGCGCAACGTGGCGGGATTGGCGGGCGCGGGATCGACCGAGAACGAACGCGACTGCGAGGATCCGGTGATCGCGCTGGTCACCGAGTGGACCCAGGGCGCGGGCGAGGTGCAGCGCCGCGACGAGGCGTCCGACCTTGGCGGCACCATGCGCCTGGGCGCGCAGGAGTGCAGGCTGCGGGCCGGCACCCTTGCCCGCGAGCTGTATGGCGCCGACACCATCCGCGAACGCCATCGCCACCGTTACGAATTCAACAACCGCTACCGCGAGCGGCTGGAGAAGGCCGGGCTGGTCATCGCCGGGGTCTCGGTGGACGACCTGGTCGAGATCGTGGAACTGCCGCAGCAGAAGCACCCATGGTTCCTGGCCTGCCAGTTCCATCCGGAGTTCACCTCGACCCCGCGCGAAGGCCACCCGTTGTTCAACGGCTTCGTGCACGCTGCGCGCGAGTACAAGGCGGTGCGCGATGCGCCGCGGTTTGCGAAGGAGGCGGCTGGGTGAAGGTGCTGCGCTTCTCTCCTCCCCCTTCAAGCGGAAGGTCGGGAGGGGGATCGGGTACGTGTCCGTACGTCAAGCCGATCCCCACCCATGCCCTCCCCTTGAAGGGAGGGCTTGATTTCGATGTGATTCCGGGGCTAGTCGGATGAACCTCTGCGGTTTCGAAGTCGGCCTGGCGCAACCGTTCTTCCTGATCGCGGGGCCGTGCGTCGTCGAGTCCGAGCAATTGCAACTCGACGCTGCCGGCACCCTGAAGGAAATCACCGGCCGGCTCGGGATCCATTTCATCTTCAAGTCCAGCTTCGACAAGGCCAATCGCACTTCGGGCAGGAGTTTCCGCGGGCTCGGGACGGAAGAGGGCCTGCGCATCCTCGGTGAGGTGAAAAAGCAGATCGGCGTGCCGGTGCTCACCGACGTGCACGAATACACGCCATTCGACGAAGTGGCGCAAGTCGTCGACGTGCTCCAGACCCCGGCGTTCCTGTGCCGCCAGACCGACTTCATCCAGAAGGTCGCGGCAGTCGGCAAGCCTGTCAACATCAAGAAGGGCCAGTTCCTGTCGCCGTGGGACATGCAGAACGTGGTCGAGAAGGCGCGTGCCACCGGCAATGACCAGATCCTGGTGTGCGAGCGCGGCGCAAGCTTCGGCTACAACAATCTCGTGTCGGACATGCGTTCGCTCAGCGTGATGCGCGCCACCGGTTGCCCGGTGGTGTTCGATGCGACCCATTCCGTGCAGTTGCCGGGCGGCCAGGGCACGAAATCCGGCGGCCAACGCGAATTCGTGCCGGTGCTGGCGCGCGCGGCGGTCGCGGTGGGTGTGAGCGGCGTGTTCATGGAAACCCACCCCGATCCCGAGAAGGCGCTGAGTGACGGCCCGAACGCGTGGCCGCTGGGGAAGATGGAAAGCTTGCTGGAAACGCTGAAGGAACTGGACGGCGTGGTGAAGCGCGCCGGATTTCTCGACGTGACACAGCAATAAATAGTGCCGTCGTTCCGGGGCCGCGCACGGCGCGGAACCCGGGATCTGCTGTTGATCGTCTGCCAGAGAGAAGCAGATTCCGGAGCGTCGCTTTTGCGGCGTCCGGATTGACGAAGTCAACCTTCCTACGAGTGCAAGTGATGACGACAGCAATCCAAACCCTGCATGCCCGCGAAGTGCTCGACAGCCGCGGCAATCCCACCCTCGAAGCCGAAGTCACGTTGGCCGACGGCGCGTTCGGCCGCGCGATCGTGCCGAGCGGCGCGTCCACCGGCACGCGCGAGGCGGTGGAACTTCGCGACGGCGACAAGACGCGCTACCTCGGCAAGGGCGTGACGAAGGCGGTCGCCAACGTCAACGGCGAGATCGCGAAAGCCCTGGCCGGCTTCGACGCGGCCGACCAGAAGGGCCTCGACGACAAGCTGGTCGCGCTGGACGGCACGCCCAACAAGTCGCGGCTCGGCGCCAATGCGACGCTCGGGGTGTCGCTGGCCGCGGCGCACGCGGTCGCGGCCTCGCGCAAGCAGCCACTCTGGAAATATCTCGCGGGGGGGCGTGCGCCGGTGCTACCGGTTCCCATGATGAACGTGATCAACGGCGGCGTGCATGCCGACAATCCGCTGGACATGCAGGAATTCATGGTGATGCCCGCGGGCTTCGGGAAGTTCTCCGATGCATTGCGCGCGGGTGTCGAATGCTTCCATGCGCTGAAGACGCGGCTCAAGAAGCGCGGCTTGAATACCGCAGTGGGCGACGAGGGCGGTTTTGCGCCCGCCCTGCGTTCGCACGAGGAAGCCATCGAGGTGATCCTGGAGGCGGTGAACGCGGCGGGTTACCAGCCGGGCAAGCAGGTCTGGATCGCACTCGACCCCGCCTCGTCAGAGTTCTTCGACAACGGCGTGTATGACCTCAAAGGTGAAAACCGCAAGCTCGATGCCGCCGGCATGGTGGAGCTGTACGCCGACTGGTGCGCCAGGTATCCGATCATCAGCATCGAGGACGGGCTCGCCGAAGGCGACCAGGCTGGCTGGAAGCTGATCACCGAAAGGCTCGGCACCCGGATCCAGCTGGTGGGCGATGACTTGTTCGTCACCAACCCTTCCATCTTCCGCGAGGGCATCGCCAACCACATCGCCAATGCCATCCTGATCAAGGTGAACCAGATCGGCACGCTCTCGGAAACGCTCGAAGCCGTGGCGATGGCGGACAAGGCGCACTACGCCGCCGTGATTTCGCATCGTTCCGGCGAAACCGAGGACACCACGATCGCCGACCTCGCGGTCGCGACCACCGCCACCCAGATCAAGACCGGCTCGCTGTGCCGCTCGGACCGCATTGCCAAGTACAACCAGTTGCTGCGGATCGAGGAACAACTCGGCGCCGCGGCGAAGTATGCTGGCCGCGATGCCTTTCCCAATCTGAAGGCCCTGCCTGGCTGAGACACCGATGCGCCACCTTCGAAGCGGCTATTGCGAGAAGTCACCCCAGCGAAGGCCGTGCGCGCGTTCATTGGCCGGGGAGGCCTTCAGTTGCGGACGCGTTCCATCGTGCAGCGGTCAGGGTGACCGCACAAATCATGCTTAAATGGCTTGGCTTGATCCTGATCGCCCTGCTGATCGGCTTGCAGGTCAAGCTGTGGGTCGGCGACGGCGGCATGCGCGACCTGCGCGCGATTCGCGCACGCGTATCCGAGCAACAAACCGAGAACGCCAAGCTGAAACAGCGCAACGACGCGTTGCACGCGGATGTCGAGGATTTGAAGCACGGACAGGACGCCGTCGAGGCGCGGGCGCGTTCGCAGCTCGGGCTGATCAAGCCCGGCGAGGTTTTCTATCAGGTTGTCCTGCCGACGCCCGGCAGCAGCGTCGCCGTGCCGCCAACCACGCCGAGCGCGGCATCCTCATCGGGTCATTGACCTGCATACGCACGCAGGGTCGCGCCAGCGGATCGGCTAGACTTGCGGCCTGCGCGCGCAGCGCGCTTGCGTGTTTCGAGGTTCGGCGATGCGGGTGTTGCTCAGCAATGACGACGGTGTGGACGCGCCCGGCTTGCGCGTGCTCGGCGAATGCCTCGCCGAAGTCGGCGAAGTGACCGTGGTGGCGCCGGACCGCGATCGTTCGGGCGCCAGCAATTCGCTCACGCTGGACCAGCCGGTGCGGGTCGCGAGGCTCGAGGATGGGCGCTACCGCGTGGTCGGGACCCCGACCGATTGCGTGCATCTTGCGGTCAGTGGCCTGCTCGAGCACGAACCCGACATCGTGGTGTCGGGCATCAACAACTCCGCCAACCTGGGCGACGACGTGATCTATTCGGGAACCGTCTCCGCCGCGATGGAGGGACGCTTCCTCGGGCTGCCGGCGATCGCCGTGTCGCTCGCGGGAGTCGGCGAGCAACATGACGGCCGCGGCCGCCATTTCGACGCGGCCGCGCGGGCGGTGCTGCTGCTGATGCGCCGGCTGCTGGTCGATCCGCTGCCTGCCGACACCATACTCAACGTGAACGGTCCCGACCGCCCGTGGGCGGAAATCCTCGGTTTCGAGGTGACCCGGCTCGGCCGCCGACACCGATCCCAGCCGTGCGTGCCGCTGCGTGACCCGCGCGGGCGCACGATGTGGTGGATCGGGGCCGCGGGCGAAGCCGACGACGCCGGGCCAGGGACGGATTTCGACGCGGTGCGCCGCGGCTTCGTGTCGGTGACGCCGATCCATGTCGACCTGACGCGCTTCCAAGCGCTGGAAAAGGTCTCGAGCTGGATCGGCGGCTTGACCGCGCAGATGGAAAGGGGAAAGGCGGCATGAGCATGTTGTTCGGGGTTGCGTCCGCGTCCGCGCGCGGCCACGGCATGACTTCGCAGCGGGCGCGCGACCGGCTGGTCGCGACGCTGCGCGCCGAACGCATCACCGATCCGCGCGTGCTCGACGTGATCCGGACCACGCCGCGGCACCTGTTCATCGACGAAGCGCTGGCGGCGCGCGCCTACGAGAACACCGCACTGCCGATCGGCTTGGGACAGACCATCTCGCAGCCGTGGGTGGTCGCGCGCATGACCGAATTGCTGATCGAGCGCGGGGTGCCCGGCCGGGTGCTGGAAGTCGGCACCGGCTCCGGTTACCAGGCGGCCGTGTTGGCGCAGCTCGTCGGCACCGTCTATACCGTCGAGCGGATCGAGGAACTCCTGCGCAAGACCCGGCGGCTGTTTCGGGCCATGAAGTTCGGCAACATCCGCACGCGCCACGACGACGGCAACATCGGCTGGCCCGACGAGGCGCCGTTCGATGCGGTCGTGCTGACCGCCGCGGGCGAATCGGTGCCGCGCGCGCTGTGCGAACAACTGGCCGACGGCGGCGTGCTGGTCGCGCCGCTGGGACCCGCGGGCAACCAGCGGTTGACGCGTTTCCGCCGGGAAGGCGACGAATGGGCCCGCGAGGAGTTCGAGGCCGTGAGCTTCGTGCCGCTGCTGGGCGGACTGGGTTGATTGGTTTTTGTGCGATCGTTCCTGACCGCTGCGCCGTCGATGTTCCGGCGGACTGAATGGTTCTGCGCCAGTGAGCAGCAGAACGGCTTTCCCTGGCCTGACTTTCCACCACGACCGCTTCGCATGCAGCGTGCGCAGCAAAGGATGGCCACCTGATGCGCCTGTTTCGTCCGCTGTACGAAAAAGCCCTCGAATGGGCCGCCCAACCGCGCGCGGACGTGTGGCTGTGCGTGCTGAGTTTCTTCGAGGCCTTCATCTTCCCGGTCGCGCCGGAAATCATGCTGGCGCCGATGACGCTGGCGCGGCCGAAGCGCTGGTGGTACTTCGCCTCGATCAGCCTCGCCGGCTCGCTGGCCGGTTCGATCATCGGTTACGAGCTCGGCCATTACGCGTTCCACTACCTGCAACCGTTCCTCGCCGACATCGGCTGGTCGCAGCACCTCGATGTGATGGTGAAGAAGTTCGGCACGGCGGCGAAGCAGCATCCTTGGGAAGCATTCTGGATGCTGGTCGCGGCGGGCTTCCTGCCGATCCCGATGAAGGTCGCGAGCTGGGCCTGCGGCATCGTCGGGATGCCGATCCTGCCGTTCCTCGCCGGCATCGCGATCGGCCGCGGCAAGCGCGTGTTCCTGGTCGCCGGCGTGATCCGCCTCGGCGGTGAGCGCGCCGAAAGGGCGCTGCACAGGCACATCGAAACCGCGGGTTGGGTGATCGTCGCGATCATCGTCGCGCTCGGGTTGTATTTCTATCTGCGGTAGGTCGGGCTGATCCCGGCCTTGTTCCGGGACAAGCCCAACATGCGTCGAATCTGGGCATGAACCACGCCGCCGTTGGGCTTCGCTGCGCTCAGCACCAACCCACAACAGCCGTCGCGCGCGACGCGGGAGGTCGATCGGTTATCCTTGCGCGCATCATGCGAACAACGAATTCAGTGAGATTGTTGCTTGCCACGGCCGCGACCGTGGTCCTGTTGGCCGGCTGCGCGACGACGCCGGCGCCGGTGGTCAACCATTCTTTCGGTGCGGGCGGACCGGCTTCGCCGACCGCTCCGGCGGCGCAGCCCGCCACGTCGAACGCGGCGCAGACGTTCGGACTCGGCCACGCCAACGGCACGGTCAGCGCGGCCGGCTACACCGTGGCGCCCGGCGATACGCTCTACAGCATCGCGTTCGCGCACGGCATGGATGTGCGCACGCTGGCGGCGGAGAACAATATCCCGCCGCCGTATGTGATCCATCCGGGCCAATTGCTGAAGCTGCAGCCCTCGCCGATTGCAGGCGCCACCGTCGCTGCGGGCGGCACCGCCGTTGCGGGCGCGCCGGCTTCGCAAGTGCCGACCGGCGTGCCGGCGGCGCCCGTGTTCGGTCCGGTCACCACGCAGACCATGACCGCAAACGGCGTCGCGCCGGCGCAGTCTTCGGCCGCCGCGCCCCCGAAACCCGTGTTCGGTCCCGTTACGACGCAAACGATGACCGCGAGCGGCGTCGCGCCCGCGACAGGCGCGTCCACGGCAACTGTAGCCAACGCGCCGACGGCTGCCGCAGCCCCGCCGCCCATTGCGGCGTCCGCCGCGCCTCCCGTGACCTCACCGGTCGCAGCGGAGGCGACGCCGCCACCCGGCGCCACGCGTACGGTGGCTGGTATCAGCTGGCGTTGGCCCGCGAGCGGCGATGTGGTGGGCGGCTTCCATTCCGGCAGCGGTGGCGACGGCGCGGGTGTCGACATCGCCGGCAGCGTCGGCGACCCGGTGCGCGCGGCCGCCTCCGGAACCGTCGTGTACAGCGGCAATGGCCTGATCGGCTACGGCGAGTTGATCATCATCAAGCACAACGACACGTATCTTTCCGCGTATGGCCACAACAGCCGCCGGCTGGTGAAGGAAGGCCAGCATGTCGATGCCGGACAGGAGATCGCCCTGATGGGCGCCTCGGGTGCGCCGCGCGTCGAGTTGCACTTCGAAATCCGCAAGGACGGCAAGCCGGTGGATCCTTTGGATTACCTTCCGCCGCGGTCTTGAACGATTCGCCCGGCGCTCAACCGAAGCGGCTGTTGTTGAAAAGTCAGGCCACGGATGGCCGATCTGATGATTCAGAGAACGAAACGATTCGGCAGCGGTATCGCACGTGGCGCAGCGATCAGGGACGATCGCACAAGACAAATGCCGCGACGACATCGCGTCCCTCGCCGGCGAGGATGTCCCAGGTGCGCGCGGCGGCCCCGTTGTCCATCACTTCCACCCCGACGCCCTGCTTGAGGAAGGCAGCAAGCACTTCCTGCGAAGGAAACCGTTGGTGCGCGCCGGTGCCGAGCAGCACGACGTCCGGCGCGAGCGCGAGGATCGGTTCGATGTTCGCGACGGTCATCCGGGCGATGTCGCTGACGCCCCAGTCGTCGATGACCGTTGCCCGGGTCAGGATCAGGCTCTGCGTGAAAACGCGATCCACCACGGTGACCGCGTGCGCATCCGCCTTGCGCACGAACAGGAAATCATCAGGCCGCTCGAGATTCAGTTCCACGATCGCTCATTTCGGCAGCGCAAGCTTCGGCTGCTCGTCGTTGCGCCGGTACAAAACCACGAGGTGGCCAATGGTCTGTACCGTCTCGGCGCGACTCGATTCGGCGAGCTTCGCGAGTTCGCCCGCGCGCGCGGCGCGATCCCCGCCGCTCAGCCGCACCTTGATCAACTCGTGGTCGTCGAGGGCCTGCTCCAGTTCCTTCAGGACCCCGGGCGTGACGCCGCGGCCGCCGACCAGCAGGACCGGCTTCAGCGGGTGGGCGAGGCCGCGCAGGTAGCGGATCTGTGACGCGGTGAGCATGTGTTCAGGCTGCAGGGCGGATGGAGAAGCCCGACAGGGTATCATGGGGCCCAGTCGAAGCCGGTGTGCGCACATCATGCCGAGGTCCAAAAGCAGCGCGCGCTGGTTGAAGGAACATTTCAGCGACGAATACGTGAAGCGGGCCAAGACCGAGGGCCTGCGTTCCCGGGCGGCCTTCAAGCTGGACGAATTGCTGGTCCGCGACCGGCTGCTGAAGCCCGGAATGGTGGTGGTGGACCTCGGGGCGGCCCCCGGGGGCTGGTCGCAACTGGTGCGCCAGCGGCTGGGCCCGGAACACGGAGAAGGGTCGGGCAGGGTCGTGGCGCTCGACATCCTGCCGATGCAGGGCATAGGCGGCGTCGAGTTCATCCAGGGGGATTTCCGGGAGCCACCGGTTCTGCATGCCTTAACGGAGAAGCTGGGCGGCGCCGCGGTCGACCTTGTCCTGTCGGACATGGCGCCCAATATCAGCGGTATCGAGACGGCGGACCAGGCGCGCGCGATGGATCTCGCGGAACTCGCAGCGGACTTCGCAAGCAAATGCTTGAAACCGGGAGGATCGTTGCTGGTGAAATTGTTCCAGGGCCGCGGGTTCGACGAATACGTGCGCGGCTTGCGCAGCGGCTTCGCGCGGGTGACACTGCGCAAGCCCAAGGCGTCCCGCGCCCGCTCGCGCGAGGTCTATGCCCTGGCCACCGGCAGGAAAACCGAGACATGAATTACCCTGAAATCCCTTCCAAGACCGTTGTTCGCCAACGGAGCCGGCGCACGGGCGCGGGCTCGCGTACCGGAGGCGTGGCCGCATGAAGCCCCCGATGAACGACCTGACCAAGAACATCCTGCTGTGGCTGGTGGTCGCGGTGATCGTGGTTCTGGTCTACCAGAGCCTGAGTCCGCGCATGTCCGGGGGCGAGCAGCAGATGTCCTACTCGGAATTCGTGCAGCAGGTGAAGAACGACAACGTGTCGTCCATCACCATCAGCGCGAACATGCCGCCGGTGATCACCGGCAAGCTGAAGGACGGCAGCGACCTGCACACCGTGCTGCCCGCGGTCGGTGACGACAGCCTGTTGCCGCTGCTCGAATCGCACCGAGTGAAGACCACCCAGAAGCCGGGCGACAACGGCTTCTCGCTGATGCGGCTGATCATCGAGTGGCTGCCGTTCATCGTGGTGTTCGGCCTCCTTTTCTACATCTTCCGCCAGATGCAGGCGGGCGCGGGCGGGCGGGGCGCCATGAGCTTCGGGCGTTCGCGCGCCAAGCTGCAAGGCGAGGACCAGATCAAAGTCACCTTCAATGACGTCGCCGGCTGCGAGGAAGCCAAGGAAGAGGTGTCCGAGTTGGTCGACTTCCTGCGCGACCCGTCGAAATTCACCAAGCTCGGTGGCAAGATCCCGCGCGGCGTGCTGATGGTGGGCTCGCCCGGCACCGGCAAGACGCTGCTCGCCAAGGCCATCGCGGGCGAGGCCAAGGTGCCGTTCTTTTCGATCTCCGGTTCCGACTTCGTCGAGATGTTCGTCGGCGTCGGCGCCGCGCGCGTGCGCGACATGTTCGAGCAGGCCAAGAAGCACGCGCCGTGCATCATCTTCATCGACGAAATCGATGCGGTCGGCCGCCATCGCGGCGCCGGTCTCGGCGGTGGGCATGA
>JAICJG010000134.1 GCA_025928585.1 Rhodanobacteraceae bacterium
CAACGCCAGACCCACGGCCACATCCTCGCCACCGACACGGTGACGCGCGGCAAGACCAACGTGTACCGCATCAAGGTGCTGACGCCGCAAGGCCAGGTGCGGGTGGTGCAGATGCATTCGAACGCGCGGACGCAATCCGATCCGGGCAGATCCGGCTCCGACAAATCCGATTCTGATCAAGGAGGGCACTGATGCGCATCCTGTTGGTGGAAGACGAAGCGCCGCTGCGCGAGACGCTGGCCGCGCGCCTGAAACGTGACGGGTTTGCGGTGGACGCCGCCGCGGATGGCGAGGAGGGGTTGTACCTCGGTCGCGAGGTACCTTTCGACCTCGCGATCGTGGACCTCGGCCTGCCCAAGCTCTCCGGCATGGAGCTGGTGGAAATCCTGCGCAAGGAAGGCCACAGCTACCCGATCCTGATCCTCACTGCCCGTTCCTCATGGCAGGACAAGGTGGAAGGCCTGAAGTTCGGGGCCGACGACTACCTCGTGAAGCCTTTCCACGTCGAGGAGCTGCTGGCGCGCATCAACGCGCTGGTGCGGCGGGCCTCGGGCTGGGCCAAGCCGGTGCTGTCGTGCGGACCGATCCGCCTCGACACCACCGCGCAGACGGTGACCGTCGACGGCAGGCCGACCGACCTCACCAGTTACGAATACAAGGTGCTGGAGTACCTGATGCTGCACGCTGGCGAACTGGTGTCCAAGGCCGACCTGACCGAACATATCTACCAGCAGGACTTCGATCGCGATTCGAACGTGCTGGAGGTGTTCATCGGCCGGCTGCGCCGCAAGCTCGATCCGGAAAGCAGCATGAAACCGATCGAAACCGTGCGCGGTCGCGGCTACCGTTTCGCGATTCCGCGTGACGAGACGGTGACCGAACAGTAGCCGCGCGTTTGCAGTTGCACGCCCAAGCCGTCCGGGGCGATGATGCCGGCGATCGCGGTTCGAACGGGCCGCGCAAGGTTTCGAGCACCATGGTTTCCGAGATCGTCGCGTCTCGCCGACCGCTGTCGCTGGTCTCGCGCTCGACCATCGCCACCTTGCTGGTGCTGATCGGCTTTCTTGGCATCACGGGCTTCGCGCTGGATCGCGCCTACGCGCACGCGGCGCTGGAGGGACTGCGCGCGCAGTTGCAGAGCTACGCATACACCTACCTTGCCGGCATCGACGTCAGCAGCCGTTCCGATCGCATCAGCAGCCGTTCCGCCCGGGTGTTCCCGCCCGACATGCCGCCGCCGAATCCGGATTTCGGGCGACCGGGTTCGGGGCTGTACGCCGTGATCGTTGGCCAGGACGGATTTCATTGGGAAGCGCAGTCGGCGCTGGGCCGCGACCTGCCTTTCAACGACCTGCTGCCGCCGGGCCCGGCGAAATTCGAGGGGCCGGTGGAGACCTCGGCTGGACCGCTTTATGTATTGAGCCAGGGCATCGATTGGGTGTTGCAGGGAAGCAACAGCTATCACCTCACTATCTACATCGGCGAGAACGACGCGCTGTTCCACAACGGCCTCGCGGCATACCGCCGCACGCTATTCAGTTGGCTGGGCGCGCTGGGGCTGGCCTTGCTGGTGTTGCAGCAGATCCTGTTGCGCTGGAGCTTCTCGCCGCTGCGGCGGGTCGCGCGCGACATCGCCCGCATCGAGCGGGGCGGCGCGGAGCGCCTGACCGGTCCGTATCCGCGCGAGGTTTCGGTGCTGACGCGCGGCTTGAATCGCTTCATCGAAAGCGAGCGCGAACACCTGACGCGCTACCGCAACACGTTGGACGATCTGGCGCACAGCCTCAAGACACCGCTGGCGGTGGCGCGCTCGCAACTGGAATCCGACGAATCCGAGGCCGACTTGCGGACGGCACTGCAGGCGCAGGTCCAGCACATGGATCAGATCGTCGCCTATCAGTTGGCGCGCGCGAAGACCTCGGGACATTCGACCTTCGCGGCGCCCATCACCGTTCAGAACCATGCCGAGGCCGTGGTGCGCAGCCTCGAGCGTGTGTACGCGCGCAAGAACATCCTGTGCGAATTCGACCTTGACGAAAACGCGCGCTTCTACGGCGAGGAAGGCGACCTGCTGGAGCTCCTGGGCAATCTGCTCGAAAACGCCTTCAAGTGGGCGAACCATCGGGTGCTGCTGAGCGTGAAAAGCATCGCGCCCGCCAGCCCCAAGGCCTGGCGCACGGGACTGGACGTGCGAGTGGAGGACGACGGCCCCGGCATTCCGCCCGAGCAACTCGAGCGCGTGCTGCAGCGCGGGGTGCGTGGCGACGAGCGGGTGCAGGGGCACGGCATCGGCCTGGCAATTGTCGAGGACATCGTGCGCGCCTATCGCGGTACGCTGGAAGTGGACCGCTCCCCCGAGTTGGGCGGGGCGTGTTTCCACGTCAGCTTTGCCGAGCGATGAGGCCGCGAAGGAGTGATCGCCAGAGCGACTCAACGCCGACGAAGCGGCCGTCGTGAAAGTCAGGCCGAGAAAGGCCGCTCCGGCATTTCGCGGATCACGGCCGGCGATTCGCTCGCCGAAAATATCCGGATGCGGCGATCAAGGGTGATCGCAAGCGCTATTGAATCGAACCCGGCAACAATGACTGCCAGGTGGCCGGTCCCGGCGCAGGTTGTTCCGGATTCGTACTGCGCGATGTGTTGCTGGCGGTCGGTCCACGCGGGCGCGCCGCGGCGGCAGGCGCGGTGGACGAAGGAACCGTGCGCGATTCCGAAGAACTTGGACTCTCGGCACTGGCGGCCGTCATGACCTCGGGCTTGGGCATGTCGCCGTTCGGCGCATCGCGCTGCTCCAGCACGGGCAGCTGCGGCGCGCCGTTCTCGGCGGCAAGCAGGGTGCGATTCGGGCCATAATCGAACGCTGCCGCAGTGAGCGGCAGGCCGCCCAGCAGCAACACCGTCAGCCCCAACGGCACATGTTTCATGACAGCCCCCGGGATCAGTGCATGTCGAATCCTCATCTTGACACATCCGGAACCCGGTCGCCAGCGCGTGTGAAAGCGGCCCCGCGCGCGGGTTCGGACATGCCCCAAATGCTGGTTCTGCTGGCTTCGGGCCAGGCCGTGACGGGGCCGGAACTGGCCTCGAAACTCGGGGTTTCGCGGGCGGCGGTGTGGAAGCAGATCGAGACCTGGCGCAAGGCCGGGCTGGACATCGCTTCCGGGCCGCAAGGTTACCGGCTTGCGGGTCCGCTGGAGCCACTTGACGTCGAGCGGATTGGGGCCGCTTTGCCGTCTCACGTGCGGCGCCGGCTCGGCACCCTCGAGAACCACTGGCGGCTGGATTCGACGTCCAGCGAGTTGGCGCGTCGTGCTGCGGGCTTGCCCGATCTTTCGTTCGTGTTCGCCGACTGGCAGCAGGCCGGGCGCGGCCGCCGCGGCCGGCAGTGGTTGTCGCCGCCTGCGGTGAACCTGCAGTTCTCCTGCCTCAAGCGCTTCGCGGGCGGTTATGCCGGGTTGTCGGGGCTCTCGCTGGCGACCGGCGTGGCCGCAGCACGGGCGCTGGAAGATTGCGGCACGCCGGGCATCGCGCTGAAGTGGCCCAACGATCTGGTCCACGACGATGCGAAACTCGGCGGCATCCTGGTCGAACTGGGCGGCGAATTCATGGGTCCTTGCCACGCCATCATCGGCATCGGCATCAATGTGCATCTGCCCGAGGGCGTGCGCGCGGCGCTGGACCGGCCGTGCACGGACCTCGCGCGCTTGTGTGGCGGCGATGCGCCATCGCGAAACGCGCTGGCGACGGCATTGGTGGCACGCCTGGTCGAGGCGCTCGAGGCATTCGATGCGTCGGGATTCGCGGCCTTCGCTCAGGCGTGGATGGCGCGCGACGCGCTGGTGGAACGCAGGATTCGTGTCGAAGGCGCGCATGGCACCTTCGACGGCATCGCCGCGGGTGTGGATGCGCGCGGCGCGTTGCGCGTGCACACGGATGGCGGCATGCGCGTGATCGACAGCGCCGAAGTCACGGTGCGGCCGGAATGAGCGCGCACGCCGGCGAGACCTGGTTGCTGGACCTGGGCAACTCGCGCGCCAAGCTGGCGCGGCTGGCGCACGGCGGACCGGTCGACGTCAGCGCGTTGGACTGGACGCAAGCCGACTTCGCGGCGCAGATGGGTCAGCTCACCTCCCGGTGGCCGCGGCCTTCGCGCGTCGTCGTGGCGTCCGTGGCGCGGGCCGAACTTGCCGATCGCGTGCGCGCGCTGTTGCCGACCGATGCGGCGACGGAATGGCTGCGCACGCCGCGGCGTGCTTGCGGCGTCGGCAACCGCTACGCCAAGCCGGAGCGCCTCGGCATCGATCGCTTCCTGTCGATGATCGCCGTGCACGCGCGCACCGGCGGCGCCGGCCTCGTGATCGGTTGCGGCACCGCCATGACGCTGGACGCGGTGAGTGCCGGCGGTGAACACGTGGCGGGCCTGATCGCGCTGTCGCCCGGCCGGATGCTGGAGGCCCTGCGCGTCGAAACCGCGATTGCCGCCAGCAATCCGGATGCGTTTTCCGGCGATGGCGGCGACGATACCGCCGCCGCGCTGCAGGCGGGATGCTGGTCTGCCGCGGGCGCACTGGTCGAATGGTTCGCCGCCCGCCATCGGGTCGATCCGGGCGAGGCGCCGGTGTGGCTGCACGGCGGCTGGTCGGCGCAACTGGCGCAATGGCTGGCACGCGACGGGTTTCAAGCCGGCGTGTTCGAACATGCCGTGCTGCACGGGCTTGCGTTATTTTGCGATCGTCCATGATCGCGGCTACGTTGGAGGCCATCGAATCCTTGTAGCTTCTCGTCTCGGAAGTTTCAGAACGGCCATCCATGGCCTGACTTTCCACAACAGCCGCGTTGGATGGGACTGATGTTCGTTCGCTTGCTGTTCCTGCTGCTGCTGGCATTGAACGTCGGCGCAGGTGCGTGGCTGGTGTTCGGGCGCGTACCCGAACCGACGCTGCCGCCGGCCACCGATCCCGGCGTGCCCGAATTGCGGTTGCTCTCGGAAACACGCCGTGCCGCGCCGCCGGTCAAGGCGTCGATCGCATCGGTCTCGACGACACCCGGTGCGGCCGATGCCTGCGGCTCGCTCGGCCCGTTCATGACCACCGTCGACATGCGCGCGGCCATGCAGGCCTTGTCGCCGCACGTCGCGCGCATCCAGTATCGCGAGGAGCAGGTGCGCCGCTCGCATGGTTATTGGGTGTATCTGCCCGCTGCGGCGGATCGCGAGGGCGCGCTCGACGCCGCGCGGCGCCTGGCCGCCAGGGGAATCCACGATTACTACGTGGTGACCGCGGGTGATTCGCAGAACACCATTTCGCTGGGCTTGTTCAACGACCAGTCCAACGCCGAGAAGCGGCTCGCACAGTTGCAGGCGCTCGATTTTGCCGCCAAGGTCGAGCAACGTGTCGAGACCGAGCCCGCGTACTGGGTCGATTACGCCATGCCGGCCGATGCAACGTTCGACTGGTCGGCCTGGCTGCCGGGCCGCAACGATCTGCAATCGAAACCGATCGACTGCTTTTGATGCGGCGCGCGGCCGGACCGCGGTTTCGCACCCGCGGCCTGTTGCGATAATCTTCATGGCACGCCGGCATAGCTCAGTTGGTAGAGCAACCGCCTTGTAAGCGGTAGGTCGTCTGTTCGAGTCAGACTGTCGGCACCAAATACCCATCCAACGCCGTCCCATCCAATTCCCGCAAACCCCGTAAAACCCGCTAACC
>JAICJG010000048.1 GCA_025928585.1 Rhodanobacteraceae bacterium
AAAAGCGTGCCAACCTGACCGACTGCGTGCAGGCGACCGCTGCGCGCGCGGGCCGGCGAGAGCGCGCTCGCTCCCGCGACACAACGAACGCTGCAGGCACCATTCGACGCCGGAGTGCTTTTGTAGGTTGGCGCTGAGCGCAGCGAAGCCCAACGAGGGGCGCGACTACCACCCGCCACCGATCGACGGCTGTTGGACTTCTCCCGGAGCAAGTCCGGGATCAGCCCAACCTGCAAAAATCCGCCCTCTGGACCGGTCTTCGCCGGTACGACGAGCAAAATGTGAGCTTCCCTGGCGCCGCTACCCGCCAACCGTGATGGAAACGCCGTTACCGCGCATGGCTTGGTTGAACGCGGGCACCGTTGTGGTCTTGAGGTTCTCGAACGCCGTGCGCGCGGCAGCCAGCTTTGCCTGAAGATTGGCGAAGGTGTTGCGTTGTGCGACGGTGGGTTCGTAGTCCGAGCCCCCGGCGGTGTTCTGGATGCCCTGCCCGACGCGGCCGGCGAGCCAGCGAAGGTTCCAGTACATGCGGAACGGCGTCGAATATTGCTTGTCGTCGCCGAGCCTGGCTTCCGGGCTGACCAACTGGTCCTCGACCTCCAGGATCTCTGCATTCAGGTGTTGCAACGCGTCCGCCCTCGCGCCCGAAGCGTGGGTCTTCGCTTGATCCTCGATCTGCTTGCGCCATTTTTCCATCGCATTGACCATGTCCGAGGTCTCGCTGATCGCGGCGGCAATCTGCACCTGCAACGCGGTCGAGTCCTTCAACACCGCATCGCTTGCCTTGACTGCCGGATCCTTCACCACCTCAAAGGCCTGCGTGTAGGTACGACCGTCGACCGTCAGTCGCACCTGATAGTTGCCCGGCGCCGCGATGGGCGTGCCGGTATGCGGCGTCATGCCCCAGTGGATGATGGTGCGATACGCCTTGCCCTGATAGCGCGGCTCGTCCCAGATGTGCGGATTTTCCGGCGGCGTCGTGAGCAACCTGACATCGGTCGGCGTGTCGTAGAAGAGATCCCAGTACGCGCCATTCAAGCCCTGGTGCGCTTTCAGTTCTTCGGTGCGGATCACCTTCCCTTGCGCATCCAGGATCTGCAATTGCACCGGCTGCCTGGGTGCCTTCGCAAGATAGAACTGGAACTGCGGGCGCGCCGGCTCGGCCGCGGTCGGATAGGCGCTGCGTGCCTGGCGATAGACCTGTCCCGGCTCGAACAGTCGTGTGGCTCCACTGTCCGGCTGATCCGGACTACCGGTCTGCTCGAAGGTCGCGATATCGGGCAGGATGTAGTCGCCGCGGCCGTAGGTCGACACATCGATGTCGTGCATGTGCGGCTGGACGTTGATCCAGGTGACCGGCGAGGGCGGCAAGCCCTTGTTGAAGCGGGTCCAATGCCTGCCATCGTCCATCGTGTAGTAGAACGCATGGCCGGTACCCGCGAACAGCATGCCTTCGCGGTTCGGGTTTTCGGCCACGCTGAGGGTGTAGTCCAGCGGGTGTTCGGACGGCAGGTTGCCGCTGATGTTCTTCCAGGTCTTGCCGTAATCGGTGGTTTCGAGAATGTACGGCTTGTGGTCGTTTTCGCCCGCGAAACGGAAATCCACCGCGAGGTAGGCGGTGCCCGCATGGAAAGGCGACGGCGCGATCTGGTTGATGTTCCCGCGTGGCGGCAAATGCAGGTTCGCAGTGACGTCGATCCACTGCGGCTGGCCCTGCGACTCCGCGTCCTTCGTGTACCAGACCTTGCCGTCGTTCGTGCCAGCCCACAACAGGCCCTCCTCGATCGGCGAGAAGGCCAGAGACCATACGAGCGCACCGGAGTACTGGCCGAGGTTGTCCTGCATGATGCCGCCACTCGGGACGATCAGCGACGGATCGCGGGTGGAGAGATCCGGGCTGACGTCGGTCCACGAATGGCCCTTGTCGGTGGTGCGGAGCACCATCTGGCAGCCATACAACACGCTGTCGTGGTCGAATGGATCGATGGCCAGCGGCGGGGTCCAGTGGCAACGGTATTCAAGCTTGTCGGGCGGCGAATCCAGCCCGACGATGGACGGCGACACCGAATGCGGCGTGCCCTCCGCGAGGTCGAAGCGGTACAGCTCGTTGCCGTAGCACGAGGACCACACGATGTCCGGATTGCCCGGCTTGGGGATCGTGAACCCCGACTCGCAGGCATTCGGAAAGTATTGGTACGTCGGCGCAGACTGATTCGGCCCTTCGAAGCCGCTGCGCGCGGGCGGCGTCTTGGGTTCACCGTTCGGTCCGAGCGCCCAGCCTTTCGGTGGCTGCGCGGCTTTCGGGTATTTCGCAAGGCGTTGCTTGTCGACTTTCGGCCTGGCGCCCGACCCGCTTTCGTCTTCGTCGAAGCGCCCCATGGCGGTGCGGCCTTCCGGCATGAATTCGCCTTTCGGCAAGAGGCCGTTGCCACTGGGTTGCGAAACGTCGCTGGAAATGCGCCAGCCGCCATCGTCCTGGCGGTTGCCATAGATCCAGTACGGCACCTGGTCGTCGCTCGCGACGTGGTAGACCTGTCCGTTCGGCAGCGCGACGTGGATCGCGGTGCCCGCGCCCGTGGCGATGTTGGCGCCGCCGTCATCGGTGAGCACGTAGTGGGCGGGATCGGTCGGGTCGATCCAGCCTTCGTGGCAATCGCCGCAGGATGCGGCGCCGAGTGGCTTCACCTTCTTGCCGCCCTCGCCAGAGAAGGTCCGACCACCGTCGCTCGAGTAGTGGTCGCTGCTGTTCAAGACCAGCACACCGTCGGCGTCCTTGGGATTGGCCTCGATGAAGATGTAGTAGCCGGCGCGCATGATGAGGTTGCGGTCCCAGCTCACGGCCTCCCAGTGGCTGCCGCCATCGTCGGTACGCCAGACCGAACCCTGGTCCTTGGTCTGGATCAGCGCGTACATGCGCTTGGGATTGGAAGGTGCAATCGATACGTCGATCTTGCCCAGAGGCGGCTTCGGCAGTCCGTTCTCCGTCGTGAGATGCGTCCAGGTCTGGCCGTTGTCGTGCGAGAGGTACACCCCGCTGCCGGGACCGCCGCTCAGCTCGGCCCAGGTGCGCACGCTGAATTGCCAGGTGCCGGCGAGCACGGTTTCGGGGTTGCCGGGATCCATGCTGAGCCCGCTGCAACCGGTCTTGTCGTTCACGAAAAGGGTTTGCTTCCAGGTCCTGCCGCCGTCGGTGGTGCGGAACACGCCGCGCTCGTGTTGCGGGGCCGCGCCGGACCCTTCCGCGCACACCAGCACGTTGTCCGTGTCCTTCGGGTTGATGACGATCCGCGCGATGCGGCCGGTCCGCGGCAGTCCCATGTGCTTCCAGGTCGCGCCGCCATCGGTGGACTTGTAGACGCCGTCCCCGACGATGTCGCTGGGGCGGATCGTCCAGGGCTCGCCGGTACCCACCCACACCGTGTCATGGTCCGCAGGCGCTACCGCGATGGCGCCGATCGCGGATGTGTCCTGCTCATCGAAGATCGGCTTGAAGGTGTGCCCACCGTCGGTGGATTTCCACACGCCCCCCGACGCCGAACCCAGGTAATACGTCGAGTAGTCGCCGGGAATTCCCGCGACCGACGCGATGCGACCGCCGGCCGGCGGCCCCATGTAATGGAACTGCAATGGCGGCGGAGTCGTCGTCTTCTGCGCGTGCGTGGCCGGCCGGGATTGCGCCGACGCCAGTCCTGCCATGGTGACGCACACGGCGGTCAACAGAATCGGTGAAACGCCACGCCAATTCATTCGCATGCCATGCATCGATCAATACTCCCCATTCGTGTCGCCCGCGCGGATCGGCCCGCCACCCATCAAAAGCGCCGCAAGAGGCTCGAATGGTAGCAACCCGGCACCCAATTCACATGCGCCATTCCGGACGCAATCACGATTCCCGGCCATGACATGGCGGGCGATCGGAGTGCTCCCGTGGGTTGGCGTTCGGCGCAGCGAAGCCCGACCACCGCCGTGGCTCACCCCACCGCCATCGGTTCGGCGATTGTTGGGCTTCTCCCGGAACGAGTCCGGGATCAGCCCAACCTGCAGAATCTGGACGGCATGACAGGCGGCGTCGGCATGCCCGTGTAGGTTGGCGCTGAGCGCAGCGAAGCCCAACAAGGGCCGCGGCTCATCCCACCTCGATCGGTTCGAGGATTGTTGGGCTTCTCCCGGAACAAGTCCGGGATCAGCCCAACCTACGGAAACTGCGCCCACTCATTCGAATGCCGCACATGGATCAGTCTCCCAATCGTCGCAATCAAGCCGATAAACCAATGGCCTATGGCGTGATCGAGCAGAATCGCGAAAACTAGTCGATTGCCAGTTCGTACCCATGGAATCCACGATGCCCCTGTTGCGCCCCGCTGCCCTGCCCTTCGCCCTGCCGCTCGCCCTGTTCGCACCGCTCGCCATGGCGCAGCAAACCGGCGGCGCGCAGCCCACGCCGCAGCAGCAGCAAGACCAATCCACGAAAACGCTTTCGACGGTCATCGTCAGGGGCAAGAAGCCGTACGACTGGCGCAAGTACGTCAAGGCCAAGCTGAAGCACCAGATGTCCGAGGTATCGGGCACCGAAATCACCGTGACCAAGAAAGCGACGGTCACGCACCTCGACCTGCAGCCCACGGTCGTCGGCAACAACCTCGAGCAACTGTTCGCACGCTCGCCGGGCGTGCTGGTGACACAGCAACCCACGCCGACCCAGTTCAACCTGAGCTACCGGGGCCTCGGCAATCCGCAGGAATCGGAATACGTGCTGGTGATGCAGGACGGCGTTCCGCTGGAATCGGACTGGATCGGCTTTCCCACTCTGTATGCGATGCCGTTCTCACGCAGCATCGCCGACATCCAGTTGATCCGCGGCGGTTCGAGCCTGCTGTATGGTCCCGAACCCGCGCCGGTGATCAATCTCCTATCCAAGCGCCCGAAGCCCGGCGCGCCATTTTCGATCAGCACCGAGCAGGTGGTCGGAAGCCACGGTTTGTATTCCACCTACAACGTGCTGGAAGGCAGCGCCGGCAAGTGGACGTACCGCGCCGACGCCGGCTACGTGCGCAACGACGGCCCGCGCCGGAACGCGCAATCGCAGACGCGCCAAGCCGACCTGTACGTCGAATACCGCCCGAACGACCAGCAACACACGTGGCTCGACGTGCACGCGCTCGATGCCGCTTCTGGCGACGCGGGCCGCATGAGTTATCCGCAATGGCTTGCCGATCCGGATGCGACGCCGACGCCGTGGAACCGCGATTGGGTGGATCGCTACCAGATCGTGCTCGGCCACCAGCAGGAATGGAGCAACGGCTGGTTGTTCATCGGCAAGGGGTGGGCCGGCTACCAGGATCTCGCCAGCCGCGCGGCCAACGGTGCGCCTGCGCCCAACCTCGCGCCACAACCCCCGCCATCCAGCACGACCTTGCAGGACGAACAGTTCCGCACCCAAGGCGTGGACCTGCGCGTGCGCAAGAAGTGGGGCCAGGGCAACGCCTTCACCGCCGGCGTGGTGGCGTTCCACGGCGACGATCCGTTCCGGCAATGGGACAACGTTGATTTGTACGTCTCTCGCCACGACCGCGCCGGCACGCCGCGTCTGCGCCAGCAGCGTCAATCGAACTACTACTCGGTGTTCGCGGAGAACGTGTTCCGCTTGCCGCACGAGATCCACATCGTGCCGTCCATCCGGCTGGAGAAGGAACGCGTCGCGGTGGACGAAAGCGTGCGGCCGCCATTCCTCTCGCGCCCGCTGATCCACGAATCCGATTCGCGCACGGTGCCGCTGCTCGGGCTCGGCATCGGCAACGATTTCGGCGCCGGCAACGAAACCTATTTCAACGTGTCGCAGGGCTGGCGCCCGTTGCGTTACTTCGACATGGCGTCGCCGTTCGCCAACGTGGTGCCGGGCCACGCGCCCGATCCCTCGAAGTCGCTGTCCTGGGAAGCCGGCGTGCACGGCGTGCCGGTGACGGGCCTCTACTACGACGTCAGCGTGTTCTGGATCGACTTCAAGAACCGCATCGAGGCGCAGCACATCAACGCCACCGACGTGCTCGAGGTCAACAGCGGCGATACCCGCAACCGCGGATTCGAGGGGCAGATCAATTACGACTTCTTCGCGCCGGGCGCGCGGGCGGCGAGCGGCGAACATCTGGAAGGTTTCCTGAGCCTCTCCCTGTTGAACGCGCGCTTCACAAGCAGCGTGATCCCGGGACAGGTCGGCAAGATCCCCGCCTACGCGCCGCGCTACCTCGCCAAAGCCGGCATCACCTGGCGCCACGACCAGCGCTTCAAGGCCAGCCTGACCGCCGTGTCGTCGGCTGCGCAGTACTGGCAGGATTCCAACCAGCCGTTCGGCAGCGGCGCAAGTTTCATCCCCGCGAAGATTCCCGCGTACACCATCGTGGATTTCGCCTCCGACTGGCAGTTCACGCCACGGCTGAAACTGCTCGCCGGCGTCAGCAACCTTACCGACCGCCGGTACTACAACCGCGTGTGGCGGACCGGCCTCGAGCCTGCGTATGGCCGCACCTGGTACGCGGGATTCGAACTGAAGATGTGATGCCTACGGCGACCGTTGCCGGCATGGCGACTGTCGCATTTCGCGAAAGCCCGCCACCGGCGGCTCCCGCCGGGCAATGATCCCCACAGGCTGGCCACAAGAGCCGCGTAGCGGGTAACCGCCTGGGAATCCAGCCGCGCTCCTTTTACGAGCACGCGATTGGCCGAGGCCGCTTGCGCTGCGGCGGGCATGCGCCCACACTGCTCGCGCGGGGGGAGGCGTCGCCAGCGGTACCCGGAGGCGCGCAATGGCCCGCGCGCGCGAACTCTTCGCTGAACTGAAGCGCCGCAACATGCTGCGCGCAGGCGTGATTTACGCGGCTGCCGCGTGGCTGCTGGTGCAGGTGGTGACGCAGGTATTGCCGCTTTTCGGCGTTCCCAAATGGTCCCTGCGGTGGGTGGTAATCGCCTGCATCATCGGCTTTCCGTTGTGGATCGCCTTCGCATGGTTCTACGAGATCACGCCCACCGGCCTCAAACGCGAGAGTGACGTAGCGCGCGAAGATTCCATCGCCCATCTCACTGGCCGCAAACTCGATTTCTGGATCATCGGCATTCTCGCCGTGGCGGTGGTGGTGCTGGTCACCAACCAGTTTGTGCTCCGCCGCGATGCCACCGGCACCGCGAACTCGGCTGACGCCAGGAGCATCGCTGCCAGGCTGGCGAAGGTTCCGGACAAATCCGTCGCCGTACTGCCGCTGGCCAATGAGAGCGGCGATCCAAGGCAGCAATATTTCTCGGACGGCTTGTCCGAAGAACTGATCTCCGACCTCGCCCAGATCCACGGGCTGAAGGTGATCGGCAAGTATTCGAGCTTCAAGTTCCGTGATTCCAAAGACAGCCCGGCGCAGATCGGCGCGACGCTGGGCGTTGCGAATCTGATCCAGGGCTCGGTGCGCCAGCAAGGCGACAACCTGCGCGTGATGGTCACCCTGATCGGAACGCGGGACGGCGCCGTCGTGTGGTCGCACAGCTACGACCAGCATCTGAAAGACGTGTTCGCGATCCAGAGCCAGATCGGGCAAGCCGTGGCCTCGGCGCTCGAAATCCAGCTGCTGGGCCAGACCCTTGGCGTGTACGACAAGCCGCCCAGCGGCAATGTCGAAGCCTACCAACTCATGTTGCAAGGGCGTGCGCTCGCCCGCCACGGCACCGAAGCCGGTCATCGCCAGGGCATCGCGCTGTACCAGCAGGCGCTCAAGCTCGATCCGGACTACGCCTATGCGTGGGGTGCGCTGTCCAATACCTGGATCAATCTGGGGACATTCATCCTGACCGGCGATGCCCAACAACAGGCGTGGGCGCATGCCCGCGAAGCGGTGGACAGGCAGCAGGCGCTGGCGCCGGACGCGGCGGCAACCCACATGAGTCGCGGCTATCTGTTGTTGCACCTCGACAATGACCCCGTGGAGGCGCTGACAGAATACAAACAGGCATACGCGCTGGCGCCGCGCGATGGCACCGTCATAAGTTTCCTGGCCAGCGGGCTATTGAACGTCGGGCAACTGCAATCGTCGGTCGATCTGTATCACAGAGCCATCGCCACCGATCCGCTGCGCCCGGACTTCTATTTCAATCTGGCCGTCGGTCTATTGGGGCAACGCCAACTCGGTGACGCCGAACAGGTCATCCGCAAGGCGCTGACATTGCAACCGGATTTTCCGCAGCTGCATTCGTATTTGGCGCAGATCGACATCCTGCGCGGCGATGCCGCCGCCGCGCAGCGCGACGCCAATCAGGAAAACGATCCGCCGCAAGGACCATGGATACGCGTCATGGCGGGACAGCTCGATCCCGATCGCCAGCAGGCCGACGCGGCCTTGCGTGGTTACATCGCCAACTCCGGCAAGGATCAGCCCTATTTCGTTGCCGACGTTTACGCGTTGCGCAATCAAATCAACGACATGTTCGACTGGCTGCAGCGCGCCTGGACGCAGCGGGACCCGAATTTTTCCGAACTCCTCTACGACCCCTTCGTCCTCGCCTACCGGCATGATCCGCGCTTTGCCGCCTTGTGCAACGAGGCCCGCTTGCCGTTGCCGGACCCAACGGCGCCCGCCTCGGCCGCGGAATACCGGCAGGAGTCCAATGGCACCGTTCGGCAGGTGCGCGACTTTCATCCCCGCAAAGATTCCGGCCTGCACCGTGGTCGCTCGCGAACGACTGGCAGGCAAGGCCATGGCAAGGTCGCGCCGGCGTCAGCAACCTTGCCGACCGCCGGTACCACAACCGCGGCTGGCGGACCGGCCTCGAGCCAGCGTATGGCCGCACGTGGGATGAGGGGTTCGAGCTGAAGATGTGAGCCGCGGCTGGCGAGCGAAGGCCTGCCAGCGCTCCTACTTGCCGGAAACCGCACCCGCGCGCTGCTTCGCCAGTTCTGCCGCGAAGCTCGCCCGCGACTCGCTTGCATAGGTGCGGCACAGCGCGGGGTCGACCAACGCGTTCGCATCGCCCCGCCTGCGCTTCGCCACGCGCGCCCAGAGGTTCACCATTTCGGGGTGCGGGCCGAGCGCGATATCGCACGGCAACGCCGCGACCATTGAGAAGCTGCGCCGGAAATCCTCATCGATGTCCCGGTAGTTCCGGTTCCCGACCAGCGTGTAACCCGGCGCCGACAGGCTGCCGATGTCGACAATGTGCAGGCAGCGCGCAACCTCGCACGACATCCACGTCCAGGTAGTGTTGCCTTTGGTGTGCCCGGGCGTCGCATGCGCGGTCAGCACCAGATCGCCCAGGTGCAAACGTTCGCCATCGGCCACCGTGCGTGCCACCTGCACCGGCGGGAACGGAAACCGGTCGCCGTATTCCGGATCGTCGCGACCGCCGCGTTCCAGCAAGGCTGCATCCGCGGCGCCCGCGATCACCTGCGCGCCGGTGTCGTACGCGAGTTGCGCGATGCCGCCCGCATGGTCGAAGTGCGCGTGAGAATTGAGGATCCATTTGATGTGATGCAGATCGATGCCGAGGCTTCGGATGTTCGCTTCGATCAGTGGCGCATCTCCCGGCACCCCGCCGTCGATCAGGACGTCGCCCGTCGGCGCGGTGACGAGGAAGACACCGATGCCGCGGGGACCGACGTACCACGTGTCGCCATGGATGCGGAACGGTTTCTGCGGAGCCGTCCACGAGGGATTGCCCGCGAGATTTCTTTGTTCCGAGGCCGGCATCCGGAAGGGCTTCCGCGAAACCACCCGTGCAGACTTGTCCGCATGGGACCTTTCCACTTGTACCGGCGCCCGTGCGTACGCGCCCTGCACGGACAGCACCGAGAAAATCACGATCGCGATCATCGACAGGCGCATGCTCGACTCATTCCTGCAAAGGATCTGCAGGATAGCCGGCCGCAAGTTCCAAGCGTCAACGCGAGCGCCCTCACAGCCAGCGGCGCACGCGCTGCCGGTACGCGGCGTATGCCGGACCGAACTTCGCGGCGAGCGTGCGCTCCTCCGGCACGATCTGGAAGCGGGTGATGTAGAGCGCAAACAACAGCGGTCCCCCGAATGCCACCGGCGCCGCCAGGCACACGGCCCAGCCGAGCAGGATCGCCGCGAGGCCGAGGTACATCGGGTTGCGGGTGACCCGATAGATTCCGTCGGCGACCAGAGTGGAAGCCGCCTCGAGCCGGTGCGGATCGATCGTCGTGTGCGCGCGACGAAAAGCCGCGGCCCCCGCCAGCCCGAGCGCGATGCCGGCGAACACCAGCACGGCGGCCACGATCCCACGCGCGGGCACGGCCATGGGAATCCGCACGGTCGTGCCGCGGACGAACCACATCGCCACGCCGATGAGAACGAACACGAGGGGAGGGGGAATCCGGTGTTCAAGCCAGCGCATCGGCGTCGCTCGCACTCTCACGAGGATCACGTCGGGAGGACGCGGGTTGCGCGAAGAACATAGCACGCGGCGCCGTCACAGGTGGGTCGGACCCGGCAGCGAGCGTGCCCCCAGGCCGGCGCATGGAGTTGATCCACGTCAACGGCCGCGTGGCCGGCCGGAGGATGCTTCGTGCCGCTCGGACAGGCTTCTTCGTTTTCGCGATGACTCCGCGGAGGAGATGAACCATGGATTCCGGTCGCATCGTTTCCTGCAGCAGGCCGCGCGCGGTCGCCAGGATCGTCGTCGTGTGGATGCTCGCACTGACCGTGTGGGCCGCATTTGCGCCGAATGCGCATGCCGTGCCTTCGTTTGCACGGCAGACCCAGCAACCCTGCACGTCCTGCCACATCGGCGGCTTCGGACCGCAGCTCACGCCGTTCGGTCGCGCGTTCAAGCGGATGGGCTATACCTTGAGCGTGGGCACCGGCACCAAGGTGCCGTTGTCGATGATGCTGATCGAGTCGTTCACCCACACCGCAAAGGCGCAGCCTGCGGCGCCCGCCGAGGGCTTCGACAGCAACGACAACACTGAATTGCAGCAGGCCTCGGTGTTCCTCGCCGGGCGCATCACGGATCACCTGGGCGTGTTTGCACAGGCGACCTATTCCGAGAATGGCGGCTTGTTCGGTTGGGACAATTCCGACCTGCGCTATGCGCGCAGCGTGACGCTGGCAGGCAAGCCGGTGATCTGGGGCGTAACGCTCAACAACAACCCGACGGTCACCGACACGTTCAACACCGCACCGGCCTGGCAATACCCCTACACCGCGCCCGACCTCGCGCCGGGTGCGCCGGCGGCGCCCATGCTGGTGGGCGGCCTTGCCGGACAGGTGATTGGGCTGACCACGTACATGCAGTTCAACAACGGCCTCTACGCGGAGATCGGAGGCTACCGCTCGCTGTCGCCGGCATTCCTCGCCGACGTGAATGCGGACTACGACGGCCGCATCGCCGGCATCGCGCCCTACGGGCGGATCGCCTATACGTGGAACCTTCAAAGTGGCAACGTGGAACTCGGCGCATTCGCGCTCCACGCAGCGCGTGGACTGGCGGGCACCGACGCGGAGGGCAATGTCATTGCGATCCCCGGGCCCAGCGACAAATTCACCGACCTCGGCATCGACGTGAGCTACCAGTTCCTCAACAGCGCCAACCACATCGTGACGATCAACGGCCTGTACGTGGCCGAACGCCAGCGCCTGGACGCCACCTACGCGGCCGGAGATTCATCCAACCTGCATGACAGCCTGCAGGCCGTGAACGTCGAAGCGGCCTACTGGTACCGGAACACGTGGGGGGCCGTGCTCGGCGGCTTCGCGAACAACGGAAGCAGCGACCTTGCACTCTACGGCAACGACGGCAGCCCCAACACCCAGGGCGGCGTCGCCGAACTGATCTGGACTCCGTTCGGCAAGTCCGATTCCTGGGCGCAGCCGTACGTGAACCTCCGCTTCGGCCTGCAATACACCTGGTACACCCGCTTCAGTGGCCGCGTCACCAACATCGACGACGCGGGGCGCCGCGCCTCCGACAACAACACCGTGTACCTGTACGCGTGGCTGTTGTTCTAGCCGTGGTTCCGCAACGACGAGGTCAATTCGACCAAGACGATGGCCGATCGGGTGGAGGAACGCTTTGACCACAAACCCCAGCGCATGATCGGCGACACGGCATATGGCACCGCCGGGATGCCCGGCTGGATGGTCGACGAGAAGGGTATCGCACCGCACACCCCGGTATGGGACAAGACCGGGCGTCATGACGGTACGTTCTCGCGCTCCGACTTCGAGTGGCGCGGTGAAGACAACGAGTACCGCTGCCCCTCGCGGCTCTCGGTGCCGCGCCGCGGCGGCCGGATGCGCCTTCAGAACATGTGCCGCTCGATCCCGAGGTACGCCAGGATCTTGCTGCCGATCTCCTCGATCGAGGTGTGGGTGGTATTGAGCGACGGGATGTTTTCGATGCGGAAAATCCGGTCGGCGATCGCGAGTTCGCGCTTGCAGCGGTCGAGCTTCGCGTAGGCGCTGCCCGGGCGCCGCGCTTCGCGCACCTGCGCGAGGCGGTTGGGTTCGATCGTGAGTCCGTACAGGCGGTCGCGGCACGCCGCGAGCGTCTTCGGCAGGCGGTCGCGTTGCAGGTCCTCGTCGGTCAACGGGTAGTTCGCCGATTTCACGCCATATTGCAGCGCCATGTACAGGCAGGTCGGGGTCTTGCCGACCCGCGACACCCCGACCAGCACGACATCTGCCTGGCTGTAATCGATGTTGACCCCATCGTCGTGCGCCAGCGCGTAGTTGGTGGCGTCGATGCGTGCCTCGTATTCGCTGAAGTTCACCAGGCCGTGTGCGCGGTTGACCGCACCGGACCGCCGCGTCCCCAGTTCGAGCTCCAGGGTGCCGATGAACGGCGCCAGCACGTCGATCATGAGGGCGCCCGATTCGGCGATGATCTCGCACAACTGCGGATCGACGACCGTGTTCACCACGATCGGCCGCTCGTCGTGCTGGGCATAGACCGTCTTGATCCTCACCGCGGCCGCACGCGCCTTGTCGGGCGTGTCGACGAAGGCCAGGCGGTGGCCTTCGAAAGCCACGCCCTCGAACTGCGCGAGGATCGAATTGCCGATCGTCTCGGCGGTGATGCCGGTGGAGTCGGAAATGAAAAAAACCGTCCTGCGCCCGTCCATGCCCTGGCTCCGGTGTGAGCGCGCAGTGTAACCAAGCGGCAAGCCAGTGCGTCAGCCCGCATTCATCCTGTGCACCCACCCCGCCCTCCTCGCCATGAGGTGCAAAGCGCGGGTGGTTGGTGGGACCCGCCCGGGACATTCCGAACGCAGGCGCGCCCCGCGTCATCGAATGCTTGTCACTGGACCGGCAGCCCACGAAAATGGGGCTTTGCGGGCCGCCGGCCCGGACAATGGAGATGGCCGTGACCGAACTCGTCCTGTGGCTGGACCGACTGCGCATGGCTGATCTTGCCAAGGTCGGAGGCAAGAACGCGTCGCTCGGCGAGATGATCGGCAACCTTGCGAAGCTCGGCGTATCGGTGCCGGGCGGATTCGCGACCACCGCCGAAGCCTTCCGCGAATACCTCGAAAGAAGCGGCCTCGCCCACAAGATCCGGACGCGCCTCGCGTCGCTCGACGTGGAAGACGTCAATGCGCTGACTGCAGCCGGCAAGGAAATCCGCGGCTGGATCGTCGATACCAAATTGCCCGCCGAACTCGAAGAAGCGATTCGCGATGCGTACACGAAACTTTGCAAGGACGCCGGAGGCGACAACATCCCGGTCGCGGTGCGCTCCTCGGCCACGGCGGAAGACTTGCCGGACGCGTCGTTCGCCGGACAGCAGGAAACCTTCCTCAACGTCACCGGCATCGAGGACGTTTTGCACAAGGTGAAGGAAGTCTTCGCCTCGCTGTACAACGATCGTGCGATCGCCTACCGCGTGCACCAGGGTTT
Source organism: Rhodanobacteraceae bacterium (assembly GCA_025928585.1). GTDB lineage: Bacteria > Pseudomonadota > Gammaproteobacteria > Xanthomonadales > Rhodanobacteraceae > 66-474. The sequence goes on from JAICJG010000048.1 coordinate 13,890, forward strand.
CAGGCACGAGGAAGTGTTCCTCTCGGCCGGTGTGCAACTGATGGTGCGCTCGGACATCGGCGCTTCGGGCGTGCTGTTCACGCTCGACACCGAATCCGGTTTCCGCGACGTGGTGTTCGTAACCGCGAGCTACGGCCTCGGCGAGATGGTCGTGCAGGGCGCGGTGAACCCCGACGAATTCTACGTCTTCAAGCCGACATTGCGCGCCGGCAAGCAGGCGGTGCTGCGCCGCAACCTCGGGGCCAAGCAGCAGCGCATGGTGTATTCGGACAAGCCCGGCGAGCGCGTAAAGATCGAAACGACGCCGGACGAGCTGCGCCACCGGTTCTGCATTGACGATTCCGAAGTCGAATCGCTGGCCAGGCAGGCGTTGACCATCGAGGAACACTACCAGCGCCCCATGGACATCGAGTGGGCAAAGGATGGCGCTACCGGCAAGCTCTACATCGTACAGGCGCGCCCGGAAACGGTGAAGTCTCGCACGCACACAACCCAACTCGAGCGCTTCCAGCTGAAGGAGAAGGGCAAGGTGCTGGCGCAAGGCCGCTCGATCGGCCAGAAGATCGGCGCTGGTACCGCGCGCCTGATCCGCTCACTCGACAAGATGAGCGGGTTCAAGCAAGGCGACGTACTGGTGGCGGACATGACCGACCCCGATTGGGAACCGATCATGAAACGCGCCGCGGCGATCGTCACCAACCGCGGCGGCCGCACCTGCCATGCCGCGATCATCGCGCGCGAGCTGGGCGTGCCGGCGGTGGTCGGCACCGGGGACGCGCTGGAGAAAATCCCGGACGGGCGCGAAGTCACCGTGTCCTGCGCCGAAGGCGACACCGGTTTCATCTTCGATGGCAAGCTCGCGTTTGAGCGCACTACCGCGGATCTCGGCGACATGCCGCCGGCGCCGCTCAAGATCATGATGAATGTCGCCAACCCCGAACGCGCGTTCGACTTCGGGATGCTGCCAAACCAGGGCATCGGCCTCGCACGGCTCGAGATGATCATCGCGAGCCACATCGGCGTGCACCCGAAGGCATTGCTGCAATACGACCAGCAGGACGCCGAAACGAAGCGCAAGATCGACGAGCGCATCGCCGGCTACAAGGGACCGGTCGATTTCTACATCGATCGCCTCGCCGAAGGCATCGCCACGATCGCGGCCTCGGTGTACCCGAAGACCGTGATCGTGCGGATGAGCGATTTCAAGTCCAACGAATACGCGAACCTCCTCGGCGGCGGCAAGTACGAGCCGCACGAGGAAAACCCGATGCTCGGGTTCCGCGGCGCCTCGCGCTACGTGGACGCTTCCTTCGCCGAATCGTTCGGCCTCGAATGCAAGGCCGTCAAGAAAGTGCGCGAGGCGATGGGCCTCGACAACGTATGGGTGATGATCCCGTTCATCCGCACGCTGGACGAGGGCAAGAAGGTCATCGACGTGCTGAAGACCAATGGCCTGAAACAGGGCGAGAGCATCGACGGCAACGCAGCTCTCAAGGTCATCATGATGTGCGAGGTACCCTCCAACGCGCTGCTGGCCGATGAATTCCTCGATGTCTTCGACGGCTTTTCGATCGGTTCCAACGACCTCACCCAGTTGACGCTGGGCCTCGATCGCGATTCCTCGATCGTCGCCTCGCTGTTCGACGAACGCAATCCGGCGGTCAAGAAGCTGCTGTCGATGGCGATCCAGACCGCGCGCGCCAAGGGCAAGTACGTCGGCATCTGCGGCCAGGGTCCGTCCGACCACGCCGACTTCGCCGAATGGCTGATGGACCAGGGCATCGAATCGATGTCGCTGAACCCCGATACCGTGGTCGACACCTGGCTTCGGCTAGCGAAGAAGAAGGCGGGCTGATTCGCGCACCGGGACACCGGAAAGCGACGCCGTTCCGCGGAGCCGCAATTTGCACCGTCGCGCCGGTGCGGCGGGCGACGAGCGGTGCTGGCGAGGCTGTGCCGGCGCGGCTGCAAGCCCCGACGTTGCGGTCGGTGACATGAACTACGCGGCGACGACCCGGCGCGTGGCGAGCGAGCCGCCACGCTGCCATGCCACAATGCGACGGTTGCCAAACCCGAAGGGGAAAGCGATGCACGCACGTCCGTCGTGGTGGTGGTTGCTCTGCACGTTATTCGCGCCACTGGTGCTGGCGGCGCCGCCCGCAAAGCCGCAAGGGCTGGACGGCTACGTGTACCGGGTGATGGACGATTGGCATGTGCCGGGCCTTGCGATCGCCATCGTGAAAGACGGCAAGGTGGTGCTGGCGCGCGGCTACGGCGTGCGCCAACTCGGCAAGCCCGGCAAGGTCGATCCGGACACGTTGTTCGACATCGGCTCCAACACCAAGGCGTTCACCGCGGCGGCGCTCGGCACGCTGGTTTCGGCCGGCAAGCTCAAGTGGAATACGCCCGTGGTGGACGTGCTGAAGGACTTCCGGCTGCAAAGTCCGTACGTCACCCAGGACGTCACCTTGCGCGACCTGCTGACCCACCGCACCGGTTACTGCGATCCGGGCGCAGCCTGGTACACCAGCGACGCCAACGATATCGTTCATCGGATGCGCTACCAGAAACCCAGCTACAGCTTCCGCACCACCTTCTGTTACAACAACGTGCAATATCTCGCGGCCAGCCGCTTCATCCCGGCGATCACGGGTGAAAGCTGGAACGATTACGTCACCGCACAGCTGTTCCGGCCGCTCGGGATGGATCGCACGGTGAACAGCGAGGCTGCACTCGAAGCCGCCACCGACGTCGCCACTCCACACGGCATCCAGGACGACAAGCCGGCCGCCATCCACGATTACTGGTCGCACAACATGGACGTGTTCGCCGCGGTCGGCGGCATCTGGTCCAGCGCCAACGACATGAGCCATTGGCTGCAGATGCTGCTCGCCGACGGCAAATACAACGGCAGGACGGTAGTCGATTCCGCGGTGTTGCGCGAAATGGAAACGCCGCAAATGCTGATCCAGCCGCGCGAGCTTGGCGAGATCCGCGCCTGGATGCCTGGTGCGCATTTCTACACCTACGGGCTGGGATTGTTCGTGCAGGACGATCACGGCCACATAGTGGTTTGGCACGCGGGCGACATCGATGGCATGGCGTCGGGGCTCGCGCTGGTGCCCGACGCGCAGCTCGGCGTCGTGGTGCTTTCCAACATGGACCATGCCGACGCGCGCTTCGCGATCATCGCGCGGGTGCTGCAGACGATGCTTGGCCTGCCGCGCCACGACCTCGAACCCGCGCTGCTCGCCCGGGCACACAAGCAACAGGCCGATTCCGAAGTGACGATAGCGAAACTGGCCGCCACCCGCGTGGCGAATGCCAAGCCCCCACTGCCCCTGGCCGACTATGCCGGAACCTACGCCGACCCACTGGACGGAACCGCGCACGTCGCGCTCGAGCGCGAGCACCTGGTCCTCAGGCTCGAGAACCCCGACTTCACCGGCGATCTCACACCGTGGCACGGCAATACGTTCCACGTTTCCTGGCGCTACCGGTTCTACGGCGACGGTTACGCCACCTTCGACGTCGATGCGCTCGGCAAGCCCGCACGCCTGACTTTCGCGGATATGCCACTGCACTTCGAGCGATCGCAGTCTGGGCATTCGAGCAGGAAATCAAAATGACGTCACAGGTCTTCGGCATCCGCGGACGTTTTGCATGAACGGGCCAACGCATCGAAGCGTATTCATCCGCTCCGACTGGATCATCACCGCTGGCTGCGTGATCCTGATCGCCGCCGGCGGCGCGACCCGCTACATGGGTGCCGGCCCGGCGCTGGCATTCGTCTGCTCGGGACTCGCGGTAGCACTCTTGGCCGCCATGGTCGGGCGTTCGGTCGAGCAGCTCGGTGACCGCTTCGGCGCGGGCGCCACCGGCGCCCTGCAGTCGGCGCTCGGCAACCTGCCGGAACTCTTCATATCGCTTTTCGCATTGAAGGCGGGCCTGGTGATGGTGGTGCAGGCCGCGCTGATCGGCTCCATCCTCGCCAACCTGCTGCTGGTGCTGGGCCTTGCATTCACCGTGGGCGGGCTGCGCCACGGCACCCAATGCATCGGTTCGCAACGCGCCCGCGCCACCACGGTGCTGATGTTCCTCGCGGTCGCGGCCATGGTGGTGCCGTCGCTCGCAAACTACGTGCATACTCCGGCGTCGCCGCACGAAGACCGCCTGGCCGTGGTGGTCGCGGTCATCCTGCTGGTGTTGTTCGCGGTCACCCTGCCCGCGTCGCTGAAGAGCAAGCCCGCGGGCGACGCCGCTGAGCAACACGAACCGCCGCGTTGGCCGTTGGCGCTGGCACTCGCGATGCTGGCGGGCTCGGCGGGCGCCGCCGCCTTCGTCTCCGAATGGTTCGTGCATGCGCTGGAGCCGGCGATGCACGCCTTCGGGATATCCGAGGCGTTTGCCGGCCTCGTGGTGGTCGCGATCGCGGGCAACGCGGTCGAGAACGTGGTCGGCATCCAGCTCGCGGCGAAAAACCGTTCCGAATATGCGTTTTCGGTGGTGATCAACTCGCCGCTGCAGATCGCGCTGGTGCTGGCGCCCGCCTTGGTGATCCTGTCGCGGGTATTCGGTTTCACGGCACTGACCCTGGTGTTCCCGCCGATGCTGGTGGCGGCGGTCGCGATCGCGGTGCTGGTGGCGGCGTTCATCACCTTCGACGGCGAATCCTCCTGGGGCGAAGGCATCTCGCTGCTGGCGCTGTACGCAATCATTGCGACCGCGTTCTGGTGGGGGTAAGAAGCGCCGCCCGGCGCCCAACGCGGTTGCCGGCCCGGTCCAGTGGCACGACCGGCGCGGCGCCGCGCATTCAGCCCGTGCGCAGGCTGGCCCGCCTAGCATGAGTGGATGCATCGAGCCATGGAGCGGCCGCACGGCATGCATCCCACCCCATCCGCGCCGGCACGGAACGCAATGCGATGGACATGAAAGACGGATTCGCCGGCGGGGCCAACCAGGCCGATCTGACCGCGCGCGTCGACACGCTTTGCAGCGCCTGCGGCGGCATTGCGCTGGCCGGCGTGGCCGCGATCACCGTGATCTGCATTGCCGTGCAGTTCATGCGCACGGACCTCGACTGGATCACCACGGAGATGAGCATCTACGTGATCGGACCGTGGGGCGGATTCGTGCAGGCCAGCTTTTTTGCACCGGCGCCCGGTCTTGCCGCAGTCGGATTCGCCTGGCACCGCACGCTGCTGCGCAGGAAGGCGGGAAGCATCGCATCGTTCGCGTTGTTTCTTGTCGCCGCGGTCGCGCTGTGCTTCACGGGAGCCTTCGTCCCCGACAAAACCGCGTGGCCCGTGACGCTGCACGGCGCGATCCACCAATGGGCGGCGTTCGGGACCTTCGTGTGCGCCACGACCGCGATGGTCCTGCAATCGTGGTGGTTCCGCTACGACCCGCATTGGCGCAAGCATTTTCCGGATGCCTTTGCGCTCGCCACGATCACGATCGTGTATTTCTGGATGTACGCGCTGATCAAATCAATCCCGCGCGGCATCGGGGAAAAGGTGGTGATCGGCCTGGTGCTGCTGTGGGTCTGGCGCGCCGCGTGGTGGCTGGTGCGCAATCGTTCCTGCGTGGACGGGCGCTCGCGCTGACCGCAACCGGGCGCCAATGGCGATACCATGCTCGCATTCACCCGATGCAGGCGATCCCGCCATGGCCGATGCCCCGCTCGCGATCCCGTCCACCGCTGACATACGGGCTGCACGTGAACGCCTGGGCGACCACGTGCGCGAGACGCCGGTCTGGCAATGGATGGGCGATGCCATCGCCGGCGCCGCCGGCGCCGACACGCAGGTTTTCCTCAAGCTCGAGTTGTTCCAGTACACGGGAACCTTCAAGGCGCGCGGCGCGCTGCTGAACGTGATGGCACTGGATGCGGATGCGCGCGCGCGCGGCGTCACCGCAGTCAGCGCCGGCAACCATGCAATCGCGGTGGCATTCGCGGCACGCAGCGTCGGCACTTCCGCGAAGGTCGTGATGCCGAAGACCGCCAATCCCGCGCGAGTGGCGCTGTGCCGCGCCTACGGTGCCGAAGTCCTGCTGATGGACGATGTGTACGCCGCCTTCGAGGAGGTCGAACGCATACGCAGCCGGGAAGGCCGCACCTTCGTCCATCCGTTCGAGGGCGAAACGACCGTGCTGGGAACGGCGACCGTCGGCCACGAACTGTGCCGCCAGGTCGAGCGACTCGATGCGGTGGTCGTGCCGATCGGCGGCGGCGGCCTGATCGCGGGCATCGGGTGCGCGGTGAAACAACTGCAACCGCATTGCCAGGTGTTCGGCGTGGAACCCGAGGGCGCCGACAGCATGTCGCGCAGTTTCGAAGCCGGCGCGCCAATGAAGCTCGATCGCGTCGCAACCATCGCCGACAGCCTCGCCGCGCCCTATGCACTGCCCTACAGCTTCGGCATGGCGAAGCGTTTCGTCGACCAGATCGTGACGATCCCGGACGACGCGATGCGCCGCGCGATGGGCCTCCTGTTTGCCGACATGAAACTCGGCGTGGAGCCGGCCGGTGCCGCCGCCACGGCCGCCCTGTGCGGGCCACTCCGTGATCGGCTCGCGGGCCGGCGGGTCGGCGTGGTCGTGTGCGGCAGCAACATCGACCCGGCGACGTTCGCCCGTCAGATGATCCCGTGGGAACCGGGCGCGAGCGCCTGACACAATCAAGCGCAACCACGCGGCCCACGCTGCCTACCGCTGG
>JAICJG010000172.1 GCA_025928585.1 Rhodanobacteraceae bacterium
AACTTGTCCGGCGTGCGGTGCGCGGAGACCACCTCGACCTCGTGCTCGACGCCCAGCGACGCCAGCATCTCGGCGGCGTGCCGCATCGTCTCCCAGTCCGAACGCGAACCCATCACCACCCCGACCCGGGGCGCGACTGACGTTTTCCGCATGGTCTCACCGGCGCAAAACGGGTATTGTACGGGCATGGACAAGCGATTGCTGGACATCCTCTGCGACCCGGTCACCAAGACCCCGGTGCGCCCCCTGCGCCGCGACGAACTGGACGCGTTGAACCGCGCCATCGCGGCCGGCAATCTCGACACCGTGGCCGGCCAGAAGGTGGCGGCCCCGCTTTCTTCCGGACTGATCACTACCGACCGGAAAGTCGTGTACCGGATCGAAGACGACATTCCCGTGATGCTGGCCGAGGAGGGCATCGGCACGTTGCAACTGGCCGATTTTCCGGGCTGACCGAAGCCGCCGGCCGACGTCACGCGGCGCCTTTTCGGGGCCCGCTCCACAAAAGCCGAGGGCCGCACCCGTGCCGGCGGTAGCGCTGTGAACGGCTTCACGTTCCCGTCTCGTTGAAACGGCATACTAGCCTGCCCCTGTTCCTGCACTGGAATCCAGGTTTTCCGTCATGATGCCGAACCCGTCCGAGCCGCACGCCGACGCCGACAAGAAGGTCGTGGACATCGCCTCGCGCGCGGCGGATGCGAACCACGACCACGTCGGCGGCCTGCTGGTCGCGGTGCGCGAAATGACGCTGAAGGCCACCGCCAATCTGGTGGCCGAACTGCTGGACAACGTCGACGACACGCTGTTCGACCTCGCCGAAAAGGCCGAGAGCAACGCCAGCCAGACCGAATACTTCGACGGCATGCGCGAGACCCGCAAGATGCGTCCGCGGATCGAGCGTCTGTTCGGCGAGCGCGTCACGCGCGGCTTCGCCGATTTCGCCGCGGGCCGGCAGCCCAAGGGCAGCGAGGCGCAGCGCGCGTTCTCCGCCAGCGGTGAATTGAGTCTCGTCGACGATCGCGAACTGGAAGAATCGCTGGCGGTGTCCAGCATGGTCGCCAAAGCCGACGGCCGGCTGTCATCCGCACTGGTGGCACTGAACCAGCGCCTGTCGGTGCTAAGCGGCGGCCGTTCCACCACCAACACCAACAATCCGCTGGGACCCGGTGCACTCACCGAAGCCTTCCGCGAAGCGCTCGGCGAACTCTCCGAAGTCAACATCCGCGTGCGCCTGATCATCCTGAAGATGTTCGAGCGCTACGTGCTGAAGGCGCTCGATACGCTCTATCACGATGTGAATGTTCGGCTGGTGCAAGCCGGCGTACTGCCGCAATTGCGGCATCCGAACGTGGTGCGGCGACATGCTTCCGCAGGGCTTGCCCCGCGCGTCGCGGGCGGTGCCGCCGAAGCCGCGGCCATGGGCGGCGCGACCGACTATCTGGCCGATCCCGCCGACGAACTGCACAGCGAATTGATGCAACGCCTCACTTCGCTGCTCGCCTCGCGCCGCCAGCATGTGTATGGCGACGGCGGTTTGCCCGCGCAGGGCGGCAGCGGCCTTGCTTCGCTGACTCCGGCCGAACTGCTGGGCGCGTTGACCCTGCTGCAGGGCGAATCCCGCCCGCTGCCCATGCTGCCCGCGGCCACCGACACCACGGCCGCAATCGACATGGTGCAGCGCCTCAAGGACGAGCTGATGCTGCAGATCCAGCGGCTGTCCGGGCAGGCCAAGGCGCACGTGTCCGGCAGCGACGAGGACACCATCGACCTCGTCGGCATGCTGTTCGAATACATCCTGCAGGACCACACCATCCCGGCGCCGATGCAGGTGCTGTTGGCGCGCCTGCAGATTCCGTACCTGAAAGTCGCGATCCTCGATCGGCGGATGTTCGCGCACGCGACCCACCCCGCGCGCAAGCTGCTCGACCAGTTGGCCGACGCCGCCAAGGGCTGGTCGGAAGAATCCGACCGCGACCATCGCCTGTTCGCCAAGGTCAAGAGTGTGGTCGAAACCCTGCTGCAGGATTTCGACGACGACATCGGCGTGTTCGAGCGCCAGCTTGCCGAATTCACCCAGTTCGTCGAGCAGAACCGCAAACGCGCCGAACTGGCCGAAAGCCGCGCTACCGAAGCCGCGCGCGGCCGCGAACGCTTGCAGGATGCGCGCCGCCGTGCCGCGCAGGAAATCCTCTCCCGCATCAGCGGACGCAACCTCCCCACCCTGCTGCGCGGCGTGCTGACGCGGCCATGGGCGAACTATCTGGTGCTGATCGTGCTGCGCCAGGGCGTCGAGTCGCCGGAGTTCCGCGCGGCCGTGCACTTCGTGGACGACTTCGTCGCCACCATCGATCCGCCGCACGGCGACGCCGAGCGCACCCAATACAAGAACGCGTTGGTGTCGATCGAAAAACACCTGCGCGGGGGACTCACCACCGTCGCGTTCCAGGAACCCGACATCGATCGCCTGCTCGCGGAACTGTGGAAGTTCTGGCGCCAGCAACTCGGCGAACCCGCGCCTGCCGCGCCGGCCGAAGAACCCGCGCTGGATCCCGCGGCCGTGCTCGGCGTTAACGCCGACGCGCAACCGGCGATCACCGACGCGGCGCCCGACGCCGACGACGATCTAGATTCCGACGAAATGTCGGTGGATGTCGATGCCGATACCTTGCAAGCCGTGCGCGACCTCAAGGTCGGCAGCTGGGTGGAATTCGTCGACGACACCGGCACCCGCGAGCGCGCCAAGCTTTCGTGGATCAGCCCGATCAGCGGCAAGTACCTGTTCGTGAACCGCCGCGGCCTGAAAGTCGCCGAC
>JAICJG010000123.1 GCA_025928585.1 Rhodanobacteraceae bacterium
CTACTTCTTCGGCAATGGCAGGAATTTCGACGGATCGAAGCCGCCGACTTCGAACTTCAGGTTCTCCTTGCCGCGGTCCCGGGTCACGACCTCCATGTCGATGACTTTCGCCTTCTCCAACATCGCGAGGAAGCGCCTGTCGTCCTGGATGAACATCGCCGGCTCACCGGTCTTCGGCAGGTAGGCCTTCCAGCTCTGGCGCTTGCCGTCGATGTGCAGCACGATCCGGCAAGTGCCCTTGCACACGAAGCCCTTGCTGCCGTCCGGCGCGAACAGGTAGACGCTCTGGCCCCACTTCACGTGCCGGCGCAGCACCAGCCGCACGCGGTCCGCACCCGAGGGCTCGCTGGAATAGATGCTCGCGGTGTGCTGCAGGCCGTCCACGTTGGCGGTCTGGTAGTACCACAGGTTCGCGAGGCGCTGGTGCTCGGACCTGGCCTTGGCGCGCGCCTCGACCTCGGGAAGGCTCTTCTGCACCTCGGCCGCTGCCGAAGTACCGGGGTATTTCCGGACGATTTCCTGGCCGACGGGCGCCGCCAATTCGTCGCTGTGTTCGTCCAGCATCTGCTGGTACAGCTTGAATTCCTTTTGCGCCGCGGCTTCCTTGGCGGCCGCCTGCGCGGAGGCCGAAGGGGCTGCCGGCGGTGCCGGCGCCTGCGAGCACGCGGCGATCAGCGCGAACAACGACGCGAGTATGGCGAGACGGGAGGTGATGCGGGGGGCGCTCGGGTTCATCCACCGCAGTGTACCCGTCGCGCCCCACGATTTCCCGTCGATCGCCCGGTGCCCGGCCGGCGCGCGGGCCAGCACTTCAAGCCAGGCGCACCAGCTCGGCAATGGCCAAGGATACGATCACGGGCGTCAGGACCCAGATGGGTGTCAGCGTCAACCACTCTGCGGCGCCGCGCCGCCGCCGCCGGCGTGCACCCGGGGAAGGTTCCGCACCCGGCATTGCATCGCTTCGTGTCGGCCGACGCGCAGGCTGGAACACTGCGATGTGGCCGTGCATGAACAACAAGTCTGTCGACAACCTGGCCAATTCCTTCAACATGGCACGCCTCCGTAGGGTTGCGAAAATGCCCTGTGAGGCGCAACAATAGGCGTAATCAGCGCCTTTCGGTAGCGACGATTCCTCAAGTCAGACTTGAGATATTTCGAACATGGCCCGCCCTCCGCTGAATGCCCTGCAGACCTTTGTCGTGGCTGCGCGCGCGCAGAACCTCACGCGTGCGGCGGAGCGCCTGCACCTGACCGTGAGCGCGTTGAGCCACCAGATCCGGCTGCTGGAGGAGCGCGTCGATTGCAGCCTGTTCGTGCGCGGTCCGCGGGGCCTCAAACTCACGGCGGTCGGCCAGCGCCTGCTCGACAACGTCGCACCGCACCTCGAGGCGATCGAACTCGCCCTGAAGCCGCTGTGCGCGCGCAGCGACAACGCGCTCTCGCTGTCGGCGATGCCGTCGATGACCACCAGCTGGTTGCTGCCGCGGTTGCCGCGCTTCGTCGCGCGCCATCCCGAAATCGAGTTGAACCTCGATTCCTCGATCGAACTCGTGGATTTCGCCGGCGGCCGTTATGACGCCGCCCTTCGCTATGGTGTGGGCGACTGGCCGGGCCTCGTGGTGGAATCGCTGCTGGAGGAATGGCTGACGCCGGTCGCGAGCCCGTCGCTGCTGGCCGGGCGCAAGCCCCCGACGCTCGAGGAACTCGGCGATTTGCCGCTGTTGTGCCCGGAGGACCCGTGGCAGGAATGGTTCGCAACCTACGGCGGCAAACCGCCGAGCCGCTACGCCGCGTCGTTGGGGGATTCCGAGTCGCGCCAGCGCGCGGCGGTCGAGGGCATCGGGGTGGCATTGGGCCGCACGACCATGGTGCGTCCGTTGATCGAAACCGGGCAACTGGTCGCGCTGTTCCCGCAATTGATGCAGGCGAGGCGCTGGCACTACCTCGTGTATCCGGAGCGGTCGCGCAAGCATGCCGGATTCATGTTGTTTCGCGAATGGTTGCTGGACGAGGCCGCCAGCTTCCGCGCGGCGCCGCCGACCGGTTTCGACGGCGCCCGCGCGCCGGCACGCGCCCGGCGTGCGCCAAACCGCGGCGAGGCCTCCTGACGGACGTGGCGAGCGACGGTCAGCCGCGGAGGCAGGGATCTCGCCCCATCAGGTGGTCATAGGTGGAGACGTGCGCATCGCGCCTGTGGCCGTCGCGCACCGCGGCTCCGGCGGAGTGGATGCGCCGGCACGCTTCGTCGCGCGGAATCTGCACGCCGTGGACGGGCACGCGGCTCCAGGCGCCATGCCGGCCACGTGTCCGGCCGCTGGGCTTCTCCGCGGCGTAGCGGCTGCGCACCACGCCATCGCCCGGCACCGAGCCTGGGCAGCGCGTGTGCCGGTAGAACACTTCGCCGTCCGCGGCACGGCATTCCCACGAGGTCGGTCGGGTCCGCCGGTGTCGCCGTGTGCGAGGGTGTCGCGTACGGGAGTAGCGTGTGCGGGGGCGTCCCGACGGACCGCGGCCACGCCGCGATGCACGATCGTGCGATGCCGCGGCATCGATCAGCGGCAGACCCGTCGGATCCATTTTCGTCTGTCGTGCGTGTGGCGCGCAGGGCGTGTCGCGGAACGCGAGCCTGCCGTTCGGATCGACGCAGCGGTAGATCGAAGCAGCCTGCGCGCCGAGGGCGAAACCCATCAGCAGCAGGGCGAACGCCGCCCGCGCTGCCACGGAATCGGAGATTGGCGCGGCCCTGGCGCGCCCCTTCGCGGCGATTCGGAATGGCTGGTATTCCATTGACCCGTCCTCCCGTGCGGTTCGGGACCAATGGTCGGATTCGTGCCGCGCCGTCGCCAGCGGTCATCGCCGCATCGGATCGTAGGGAATGTCCCATTCGGGATTCGGACTTGCGCCGATGGCCCGCGCCATGGCCCTCCCGTCAACCCGGCGCCGCCGCCGCCGCGCCGCCGCAGACCATCGCCCACGGCGCGCGGCAGCGACTGCCCGGCACGGGTCGTGCCGGGCTTCAGTGCACCTCATGCATGCAGTGGGTCAGTCGTGCTGGGACGCGACCACGCTGCCGTCGTCCGGATCCACCAGGAGGTCCACATCGTCGCCCTGCGGGCTTTTCGCATCGGCGCTCCAGAGGCCGTCGTCGAACTCGACGTCGTGCACATTCTGGTAGCCAGCGGCGGTCAGCTTGGCCTTGATCTCATCCTGGTTGAGCCGCGACGGCGCATCGGCCTGGTAGACCTTGCCGGTGATGGGCCCGATCCGGATCCGCACCCAGTTGTCGTTGCCGCCGCGCGCCTTGGCCATCCAGACGCCGTTCTTGAACTCGAGCCCTTTCACTTCCTTGTAGCCCGCGTTGCCGATGTCGGTCTTGATCTGGTCTTCGGTCAGCGCGTTCGAACTGGTCTCGACCGTGGTCGTGGTCGTGGTGGTCTGCGTCGCTTGCACCGGCGCGTTCTGCGCGAAAGCCATGCCGCCTGCACACAGGAGCGAGGTGGCCAGCGCTGCGGAAAGCACGTGTTTCTCCATGATCGTGTTCCTCCGTTCAGAATTCACGGCAAGCTTCGCCCCGTCCGGATCAACGGACGGTGAATCCGCGCCGTGACCGTCAGCGATCGTTCATTTGCCGGCCGCCTGCTACGCTGGGTAATCTTTGGACGCGTTCGAATGACCCGTCAGTCCACCATCGCGTTTCACCACCCCGTCGCGTTCTGGCTCGGCTGCTTCGGAGTCGCGGCCGGCGTGTGCCTGCACCTGCCGATGTACCTGATGGCGGCGCCGATGCATTTCCACCTCGCCGGCATGCCGATGGACCCGGAGATGCTCGTCGGCATGGCCCTGATTCCGGGCGGCGTGCTGCTCGCGGCCTACGGGCTGATGCCACGACTCGAGCAGGTGCGGCTGACCACCCGGCCGGGCGGACACCTGCGTTTCCATCTCGCCGACGAGGTGCCGCTCAACCACCAGCACTGGCGGCTGGTGGCGGTACTGGCCGTCGCGCTGACGATCGACGTGATGAAGCCCGCTTCGATCGCCTTCGTGATGCCCGGGATGGCGCACGAATACGGCCTCGGCATGGATCGCGCGGGCTACCTTGCGTTGTCGGCGTTGATCGGCACCGCGGTGGGATCGGTGGTATGGGGAAGGCTCGCCGACGTGTTCGGGCGGCGCGCGGCGATCCTGCTCTCGGCCCTCCTGTTCATGGGCACGGCGATCTGCGGCACGATGCCGTCGTTCCGCTGGAACCTTGGGATGTGCTTCATGATGGGTGCGGCGGCCGGCGGCATGCTGCCGATCGCGTTCACCCTGATGGCCGAGACGGTCCCCGCCCGCCACCGCGGCTGGCTGCTCGTCGCGCTCGGCGGCATCGGCACCTCGGCCGGTTACCTCGCCGCGTCCGGCGCGGCCACGCTGCTCGAACCGGAATTCAGTTGGCGCGCGCTGTGGCTGCTGAACTTGCCGACCGGCGCGGTGATCGTGTTGTTGAACCGCTATATCCCCGAGTCGCCGCGGTTCCTCGCCAACGCCGGGCTGGACGAGCAAGCGCGCCAGGTCCTCGCGCGGTTTGCCGGCGACCGGGGCAACCTGGTGCAGGATGACTCCGGCACCCTCGCGCGCGCGGCGGTTACCCGCCAGCCGCGAGGCGGCGTGCGCGAACTCCTGCGCGGCCGTCACGCGCGGATCACGCTGGCGCTGATCGTGTGTGGGCTCGCGTGGGGACTCGTCAATTTCGGTTTCCTGTTGTGGCTTCCCGCCAACCTGCAGCGATTGGGCTTGGATGCGCGCGCCGCCAGCGCGCTGATGGCGCAATCGGCGCTGCTCGCGATCCCCGGGACCGCGCTGGTGGTCTGGTTGTACCAGCGCTGGAGCAGCTTCCGGTCGCTGGTGCTGTTCGTGGCCTTGACCGTGCTGGCGCTGCTGGCATTTGGGGCAATCGATGTCGCCGGCATCCGCAGCGGCGCGCTGACGGTCGCCGCGACCGTGGCGCTGCTGGTCGCAATCAGCGGCGTGATCGCGACCATGATCCCCTATGCCGCCGAAATCTACCCGGTGCACCTGCGCGGCACCGGCTCGGGTCTGGTTGCCGCGGGCTCCAAGGCCGGCGGCATCCTGGGTGCCTTGCTGGGCGTGGCCGGGGTGTTCGACAGCTTCCTCTGGTCGGCGCTGGTGATCGCGGTGCCGATGACGATCTCGGGCGTGATGCTGTGGCGCGGCGGAGTCGAAACCAGCGGGCACGAACTCGAAATGATCCAGCGGACATTTGAATGCGATCATCCCTGATTGCTGCTGCGTTGGATTCCTGATCCACGAACTTCCCAAGCTGGTGGCGACCAGAACGGCGTTCCATGGCCTGACTCTCCACGGCACCGCTGCGGATGGAACTCCGTCGAAACGATGCTCAGTGCGTGCCGGGTGCGCGCGTGGTGGGCCGCGCCATCGCGAGTCCCTGGAGTACGTGCAGCGCCTCGGACAAGGCGTAATCCTGCACCGCGAGCTTGCCGCTGTCGGGATTGGCGGCTGCGGCTGACGATCCCGCGAGGTGGTGCGGCAGGTCGCCCTCGTGCTCATCGTCGATCGGCGAGGTGTTGCGAGCGTCCTCGACGGTGACGTTGCCGAGCGCGATGTCCGGGGTGATGCCCGCGACCTGGATCGAGGTGCCGTCGGGGGTGTAGTAGCGCGCGGTCGTCAGCTTCAGGGCGTCGCCGTTGCCCAGTGGCAGGATCGTCTGCACCGAGCCCTTGCCGAAGGTCCGCTGCCCCATCACCAGGGCGCGATGGTTGTCCTTCAGCGCGCCGGTGACGATTTCCGCCGCCGAGGCGGTGCCGTTGTCGACCAGCACCACCATCGGCGCGCCGTTGAGGAGGTCGCCGGGCGTCGCGCTGAACTTCATGTCCGCCTGCGAAAGGCGGCCGCGCGTGCTGACGATCACGCCAGCATCGAGGTAATCGTCGGCCACTCCCACCGCACTGGTCACGAGACCGCCGGGATTGGAGCGCAGGTCCAGCACCGCGCCGCGCAGCGGGCCGTGTTCCTTCTGCAATTTTTCGAGCTTGCCGGTCAGTTCGTTGGCGGTGTCTTCCTGGAACTCGCTGATTCGGAGGTAGGCGAAGCCGGGCGCCAGCATGCGCACCTGCACGCTGGCCACCTGGATGCGCGCGCGCACCAGCGGAACCGTGACCGGCTTGTGGTCGCCCGTGTGCACGATCGCCAACGTGATCTTCGAGCCGATCGGCCCGCGCAGTTTCTTGACCGCCGCGTCGATCGCATCGGGCTGTACCGGCGCGCCGTTGATCGCGACGATCACGTCGCCTGCGCGGATGCCGGCGGCCTTGGCCGGGCCGCCGTCCAGCGGCGCGACGATCACGAGCTGGTGCTTGACCTGCGCGACTTCGATCCCGAGGCCCGAGTAGACGCCCGAGGTGTCCTCCGTCAGGTCCTTGAGTTCGCCCTCATCGAGGAATTCGCTGTGCGGGTCGAGGCCCGCGAGCATCCCCCGGATCGCCGCATCCATCAGCTTGCGGTTGCCGACCGGTGCGACGTAGGCCTGCTTGATCAGCTCGAAGGCACGGGTGAAAGCCTGGATTTCGGAGAGGCTCGGGACATCGGCGCCGGCACTCGACGCGGCGACGGGCGCCGCTGCGCTGGA
>JAICJG010000027.1 GCA_025928585.1 Rhodanobacteraceae bacterium
ATTCCCGCGGAGCTTCGCAACCAGCCTCGCGAAGTCAACCCGGCCGCGTGATCATGAGCCCGCCACGCGCCGAAGCCATCGACTTGACGAACGCCATGGTTTCCGCGGTGAAGGCGGGCGACTGGCCGAATTCCGGGCGCCCCCACGAGCGCCGGGCGAAACTGCTCAAGCCGGGCCGGCACATGCACGCCAATGCGCCGAGGCTGCTGCCGCAGCTCGATGCCGCGCAGCAACAATTAGCCGCGATGCTGAGCGGCGCCATCGCGCTCGACGAGGCATCCGAATTGCTGCGCCCGATCCGCGACGGCGTGCGGCAGGCGATGGGCCCACTGCCATGAATTCGCCGCTGGTGGAGGCGCTGGCCCTGACCCAGGAGATGCTGGAAGCCGCGAAGATGGGCAACTGGCCGCACTTCGGGCGCCTCCTCCAGCGCCGCGCGCAGCTCCTCAAGCCCGGCCTGTACACGCACGCCGACGCACCGCGGCTGCTGCCGAAGCTGGATGCGGCGCAAAAGGAGTTGGGCGCGATCATCGCCTCTGCCCACGACGAAGTGCGCCGCAACTGGCTGGACTCGCAGCGCGCCCACGCCGCCGCCAGCGCCTATCTCGACGCCGCGCAGGGCTGAAACCGGGCGTCTACGCGATGCCAGTGGCATCGCGTGCCTGGCTGACGATGCGCGCAGGATCGCGCCCGAACGCGAAAGCGGCCCAAAGGGGTGAGGGCCATGGAATGCGCGAATAACGATCGGCCATGGATGGCCGGGCCGACGCCCAGCACCATGGACGGTTGCTCGGCGCAGGGCGGCTCAAGATCGTCGATCCCGATCTATCGGCTCCGCCGCTACGGCCCTCGAACCGGCGTGCCCGGCACCGGCCACGGCCACTCTTCCGAGACGTACAATTCCGCCATCCCAGCGGCGTGAGGACGCCCGATGACCGACCACACATGGCAGTCGTTCCTCGACCGGATCGCCTGGGAAGGCAGCGTCCACATCGGTTGCGACAAGCTTGACGCGCCACTGGATCCCGCACGGCGTGCGCGTCTCGAGGAATTGAACCGCGGCGTGCTGGCGACGCTCGGGCTGCTCGGTGAACGCAGCGCAGGTGACGCCTCGCCCGACGAAGCGGCCACAGCTACCCTCGCAAGGATCGATGCCAAGGTCGACGCGCTGCTCGAGATGTTCAACCGGCATCTCGCAGCCTCGATGCAGATGCCGCCGCGCCGCCCGGTGCGCTTCAACCAGCGGGGCATCCAGATCGGGGAATGGAAGCCCGCAGCTCGCGACGATGCCGTGCTGGTGCGGTTGCATTTCGATGCGTGCGTGGGTTTGCCACTGGAATTGCCCGGCCATGCGGCCCCGGCGCCCGATGGGCGGGGCGGGTTCGTCGCTTTCGACGAGCTTGCCGAAGGCGTCCGCGAAGGCATCGAGCACCTCGTATTCCGCCAGCATCGCCGGCAGGTGGCCGAGGCCCGGCGCGAGTCCCCACCCACCCGATAGCGGCCGCGGCGGGCACGCCGCACATGAACGATCCCGTCACACCGTGGCCTGCCCGCGTCAACGTGGACCGTCCTTGCGCGCGGCGCGACGGCCACCGGGGGAGCGCCCAAGCCCCTGCCGCCCGACTGCGAATTACCTGCCATTTCAGCCAATTGCCGGAACTCCGTCGCACCGGCGACGGTTTCCCGACGCGGATGGCACGGAATATGAATATCCGTTCACCACCCGCAAGCCCCTCTCCCACAAGAAGAATTCGTCATGTACCCATCCCCGGTGCTGATCATCGAATCCGATTCGGGGCGTCTCGCCGCCCTCGCGTCCTTCATCGAGAACCTTGGCTACGGCGCGCTGGTCGCCAGCGACAGGAGCGGCCGGGACGCCTTGAATTGCTGCGCGGTGTACGTGGGGCCGGAGGAGTCGGCGGCAGCGGTGGATTCGCAGCTGGAGCTTCTGGGCGAACTGCGCCATCAGGTGCCGCTGCTGGTTCCCGAGGACGCGGCCTGCCTGTCGGCGCTCCACGAACACGGCCCCGAGGCGCTGCACGTGGTGGGCGCCGCAACGGACCTCGAGTCCGTGGCCGCGACGTTGCGTCTGTGCGCACCGCGCTCGATCGGCAGCCGCAGCAGCGACGACCGCCATTTCGTCGGCCAGTCCGCGCCAGTGCGGCTGCTGCACAGCCTGATCCGCCGGGTCGCGCCGTTCGATTCCAGCGTGCTGGTGCTGGGCGAATCCGGCACCGGCAAGGAACTGGTGGCGCGCTTCATCCACGAGTGCTCGCCCCGCCGCGACCAGCCGTTCATCGCGATCAATTGCGGCGCAATCCCGCCGGATCTCCTGGAAAGCGAATTGTTCGGCCACGAGAAAGGCGCCTTCACCGGTGCCATCAGCACCCGCAAGGGCCGCTTCGAGATGGCCGAGGGCGGCACCCTGCTCCTGGACGAAATCGGCGACATGAGCCTGCCGATGCAGGTGAAGCTCCTGCGCGTGCTGCAGGAGCGCTGCTTCGAGCGCGTGGGCGGCAGCAAGTCGATCCGCTGCAACGTGCGGATCATCGCCGCCACCCACCGCAACCTCGCCCAGGCGATCCTGGATGGCAAGTTCCGCGAGGACCTGTTCTATCGCCTCAACGTGTTCCCGGTCGAATTGCCTCCGCTGCGCACCCGCACCGAGGACCTGCCGATCCTGATCGAGGAGTTCAACCAGCGCCTCGAGGGCCGCGGCCTCGCTCCGGCGCGCCTCGCGGGCGACGCGCTGAAGACCCTCGCCGCCTACGACTGGCCGGGCAACGTGCGCGAACTCGGGAATCTCATCGAGCGCCTCGCGATCCTGTACCCGGCGAAGGCGGTGCATGTGCCCGACCTGCCGGCGCAGTACCGCGGGCAAGACGCAGCCGAACGTTCCGATGCCGCGCAGTTGCTCGACATGGTGATGCGCAATGACGACCTCGACGACGACGCCGGCGAGGGTATCGAACACCTGCCGGACAGCGGCCTCAACCTGCGCGACCATCTCGCGGACATCGAAGTCGGCCTGATCCGGCAGGCGCTGGCGGCATCCGAAGGCGTGGTCGCGCACGCCGCCAAGCTGCTCGGCATGCGCCGCACGACCCTCGTGGAGAAGCTGCGCAAGTACCAGTTGCAGGCGAGCGCAACCGCCAACGGTTGATCCGGCGCCGCGGTTTGTCCGCGGCACGACGCCGGTGGGCTTGGGGGCCCCGCCCTCCGGCCCGCCCCCCCGCGCCAGGGGGCCGGCTCAAGGCCGCAGGCCGGAGCCGGCGCTGCGCCCGTCGGATTTCTGGCGCACGGACCGGATCACAGGCACAAGCCACTGTTTCTAAAGGTTTTGTTCGGCTGGTTCGATCCTTGCATCGAGACTGGCCATGAACGAACCGCCCGCCTCCCCCGCCACCGATCCCGAACGCCTGCGCGCGCTGGAACTCGCCTTCGCGCAGTTCAACGAAACCTCCCGCCAGTTGCAGTCGTCCTGGTCGGCGCTGCAGGCACGGGTGGTCGAATTGACCCGCGAACGTGATGCGGCCGAGGAGGCGCGCATGGCCGAATTGGCCGCCCGCGAACGCGTCGCCGATCGCCTGCAGGCGTTGCTCGGCGCGCTCCCGGGCGCCGCGTTGATGATCGATGCCGAAGGCCGCGTGCGCGAATGCAACGCCGGCGCCGAAGAACTGCTCGGACAACCGTTGCTTGGCGCAACCTGGCGCGATGTCGCTGCGCGCGCCCTGCACGCCCGCAGCGATCACGACGGCACGCCCTGCCTCGCGGATGGCCGCCGTCTCGGCGTATCCCGCCGCGCCACCACGGATGGCGGTTGCGTGCTGCTCTTGACCGATGACAGCGAGGCCCACGCACGTCGCAGCGGCATGCAACGCCAGCGCCAGCTCTCCGACATCGACCAGCAACACGCACGGCTCGCGCATCAGTTGCGCACGCCGCTGGCCACCGCGGTGCTCTACCTTTCCGGGATTGCCGACGGCAACCTCGATGGGGCGACTGCCCGGCGGATGGCGGGCAAGGCTCTCGCGCGCCTCGTTGACCTGCAGCAATTGATCGACCAGACCCTCGCGCTCGCCCGCGGCGAAGCCGGCACCGACACGGATGTCGCGGTCACCGAGCTGCTCCGCGCAGCCCGCGCCAGCGTGGCCGCATCCCGCGGCGCCGCGGCCCGCATCGACATCGATGATGCGAGCGGCGGCGCCTGCGTGCAGGGCCAGGCCAGCCTGCTGACCAGCGCACTGGTGAACCTCCTCGACAATGCACTGGCGTTTTCCTCGCACGTGCAGGTGCATGCGACCTGCGACGAAGACGGCGTGCTGCTCGCGGTACAAGACGACGGTCCTGGCATCGATGCTGGTGCCAGCGAACGGATCTTCGAACCGTTTTTCACGACCCGTGCCGACGGCACGGGCCTCGGCCTCGCCATGGCCCGCACGGTCGCTCGCGCACACGGCGGCGAACTGGTGCTGGCGCCGAGCGAACACGGCGCACGCTTCGAAATGCGCCTGCCGCTCGGCGGCGACCACGACATCCTGCCGAGCGATTTGCACCCCCGCCGTGCCCCGCGCCGGGCGCGGGTCCACCCGCAACTCGAAGGAGCCTTGCCATGAATCCCGATCACAAGCCCAAGGTACTGGTCGTGGAGGACGATGCGGACCTGCGCGAAGCGCTGTGCGAGATCCTCGCCGCCGCCGGCATCCCGGCCTGCGCCACCGCCGACGGCGAGGAGGCCTGGCGGTGCATCGATGGCGGCGATATCGGGCTCGTGATCAGCGACGTGCAGATGCAACCGCTGGACGGCTATGGTCTGCTCAAGCGCATCCGCCGGCACGAGCCGTCGCTGCCGGTGGTGATGATGACCGCGCACGGGACCATCGAACGCGCGGTGCGCGCGATGCGGGAAGGCGCCGACGACTATCTGGTCAAACCGTTCGAGGCCGCATGCCTCGTGGAGGTGGCACGCCGCTTCCTCGACCCGCAAGTCGATACCGGCGAACCCGTCGCGGCCGATCCGGCCAGCGCGCGCCTGTTGGAACTCGCGCGGCGCGTGGCCGCCAGTGATGCCACCGTACTGGTGTGCGGGGAGAGCGGCACCGGCAAGGAAGTGGTGGCGCGCTACGTGCACCGCCACTCACCGCGTGCCGAGGGGCCGTTCGTCGCGATCAATTGCGCGGCGATTCCCGAGAGCATGCTCGAGGCGACCCTGTTCGGCCACGAAAAAGGCGCCTTCACCGGTGCCGCCAGCGCGCGTGCCGGCACCTTCGAGCGCGCCCAGGGCGGCACGCTGCTGCTGGACGAGGTATCGGAAATGGCGCTGCCGCTGCAGGCCAAGCTGCTGCGCGTGCTGCAGGAACGCGAAGTCGAGCGGATCGGCGCGCAGCACGCCGTCGCGCTGGACGTGCGCGTGGTCGCGACCACCAACCGGAACCTCGCCGAGGTCGTCCGCAACGGCGGATTCCGCGAAGACCTCTACTACCGGTTGAACGTGTTTCCGCTGCAGTTGCCGCCGCTGCGCGCGCGCGCCGGCGACATCCTGCCGCTGGCCCGGCACCTGCTTGCCGCCCACAGCCGCCGGATGCGGCGGACTCCGCCGCGGCTGGCCGCGGCCGCCGAGCAGATGCTGCTGGCGCACGCGTGGCCCGGTAACGTCCGCGAGCTGGACAACCTGATGCAGCGCGCCCTGATCCTGTCCCGCGACGAGTGCATCGACGCCGGCGCGCTGTCGTTCGAGACCGCCGGCGACGGGATTCCGACGCCGATTGCGACGGAACCGCCGCAGGGCCTGTCCCGGGCGCTGCGCGAGAACGAGGACAACCTGATCCTCGACGCGCTGCGCGAAAACCACGGCAGCCGCCGCGCAACCGCATCCCAGCTTGGTGTCAGCGAGCGGACGCTGCGCTACAAGCTCGCCCGGATCCGCGACGAGGGCCGCCTCGCGGCGGCCACGGCGTGAGCCGTTTCCCGTTGGCACAGGCCTTGCTGTAAGTCATGCACACGCGACACACGGAGAGCCCCGCCATGACCCAGATCGACATCAACAGCCTGCTGACGCAGATGCGCACGCTGAGCGCGCAATTGGAGCCCGGCGCGGCCGCGACCCCGGCCATCGGCGATGCCAAGCCGCCGGACAGCTTCGGCAAGCTGCTGAAACAGTCCATCGAGGACGTCGCGCAGTCGCAAAACCAGGCCCGGCAGATGAGCGCCGCGTTCGACCGCGGCGATCCGGGCACGGACCTGCCGCAGGTGATGCTGGCGGTGCAGAAGGCCGACCTGTCGTTCCGCGCGATGACCGAGGTGCGCAACAAGCTGGTCGACGCCTACAGCAACATCATGAACATGCCCCTCTGACCCGCCGCTCGACGTTCGCCTACCTGACGGATCCTTCTTTCCATGGCTGACAACGGCATCGCCCCGACCACCAACCATGCCGCCACCCGCACCGCGCCACGCGGTGCGCCGCGGCCCGATTCTCTGCTCGGCGTGATGCGCACGCCGGTGGCCCGCCAGGTCCTGCTGCTGGCGGGAATCGCCGCGGCCGTGGCGCTGGGCGTCGCGATCGTGTTGTGGTCGCGCGGCCCGAACTTCGGCCTGCTGTATGCCGGCCTCGCGCCCAAGGATGCCGCCGACATCGTGCAGGTGCTGCAGACCGCCAACGAGCCCTACAAGCTCGGCAGCAACGGCACCAGCGTCTTCGTGCCCGCCGCCGACGTCGATTCGCTGCGCCTGCGGCTGGCTTCGCAGGGCCTGCCGAAGGGCAGTGCCAGCAGCCGCGACGTCGACACCCCCGATTCGGCGTTCGGGATGAGCGACTCCGCCGAAGCCAACCGCAACCGGCAACTGCTGGAGCAGGACCTGCAACGGACCATCGCCAGCCTGCAGTCGATCGAAAGCGCGCGCGTGCACCTCGCACTGCCCAAGCCTTCCGCCTTCATCCGCGACAACCAGCAGGCGAGCGCCTCGGTGCTGGTGACGCTGTACCAGGGCCGCAAGCTTTCGCAGTCGCAGGTCGCCGCGATCGTGCACCTGGTGGCCGCGAGCGTGCCCAACCTCGATCCCTCGCGGGTGTCGGTGATCGACCAGCAGGGCCAGTTGCTCACCGATTCGGACGATTCCGCCGGCGGCGAAATCGACAACGAGCGGATGCGCGTGACCGCGCTGGTCGAGAACACCTACGCGCAGCGCGTGGAAAGCATCCTGACGCCGCTGGTCGGCGCCAGCCACGTGCGCGCCCAGGTGCACGTGGACCTCGATTTCAAGGACAGCCGGCAGGCCAGCGAAATCTACGGCAAGGACAAGCAGGCCCTGCGCAGCGAGCAGGTCAGCAGCGAAACCCGCACTGACGGTGCCGGGGCGGGCGGCGTGCCCGGCGCACTCAGCAACCAGCCACCGGCCACCACCCGGCAGCCCACCGCCGCCAATCCGAACGCGGCCCCCGCGGTCGCCAGCGCCGTCAGCAGCGCGACGCCCAGCGAATCGTCGAACAATGCGACCCGCAACTACGAGGTCGATCGCACCATCAGCTACACCAACGATCCCGCCGGCGACATCACGCGCATGTCGGTGGCGGTGATCGTCGACAACAAGCAGGTCATGGGCAAGGACGGCAAGGTCGAAAGCGTACCGCTCGGCAAGGCTGAACTCGCCCACCTCACCGAGCTGACCCGCAGCGCCGTCGGATTCGACGCCAAGCGCGGGGACGTGGTCAGCGTGGTCAACGAACCGTTCAAGCATGCGCCCGCGCCGCAGGACGCCCCGGCCGCGTCGTTCTGGCAGCGCCCCGGCGTGATGGACCTGATCAAGCAGGGGCTCGGCGTGCTGGCCGCCCTGCTGCTGGCCTTCGGACTGCTGCGGCCGATGCTGCGCGGGCTGTTGCGCAACGACCGGCCCGGAGCGGATGGTCCTCGCCCGCTGCCGGGTCCCCAGCAGCGGACCGGCATCCATGAAACCGTGGCCGGCGAGGTCGAGGTCACCGGCGGCAAGGCGCTGCCCGCGGGCGGCCCCATGAACTACGAGCAGAAGATCGGCGTGGCGCGGCGCGTGGCATCGGAAAATCCACGCCAGGTCGCGCAGATCGTGAAGAACTGGGTGGCCGCCGATGGCGCGTGATGCGAACAACATCAGCGGCGCGGAGCGCGCCGCCATCCTGCTGCTGTCGCTGGGCGAGGAAGACGCCGCGATGGTGCTCAAGCACCTGGATGCGCGCGACGTCCAGGTGGTTGGCTCGGCGATGGCCGCGCTCAAGAACATCAGCCGCGACCGGGCCGACCACGTGCTCGAACATTTCAAGCAGGAGCTGGAGGAACAGACGCCACTCGGCGTCGGCACCGAGGAATACGTGCGCAAGGTGCTGGTCAATGCGCTCGGCGAACAGAAGGGGGGCAGCCTGATCGACCGCATCCTGCTCGGCCGCAGCAGCAAGGGCCTCGAGTCGCTGAAGTGGATGGAAAGCCGCGCGGTCGCCCAGATGATCGGCGAGGAACACCCGCAGATCATTGCCCTGGTGCTCGCGCACCTCGATCCGGAGCAGGCCGCCGAGGTGCTCGGCCATTTGCCCGAGCGCACCCGCAGCGACGTGGTGATGCGGATCGCCGCGCTGGACGGTGTGCAGCCCCACGCGCTGCAGGAGCTCGACGAAATCATGGAGCGGCAGTTCTCGGGCAAGAACAGCAAGCTGAAGTCGGCGAACGTGGGCGGGCTGCGGGCCGCAGCCAGCATCCTCAACAGCATGGAATCGGCCCGCGAAGCCGAGCTGATCGGCTCCATCCGCAAGCTCGATTCGGCGCTCGGCGACCGGATCGAGGAACTCATGTTCACCTTCGAGGATCTCGTCGGGGTGGACGACCGCAGCATGCAGACGCTGCTGCGCGAAGTGCAGTCGGCGCGCCTGGTGGTCGCCCTCAAAGGCAGCGAACCGGAGCTGCGCGAGAAGTTCTTCTCCAACATGTCGCAGCGTGCGGCCGACATGCTGCGCGACGACCTCGAGGTCGCCGCGCCAGTGAAACTGTCGGACGTGGATGCCGCGCAGAAGGAAATCCTGGCGCTCGCCCGCAAGCTGGCCGACGGCGGCCAGATCACCCTCGGCGGGAATGAGGAAATGGTATGAGCGACGCGCTCTGCGTGGTGGCGCGCGAGCAGCTGCACGACGTGCAGCGCTGGACGATGCCGGCGGTCGAACAACCGGCCGGACGCAGCAGCGCGGCGCGGCCCACGGTTGCCGAACTGGAAGCGATCGGCGAGCAGGCGCGGCGCGAAGGCCACCAGCAGGGACTCGCCGAAGGCCGCAAGGCCGCGCGTGCCGAACTGGACCGTCAGCTCCAGCAGCTGCGCGCGCTGTGCGACGCGCTGGCGCGACCGCTCGCGGACGTCGACACGTCGGTAGAGCGGCAACTGGCCGAACTGGCGATGCTGGTCGCGCGCGGGGTGCTGCAGGCGGAACTGCACCAGCATCCCGAGCACCTGCTGAAGATGGTGCGGAAAGCTATCGGCGCATTGCCGGCCGCCACCGCCCGCATCGACATCATCATCCATCCACAATCGGCCGCCTTGCTGCGCGATGGATTGACCGAAGCCGGCGAGCGCGGCTGGCGGATCGTCGAGGACCCGCAACTCAAGCCTGGCGACTGCCGGATTGCCGGTGCCGATTCCAGGATCGATGCCGGCATCGAAACGCGCCTCGCCGCGATGATCGACGCCGCATTCGACGAGGACGCCGAGTCCCCGCCCCGCGCGGGCAGCGACGGGACCCCGGGCGACGTGCCGTGAGCGACGCCCACCCGCAGCCATCGAACGCGCGCGCCGCGGCCTGGCAGGCGCGCCTCGGCGCGCGCGGACGGCGGGTCGAAAAGACGCGGCCGATCGTGGTCGAAGGCATGTTGCGCCGGGTCGTCGGGCTCACCCTCGAAGCGGTCGGCTGCGAGGCGCCGGTCGGTTCGCGCTGCCTGGTGGACAGCGCCGACGGCGGCAGCATCGAAACCGAGGTGGTGGGCTTCGCCGACGGCCGCCTGTACCTGATGCCGACCGGCATCCTGCACGGCGTGCTGCCCAACGCACGCGTACGCCCATCCCCGCACGATTCCGGCATCCCGGCCGGCGATGCCCTGCTTGGCCGCGTCGTCGACGCGACCGGTACACCGCTCGACGGCCGCGGGCCGCTCGGCGCGGACCAGCACACTTCCCTGAAGCGGGCCCCGATCAATCCGATGCAGCGCCAGCCGATCTCGCAGCCACTGGACGTCGGCGTGCGCGCGATCAACGCGCTGCTGACCGTGGGCCGCGGCCAGCGCATGGGGCTGTTCGCGGGCTCCGGCGTCGGCAAGTCGACCCTGCTCGGGATGATGACACGCTTCACCAATGCCGATGTCGTGGTGGTCGGACTGATCGGCGAGCGCGGCCGCGAGGTGAAGGAATTCGTCGACCACATTCTGGGTGAGCAAGGACGCCGCCGTGCCGTGATCGTCGCCGAGCCCGCCGACGCCCCGCCGCTGTCACGGCTACGAGGCGCGCAGGTGGCCACCGCCATCGCCGAACATTTCCGCGACCGCGGGCTGCGCGTGCTGCTCCTGATGGACTCGCTGACCCGCTACGCGCAGGCGCAGCGCGAGATTGCGCTCGCGATCGGCGAGCCGCCCGCCACCAAGGGCTACCCGCCGTCGGTGTTCGCGCTGTTGCCGGCGCTGGTCGAGCGCGCCGGCAACGATGCCGAAGGCCGCGGCTCGATCACCGCCTTCTACACCGTGCTCACCGAAGGCGACGACCATCGCCATGACCCTATCGCCGATGCCGCGCGCGCGATCCTCGACGGCCACATCGTGCTGTCGCGCGACCTCGCCGAAGCCGGCCACTACCCGGCCATCGATGTCGAAGCTTCGATCAGTCGTGTGATGCCGGCGGTGGTGTCGCCCGACCAACTCAAGCTCGCGCAGCGTTTTCGGCAGGTCTACTCGGCCTACAGCCAGCAGCGCGACCTGATCACCATCGGTGCCTACCAGAAGGGCAGCGACCCGCGCGTGGACGAAGCGATCGCGCTGTGGCCCGCGCTGAGCGCGTTCCTGCAGCAGGAAACCGAACAGCCCGTCGATTTCGGCGCGGCCATCCACGCCCTGACCGAAGTGCTCGGCGAGCCGGTCGCCGAGGCCGGGACCCCCGCATGAACCCGCCGCGTTCGCAACGCCTGCAACGGGTCGCCGACATCGCCGGCAGACGCACCGACGATGCCGCCGGCATCCTGGCACAACGGCTGCGGACGCTCGATGCCGCCCAGCAACAATTGCAGGAACTCGAGCAGTTCCGCCGTGACTACGGCCAGCCGGCGACCGCACCGGGACAACCCGGGATGTCGGTGGCCGAACTGCGCAACCGCCAGCAGTTCGTCGCACGCATCGACCAGGCGATCGTCCAGCAGCGCTCGGAAATCGAACAGCACACGAGGTTCCTCGCCCAGGCACGCGCCGCGTGGATCGAATCGCGCAGCCGCAGCGCTGCGCTGGAAACCGTCACCGAACGCCATCGCAGCCGCGAGCGGGCCGGCGAGGAACGCGCCGAGCAGGCCGCGCTGGACGAGCGCATGCATCGGCGAAAGACGCCGTGGAAGTCGCCGTGAATGCCGGGGGCCGCCGCGAAGCCGCGTAGCCCGCGGAAGAGCCACTCCACGGGTGGCACGCAAACTGCAGCATTCCCTTGACCCCGGATCCGGTAACCACCGACATGACCAGTCTCGCGATCCCATCCGTGCCGCCGCAGGCCGTCGCCAACGTCGATGGCGCGAAGCCGACGTCGAAAACCGATCGCCGCTTCGGAGATGCGCTGCGCGAACGCCAGGCCCAGCCGAAAGCCACGGACGACGGGCATCCCAGCGACCCCGGTGCCGGATCTCCGCCGCGCAAGGGTGCCGACGGCCACATCGCCAAACAGGATGACAAGGCCAGCGCGAACGACGCCCCGGTGGCGCCGGGCATGATCGCGGCCGTGCCGGCGGTGCCCCCACCGGTGCGGCAAGACGCCGCCGCGACCGGCAAGTCCATGCCGGCGGCGGCGTCACCCGCCGGAGCCCCGACCGCCACCGCCCGACCCCAACCGCCATCCCCGGTCGCCATGCAGGCGCCGGTCGTCGCGATTCCGGGCGACCATCCGCCCATCGTCGATGCGCCGCCCGCCCACGCTGCCCTCGCCAACAAGCCGGCCAAGGTGCCGGTCGCCGGGGCGCAGGGCGCGAATGCGCCGGTTGCCCCACCGACCGGAACCGGATCGACGCAATCGACGGCGCCGGGCAACGACGCCGCGACCGCCCTGGGCTTGAGCGACCCCAACGCCAATCCACCGGCGGCTGGCCAGCACGACGACAGGAACCTGTCGAATCCGGGCCCGGACGCATTTGCGGCGCAACTCGCCCAGCTCGCCGGTGTGCACGCAGGAACGGGCTCCGCGCAGCCGCCGCCAGCGCCCGTCCAGCTCGCCATGCAATCGGCGCCCGGGCAGCCGCAGTTCGCGCAGGAAGCGGCGCAACACGTTTCCTGGCTGGCCGGCCAGAACATCCAGCAGGCCGAAATCCAGCTCAACCCGAAAAAGCTCGGACCGATCCAGGTCGAGATCACCACCCACCACGACCGGGTCGACGTCAGCTTCGCCGTGCAGCACCCGCAGACCGTGCATGCGTTGCAGCAGACCCTGCCGCAGTTGCACGACATGCTGGCGCAGCAGGGCCTCAACCTCGGCCATGCCTCGGTGGGGCACCAGTCGCCAGGCCGTCAGCAGCCAGCCTTTGTCCAGCATGCGGGTTTTGCAGGAAGTGGCGACCGCGACTCCGGCAGCAGCCAAACCGATTCGCCGCCCGCCTGGCGCAGCCTGCGCGTCGCGGTGCCCGGTCGGGTGGATGATTTCGCCTGACCACCCGGTGCAGGCCGGGTCGAGCCGCGCCAGCGGCCTGCGCGCTTCGCGTGGCCCCGGCGTAGGCCGGATCAAGCGGCGTCAGCGGCGGATCCGGCGCGGAAGCTGGCGGCGTCGGCCCACCTGTACCGGCTCATCCCTCCGGGCTTGAGCCGGCCTGCGAGCCGGCCTGTTTGGAAGCGACGCTGCCCGTGACGGCGAACGCTTGCGCCCGGTGCCTGCAACCCGTCGCCAGCCACCGCGCCAAGCGGCCGGCACGCCAGCGATCGCGGGGCTCCCCGGGCGCGTCAAGAATCCGCCGCGCCTCCGTCGACTGGAGAAAAATCCTTATCTGATAGGTACTTGCACGTCTCCGCGGCGTGGCATGGCGTTTGCATCTGCTGGCTCCGTCCCCCCACTTTTCGTACGAGACGCCCATGGCCGTGGATGCAGCTCCCCAAGAGACCGTCGCCGACGCCCCGCCGAAGAGGGGCAGGAAGCCCCTGTTGCTGATCGCAGCCGCGGCGATCGTGGTGGTGCTGGCCGGTGGCGGCTACCTGTTCTTCGCGCACCGCAGCCACGGACCGGTGAAGCCGGAGCTCAGCAAGACCGCCGAGTACTACGCGCTCGACCCGTCGATCGTCGTCAACTTCAACGACGCCAGCGCGATCCGGTTCCTGCAGGTAGGCGTCAGCCTGATGACCCACGACCCCAAGGCGATCGACGCCGCCAAGGCGGCCGATCCCGCGATCCGCAATGCGCTGCTGCTGCTGTTCAGCAGCCAGACCTACGCGACGCTCTCCAGCGCCCAGGGCAAGTTGAAGCTCCAGCAGGAAGCGCTCCAGAAGGTGCAGGACGTGGTGCAGCAGTCGCTGGGCCGGCCGGGCATCGAGGCCGTGTACTTCACCAGCTTCGTGATGCAGTGACGGAGCGGCCGCGCCCATGAACGACGTCCTCAGCCAGGAAGAAATCGACGCGCTGCTCGACGGGGTCGACAGCGGCAACGTCGAGACCGAAACCGGCACGGCGCCCCCCGGCGTCGCCCAGGCCTACGACTTCGCGCAGCAGGACCGCATCGTGCGCGGCCGCCTGCCGGCGCTGGAAATGATCAACGACCGGTTTGCGCGCTACTTCCGCGGCGCGCTCTTCAACGTGCTGCGCCGGGCCTGCGAGGTCTCGGTGGAAGGCGTCAGCATGATGAAGTTCTCCGAGTACGTGCACTCGCTGGCGGTCCCGAGCAACCTCAACCTGACGCGCCTGCACCCGTTGCGCGGCACCGCGCTGACGGTGCTGGAACCGGGCCTGGTATTCGCGATGGTCGACAACTTCTTCGGCGGCGACGGCCGCTTCCATGCGCGCATCGAGGGACGCGACTTCACGCCGACCGAACACCGGGTGATCCAGATCGTGCTGAAGGAGCTCTTCGCGGCGATGACGGAAGCGTGGGCGCCGGTGATGAAGCTCGAATTCGAGTTTCTCAATTCCGAGATCAACCCGCAGTTCGCCAACATCGTCAGCGCCACCGAAACGGTGGTGGTGTCGCGCTTCCAGATCGGCCTCGACGGCGGCGGCGGACAAATCCAGTTGACGATGCCGTACGCGATGATCGAGCCGATCCGCGAACTGCTGGACGGCGGCGTGCAGGCCGACCGCGACGAACGCGACGACCGCTGGACGCAGAGCCTCCACGAAGAAGTGCTGGACGCCGAGGTCGAAGTCACCGCGCTGCTCGGCGAGGCGCGCCTCAGCATCCGCGACTTCATGGCGCTGCGCCGCGGCGACGTCATCACCCTTCCGCATCCCGACCGCGTCACGGTGTTCGCCGAGGACGTGCCGGTCTTCCGCGGCCGCTTCGGCGTGCACGCCGGCAACAAGGCCATCGCATTCGAGGAACTGCTGCGCCGCCCGGAACCGTCGGCGGCCGCGGCGGACAACCACCCACGCAAACAACCCGAGAAGAAGGCAGAACTGGCATGAATGCAACCGCAACCCGCGGCGAGCACGCCGCAACCGCCGAAAAGGTGCAGCCGGACGCGCTGCAGGACGACGCCCATGGCACCGCCGAGGTGAACATGGACGTGATCCTGGACGTGCCCGTGACCATGTCCATGGAAGTCGGCCGCACCCGCATCAGCATCCGCAACCTGTTGCAGCTCAACCAGGGATCAGTCGTGGAACTCGAGCGCGCCGCGGGCGAACCGCTCGACGTGTTCGTCAACGGCACCCTGGTCGCCCACGGCGAGGTGGTCGTGATCAACGAGAAATTCGGTATCCGGCTGACCGACGTGATCAGCCCGGCCGAACGCGTGCGCAAACTGAAATGACCGCCTGGTTGCACAGCGCGGCACCGGCCGCGGCGGCCAGCGCGGCCGCCCCGGTCGCAGCGTCCGGCAGCTTCGGCGAACTGCTGCGGGTGGTGCTCAGCCTGATCGCCGTGGTGGTGATGATCCTCGCGGTGGGTTGGCTGACCCGCCGGATGCAGGCGCGGGTCCGTCCCGGCGGCCAACGCGTGCGTTGTCTGGAATCCCTCGCGCTCGGCGTCAAGGAACGCGTGCTGCTGCTCGAAGTCGGCGAACGCCAGTTGCTGGTGGGTGCATCTCCGTCCGGATTGCGCACGCTGCTGGTGCTGGACCAACCGTTGCCGCCGCCGAAGCCGCAGGCGGCAGTACCGGGAATCCCGTCCAGTTTCCGGGACGTGCTCGCGCAGTGGAGAAAGCGGCGATGAAGCGGCCCTGCCTCTGGACGCTCGCGTTGCTGGCGTTGCTGCTGCCGGTGCTGGCGCAGGCCGCGCCGGCCGGCCCAGGCCTGCCCGCGCTCACGGTGCACACCGGCAGCGACGGCGGCCAGACCTGGAGCCTCTCGATCCAGTTGCTGGCGCTGATGACGGCGCTGACGCTGCTGCCAGCGATCCTCCTGATGATGACCTCGTTCACCCGGATCATCATCGTGCTCGGCTTCCTGCGCCAGGCGCTCGGTACCCAATCCTCGCCGCCCAACCAGGTGCTGCTGGGGCTTGCGTTGTTCCTCACCCTGTTCGTGATGTCGCCGGTCCTCTCCCGCGCCTACGACCAGGGCTTGCAGCCGTACATGGACGGCCAGCTCACCGCGGCGCAGGCGCTGCCCAAGGTCGCGGGGCCATTCAAGCGCTTCATGCTCGATCAGACGCGCGATGCCGACCTGCGCCTGTTCAGCCAGCTGGCAGGCGAGAAGCCCTATGCCTCGCGCGCCGACGTGCCCTTCCAGGTCGCGGTCCCCGCGTTCGTGACCAGCGAACTGAAGACCGCGTTCCAGATGGGCTTCCTGCTGTTCGTGCCGTTCCTGATCATCGACCTCGTGGTCGCGAGCGTGCTGATGTCGATGGGCATGATGATGGTCTCGCCGATGATCATCTCGCTGCCGTTCAAGATCATGCTGTTCGTGCTGGTGGACGGGTGGACGCTGCTGCTCGGCACGCTCGCGGGGAGCTTCGTGACATGACCACGGAAGGGAGCAGGGAACCGCAGGGTTTTTGCTGGCCGCTTGGCACACCGGCGGCGTCCGACGTCGCCGCAATGCTTGTTTCCGTCGCGCCATCCCAAGCTCCGGCTCCTGTCCCTGCTCCCTGCTCCCTGCTCCCTGTTCCCTGGTCGCCAACCGCACTCGCCCAGGGAGCACCGACATGACTCCGGAGTCCGTCATCCACTTCGGCCAGCACGCGCTGTACGTGGCGATGCTGGTGGGGGCGCCGCTGCTGCTGACCGCGCTGGTGGTGGGCCTCGTGGTCGGCATGTTCCAGGCTGCCACCCAGATCAACGAGATGACGCTGTCGTTCATCCCGAAGTTGCTGGCAATGGCGCTGGTGCTGGTGATCGCCGGTCCCTGGATGTTGCATACGCTGGTCTCGTTCACGCGCGACCTGATCACCAGCCTGCCGGGGATGGTGCGGTGAACTTCGAACTGGCGCAGTTGCAGACGTTGATTGCGGCGCTGCTGTGGCCGCTGGCGCGGGTCAGCGGCCTGATGCTCACGGCACCGGTGCTCGGCGCCCGCAGCATCCCGGTGCGCGTGCGGGTCGGATTGGCGCTGCTGCTGGCGCTGGTGCTGATGCCGCTCGCGCCGCTGCCGGGCAAGGTCGATCCCCTGAGCATCGCCGCGCTGGTCACGGTGATGCAGCAACTGGTGGTCGGCGCGGCAATCGGCTTCGCGCTGAAGCTGGCGTTCGAGGCGCTCGCGTTCGGCGGGGAACTGGTGGCCGGAGCGATGGGGCTCGGATTCGCCGAGGTGATGGACCCGCAGCAGGGCCACAGCGCGCCGGCGCTCGGCCAGTTCTACCTGCTGCTCGCGACGCTGATCTTCCTCGCGATGGATGGCCACCTGCAACTGATCGCGCTGCTCGCGACCGGCATGCGACACGCTTCGTGGCAGGCGGCCATGCCGGGCGGCAACGCGCTCTGGAGCCTGCTCGCATTCGCCTCGCACCTGTTCGCCGGCGCGGTGCTGGTGGCGCTGCCGGCGCTGGCCGCGCTGCTGGTGGTGAACCTCGGCTTCGGCGCGATCAGCCGCGCCGCGCCTTCGATGAACCTGTTCTCGATCGGCTTCCCGATCTCGATTTGCCTCGGCTTCGTGGCGGTGTGGCTCGGCCTGCGCGCGCTGCCTGGCGCGTTCGACGCACTGCAAAACGCGGCGTTCCAACTGATCCGCGCGATTTCGGGGATCTAGGGACCGCTGACATGGCCGAGCAGAACCACGACCAGGAACGCACCGAACAGGCCACCGAGAAGCGCCTGCGCGAGGCCCGCGAGAAGGGCGACGTCCCGCGCTCGCGCGACCTCTCGGCGGCGCTGGTGACGCTGGCCGGAACCGGCACGCTGCTGGCGCTTCGCCCGTGGCTCGGGAC
This sequence comes from Rhodanobacteraceae bacterium, assembly GCA_025928585.1. GTDB lineage: Bacteria > Pseudomonadota > Gammaproteobacteria > Xanthomonadales > Rhodanobacteraceae > 66-474. The sequence goes on from JAICJG010000027.1 coordinate 17,744, forward strand.
CCAGTTCCGCGACCTGATGCGGATCGGACTGGACTACGGCCGCCAACAGGCGATGGGTGACGCCGCGATCGGCACGGCCATGGCCGCCGCCGGCTCGGAAGCCCTGAAACTTCTGGCGCCGCTGTTCGGCGTGGCGTTGCTCGCCACCCTGCTCTCGCCCGCCCTCGCGGGCGGCTTCACCTTCAGCACCGATGCGCTCACCCCCAAGCCCGAGCGCCTGAACCCGATCGAGGGCGTCAAGAAGCTGGTGTCGCTGCGCGGGCTGGTCGAGCTCGGCAAGTCGATGCTGAAGGTGATCCTGATCGGTGGCGTACTTACGATGGTGCTGTGGAATTCGCGTGGCAGGCTGCTCGGCAGCGGCCGGGGCGACGTCCATGACGGCATCGACACGGCGCTCGACGTGATCGGGCACGCCGCGGTCCTGTTCGCCGGCGCGCTGGCGGTGGTGGGTCTCGCCGACATGCTCTGGCAGCGCTTCGACTATGCGCGGCGCATGCGCATGACCCGTCAGGAACAGCGCGACGAGCACAAGGAGACCGAGGGCAATCCGGAAATCCGCAGCCGCGTGCGCGGGATGCAGCAGCAGATGGCGCAGCGGCGCATGATGCAGGCGATACCGAAAGCCGACGTGGTGGTGATGAACCCCACCCACTTCGCGGTGGCGCTGCGTTACGACAGCGACAACATGCGCGCGCCGCGGGTGGTCGCCAAGGGCCTCGACCTCGTGGCCCAACGCATCCGCAGCGTCGCCAGCCAGCACGAAGTACCGCTGGTGATGGCGCCGCCGCTGGCCCGTGCGCTGTACCACACCACGCGCATCGGACAGGAAATCCCGGCCACCTTGTACGCGGCGGTCGCGCAGGTCCTCGCATACGTCTACCGGGTGCACGAAGCGGCCGCCCAGGCCGACGACGTGCCGCCGCCGAATCCCTCCGTCGATCCGCAACTGCTGGGGCCCTACCAGTTGCCTGAAGGGGAACATTGACCATGGCCGTCGCTGCGCTCGTGCAACAGTTGGGACGGATCGGCCGGCGCGGCATCGGCGCACCGCTGGTGATGCTGGTGTTGCTGGCGATGGTGGTGCTGCCGTTGCCGCCGTTCATGCTGGACGTCCTGTTCAGCTTCAACATCGCGCTGTCGCTGGTGATCGTGCTCGCGGTCGTGTACGTGATGCGGCCGCTCGACTTCGGCGCATTCCCGACGGTGGTGCTCGGCGCCACCCTGCTGCGGCTCGCCCTCAACATCGCTTCGACCCGCGTCGTGCTGCTGCACGGCCACAACGGTCCGGGTGCGGCCGGCAAGGTGATCGAGGCGTTCGGCGAGTTCGTGATCGGCGGCAACTTCACGGTCGGCCTGGTGGTGTTCTCGATCCTCACGATCATCAACTTCGTGGTGATCACCAAGGGCGCGACCCGCGTATCCGAGGTGACCGCGCGCTTCACCCTGGATTCGATGCCCGGCAAGCAGATGGCGATCGACGCCGACTTGAATGCCGGCTTGCTGACGCAGGAACAGGCGCGCGAGCGCCGCCAGGAAGTGCGCGAGGAAGCGGACTTCTACGGTTCGATGGACGGCGCCTCGAAGTTCGTGCGCGGTGACGCCACCGCCGGCATCCTGATCCTCATCATCAACATCGTCGGCGGCTTCGCCGTCGGCGTGCTGCAGCACGGCCTGTCCGCGAGCGAGGCCGCGCACACCTACACGCTGCTGACGATCGGTGACGGACTCGTCGCGCAGATCCCGGCGCTGCTGCTGTCGGTTGCGACGGCCGTGATCGTGACCCGTGTCTCGCGCTCGCAGGACATGGGCAAGCAGGTGCTCTCGCAGGTGTTCGGACAACCGCGGGCGCTCGCCGTCACCGCCGTGGTGCTCGGCGTGATGGGCGTGATCCCGGGGATGCCGAACGTCGCGTTCCTGCTGCTCGGCGGCATCTGCGGCGGCGCCGCCTGGCTGCTGGATCGCCGCCGGCGCGATGCCGAAAAGGCCGCGCGCGAGCGCGCCAGCGCAGCCTCGGATGCCGAGCCCACGCCCGCTTCCGAGCGCGTGGAACTCTCCTGGGACGACGTCGGCGCCGTCGACACCATCAGCCTCGAAGTCGGGTACCGGCTGATCCCGCTGGTCGACCGCAACCAGGGCGGAGAACTGCTCGGCCGCATCAAGTCGGTGCGCCGAAAGCTCTCGCAGGACCTTGGATTCCTGGTGCCGCCGGTGCACATCCGCGACAACCTCGACCTCGGGCCGAGCCACTACCGCATCAGCCTGCTCGGGGTGCCGGTCGGCGAGGCCGAGGTACACCACGATCGGCTGCTCGCGATCAACCCGGGCCGCGTGCACGGCCGGCTGGACGGGATCGCCACCCGCGATCCGGCATTCGGCCTCGAAGCGGTATGGATCGAGCCGGGCCTGCGCGACCACGCGCAGACGCTCGACTACACGGTGGTCGATGCGGCGACCGTGATCGCGACCCACCTGTCGCACATCCTGCAGGCGCACGCGCACGAGGTGCTCGGCCACCAGGAGGTGCAGCAACTGCTGGACCGGCTTTCCGCCGAAGCACCCAAGCTGGTGGAAGACCTGGTTCCGAAGCGCCTGTCGCTCGGCGTGGTGGTCAAAGTGCTGCAGAACCTGCTCGCCGAGCACGTGCCGATCCGCAACATGCGCGGGATCGTCGAATCGCTGGCGGAGCACGCCGGGCAAAGCCAGGATTCCGGCACCTTGACGGCCATGGTGCGGGTCGCGCTCGGCCGCCAGATCGTACAGGAATTCAGTGGCTTGGGCAGTGAGATCCCCGTGATCACGCTCGCGCCGGAGCTGGAACAGATATTGCTTCAGTCCCTGCAGGGCGGCGGGCCAGCCGGCGCCGCGGTGGAACCGGGGCTGGCCGAACGCCTGCAGCAGAAGGTCGCCGAGTCCGCGCAGCGCCAGGAAATGGCGGGCGAGCCGGCGGTGCTGCTGGTGGCACCGCAGTTGCGGCCGTGGCTTTCGCGCTTCACCCGCCACGTCGCGCCGGCCCTGCACGTGCTGGCCTACAACGAGGTGCCGGACAACCGCCGCGTGCGGCTGGTGTCGGCACTGGGAAGGTGAGAGGGAAATGGGAAATCACGAATCGCAAGCAGCAAGCCGGCTCGAGCCCAAAACGGCAGGCCGGGTCAAGGAGCGCAGCCACGGATCCGGCGAAGGGTTGGGAGGCCCGGTACTGCCGGCTCCGCCCTGCGGGATTGAGCCGGCCTGCCGATACCGGCCGCCGCGATACGACCAGCCACACAGCGCCCGTCGGGCGAAGGATCATCTCACATGAAGATCAAGCGATTCGTGGCCGCGGGCATGCGGCAGGCCATGCAGCAGGTACGCGATGAGCAGGGGCCGGATGCGGTGATCCTCTCGACCCGGCGGTTCGAGGAAGGCATCGAAATCATCGCCGCGATCGACTACGACGAAGCGCTGGTGCGCGAGGCGGCGGTGCACGCGATGCCCGCGCCCGCCCCGGCCGAGCGCCCGGCGCGCCCCGAACCCGCCGTCACCCACGAAGTGCTCGCGCAGCTCGCGCGCACGAGTGCCGGCGGCGAATCCGCGCCCGCCCTCAGCAGCATGCGCCAGGAACTCGGCAGCCTGCGCGAGATGCTGGAAACCCAGCTTGCGAGCCTCGCCTGGAACGACCTGAACCGGCGCGACCCCGTGCATGCCAGCGTGCTGCGCCAACTGACGCGGATGGAAATCGACGCGGACATCGCCCGGGAAGTGGCCGACGAACTGCCACCGGGCCTCAATTCCGAACAGGCCCGCTACCTTCCGCTCGGCGTGCTCGCGCGGCGCGTGGCCGTGAGCGGCCGCCAGCTTTCCACGCTGGAGGGAGTCGTGGCGGTGGTCGGCCCCACCGGCGTCGGCAAGACCACGACCCTCGCCAAGCTCGCCGCGCACGCGGTGCTGCACCACGGCGCCGGTCGCGTCGCGCTGATCAGCACCGACCATTACCGCATCGGCGCGGGCGCGCAGCTCGGCCACTACGCGCGCCTGCTGGGGGTCCCGGTGTACGGGGTGCGCGAGGCCAGCCAATTGCATTCGCTGCTGGCGCGCCTCGACGATCGGCGCACGATCCTGGTCGACAGCGCGGGCATGGGCGCGCACGACCCGCGACTGGTGGGCCAGTTGAACATCCTGCGCGCGGCGCAGCCGCGCATGTCGCCGGTCCTGGTGCTGGCCGCGAACGCGCATGCCCAGGCCCTCGAGGAAGCTGCGCAGGCATACCTGCCGCTGCAGCCGGCCGGGTGCATCCTCACCAAGCTGGACGAGGCGCCGCGGCTCGGCGGCGCCCTGTCCGTGCTGATCCGCCACGGCCTGCGACTCGAATTCACCACCGACGGGCAGCGCGTGCCGGAGGACATCGCGGCCGCCGACGTGCGCCAGATCGTCTGCCGCGCCGCCCGCAACCACCCCGCCGCCACCGGCGGCAACGAAATCGAACTGGCCGAGCGCTTCGGGCGCTTGGCCGGTGCCACGGCCTGACGGGAAGGAGCCGTCGACCATGAATCAGGCAGAAGGTCTGGACCGCATGATGAAGGAACGCAGCAACGATCCGCAGACCCCCGGCGGTGGGCGCCGGCGCACCCGGGTGATCGCCGTGACCGGCGGCAAGGGTGGCGTCGGCAAGTCGTGCGTCGCCGTGAACCTCGGCTTGTCGCTGGCGATGGCCGGGCGCGACACGCTGCTGCTGGACGCCGACCTCGGCCTCGCCAACGTCGACGTGCTGCTCGGTCTTTCGCCCAAGTGCAACATCGCCAACCTCCTCGCCGGCGACTGCCGCGTCGAGGACCTGGTCCTGACGGCCGCCCATGGCCTCAAGGTGGTCCCGGCCACCTCCGGCATGCGGCGCATGGTGGACATGTCGCGGGCCGAATACGCGGCGGTGATCCGCGCCTTCGACGACTACCCCGAGCCGCCGGAATACCTGATCGTCGACACCGCGGCCGGCATTTCCGACAGCGTTTCGCTGTTCAGCGTCGCGGCCGACGACGTCCTCGTGGTGGTCTGCGACGAACCGGCCTCGCTCACCGATGCCTACGCCTTGATCAAGGTGCTGGCGCGCGAAAACGGCGTGCAGCGCTTCCGGGTGGTAGCCAACATGGCCTACAACCCCGGCCACGGCCGCCAGCTTTTCGAAAAGCTCGAGCGGGTCACCACCCGTTTCCTCAACGTGAACCTGCAGTTCTGCGGGGTCGTCCCGCACGACGACCACCTGCGGCGGGCGGTCCGGCGCCAGATGGGCGTGGTCGACGCCTGGCCGGGCAGCCCGTCCGCGCTGGCATTCAAGAAACTGGCGATGGCTGCCGATAACTGGGAGGAATCGCCAGAAGCGCTCGGCCGGATCGGGTTCTTCGCGGAACGCCGCATGCGCCGGGGGGAGCAGGCGGCATGAACGCGAGTGCCGAATACCTGCAGGTGCAGCGCATTCCGGACGAAGAACTGGTGCGCGCGCACACGCCATTGGTGCGCCGCATCGCCTACCACCTGATGGCGAGGCTGCCTCCCAGCGTCGACGTGCACGACCTCATCCAATCGGGAATGATCGGCCTGCTCGAGGCGGCCCGGAACTACACGCCGGCGCGCGCCGCGAGTTTCGAGACCTTCGCGGGCATCCGCATCCGCGGCGCGATGCTCGACGAACTGCGCCGCAGCGACTGGACGCCGCGCTCGGTGCACCGCAAGGTTCGCGAGGTCGCCGAGGCGATGCGCCAAGTCGAGAACGAAACCGGCGGCGACGCCGACAGCGCCGAGGTGATGCGGCGGCTCGGGCTCGACAGCAACGAATACAACCAGATCCTCGCCGACGCCGCGAGCTCACGGATCCTCAGCCTGTCCAGCCCGGACACGGGCGACGATGCGCTGGACGTCCCCGACACCGCGAGCCCGGGGCCTGACCAGGATCTGCAGGAGAACGGCCTGCGCGAGGCACTCGCCGCGGCGATCGCGGAGCTTCCGGAGCGCGAGCAACTGGTGATGTCGCTGTACTACGACGAGGAACTCAACCTCAAGGAGATCGGCGAAGTGCTGGGCGTCAGCGAGTCCCGCGTCTGCCAGATCCACGGACAGGCCGTGATCCGGCTACGCGCGCGCATGGATGGATGGCGCGCGGACGATTGAAGAACATGCGGGAGGAGCGCTTGGACAAGAACATGCAAATCCTGGTGGTGGACGACTTTTCGACGATGCGCCGGATCGTCCGCAACCTCCTCGATGAACTGGGTTTCCCGGCCGGCAACGTCCGCGAGGCCGAAGACGGCAACAGCGCAATGGCGATGCTGCGCCAGGGCACCATCGATTTCGTGATCACCGACTGGAACATGCCGGGCATGACCGGCATCGACCTGTTGCGCGCGATCCGCGCCGATGCGGCGCTGAAATCGATTCCGGTACTGATGGTCACCGCCGAGAACACCCGCGAGCAGATCATCGCCGCGGCCCAGGCCGGCGTGAACGGCTACATCGTCAAGCCCTTCACGGCCGTCACCCTCAAGGAGAAGATCGACCGCATCTTCGAACGCCTCGCTGCGGTCGGCTGACCATCCCATGCAGACACCCGCCACCGATCCCGAATTGCACGTGCTGCCGCCCGAGCTCCGCGCATTGCTCGAAACGCGCGATCCCGAAGCGTTCGAGGCAAACCTCGACGCGCTGTTCGCGCGCCGCCAGCAGGCCCTGTTCCGGTCGCTCGGCCACCTCACCCGCGACCTGCATGCATCGATCGTGCGGCTCACCCGCGAAGCCGGACAGTCGTCGTCCTCGGCACCGGAGGCGCGCGAACGGTTGCGCGAAGCATTGGAAATGAGCGCCAGTGCGGCGCACGCGAACCTCGCAACCGCCGAACACCTGCGCCCGCGGGCTTCGCAGTTGCGCGATGAGGCCCGCGCGCTGGCGGTCGCCGGAGCCGCCGACACCGCGGCGGCGCTGCAGCTTGCCCGCAACGCCGCGGAGTTCGCCGGCACCTGCCTCGAAGACTTCACGCGGCTGGTCGAGAGCCAGTCGTGGCAGGACCTCTCGGGACAACGCCTGCAACTGGTGAGCACCTTCATCGACAACGTCGAACGCGCGCTCCTGGAACTCGCGCGCCTGACCGGGACCATCAGCGGCGCACCGCCCGGCGGCGAACGCCGGGCCCAGGCGGCATCGACCCAGGACGAGGTCGACCGGCTGCTCTCCGACTTCGGTTTCTAGGGGCGGCCCCTCACATGGCCGGCGCGGTCGACAACGAGGTGCTGGAAGCCTTCCTGATCGAGGCCGGGGAGCTGCTCGACGCGCTCGGTGACCAGTTGATCGCGCTCGAAGCCGAACCGCACGAAGGCGAATTGCTGAATTCGGTGTTCCGCGCATTCCATACGCTGAAGGGCGGCGCCGGCTTCCTCGCGGTGCGCCCGATGGTGGCGCTTTGCCACGCGGCCGAGGAATTGCTCAACGATGCGCGCAGCCAGCGGCTGGTCCTGGAGCCGCCGCATGTCGATTGCCTGCTGCAGGTGCTCGACGTGGTGCTGGAGATGATGGAGGCGTTGCGCGAGGGACGCGGCGTGCCCACGGCACCCGCCCAACTGATGGACGCGCTGCAGGCTCACGGCCCTGCCGACACGCCCGCGCAAGCGGCCGCTGGCAGTGCCCCCGATCCGGGGATCGGCGACGACGAGTTCGAGCGGCTGCTGGACGATCTGCATGGTGACGGAAAGGCGCCCGGTACGCAGCAAACCGTCGGGAAGGACGGCATCGACGATGCGGAATTCGAAGCACTGCTGGACAGCATCTACGGCGAGGGCGGCGCACCCGGCAAGGATGCGGCCGCAACCGAAGTGGTCGGCCCGCCCCGATCCGTTCCGGGCAACGCCGAAGCTTCCCCGGGGGCGGCGCCGCTCCCCGACACGAGCGAACCGCAATCCCCCGCACCCGTCGGTACCCACAAGCCGCGTGCCGAGACCAGCGTGCGCGTCGACACCCAGCGCGTCGACGCGCTGGTCAACGCCGCCGGTGAACTGGTGCTGGTGCGCAACCGGCTGGTCAACCTGGCGGCGCGCGGCGCGGACGGCGAGCTCGAGCGCGCGGTGCACAACCTGGACCGGGTCGCCGGCGACCTCCAGGCCGCGGCGCTGCAGATGCGCATGCAGCCGATCGGCAAGCTGTTCCAGCGTTTCCCGCGGATCGTCCGCGACCTCGCGCGCAAGCTCGGCAAGCAGGTGGTCCTCGTACAGCGCGGCGAGGACACCCAGCTCGACCGCACCCTCGTCGAGTCGCTTGCGGATCCACTGGTCCACCTCCTGCGCAACGCGATCGACCACGGCCTCGAGGACCCCGACAGCCGCGCGGGGGCCGGCAAGCCGCGCGAGGGCAGCGTGACCCTGGGCGCCGGCCAGCAGGGCGAGCGCATCCTGATCAGCATCACCGACGACGGCCGCGGCATGGACCCGGAAGTCCTGCGCCGCAAGGCCGTCGAAAAGGGCTTGATCGACGCCGCGGAGGCCGGCCGCCTGGAACCCGCCGAGTGCCTCGCGCTGATTTTCCGGCCCGGCTTCAGCACCCGCGGCGAGATCTCCGACATTTCCGGCCGGGGCGTCGGGATGGACGTGGTCAAGACCAGCGTCGCTTCGCTCGGCGGCACCATCGATATCGAATCGGAGCCCGGCACCGGCACGACGATCCGGATCGGCATCCCACTGACGCTCGCGATCATGCGGATCCTGATGGTGCGGGTCGGCGAGCGCCGGCTGGCCCTGCCGCTCGCGAACGTCCTCGAGGTCTTCGAGCTCGAGCGCGCGCAGATGCGGATGCTCGACGGCCGGGTGGTGACCGCGCATCGCGGACGCCCGTTGCCGCTCCGCGACCTCGCGTCCTGGGCGGGGGTGCCGCCCGCCACCGATGCGCGCGTGCACGTGGTCGTGGTGCACGTCGGGCACCAGCAACTGGGGCTGCTCGCCGGCGAGGTGCTCGGCCGCGAAGACGTGATGGTCAAGCCGCTGGGTTCGCACTTGCGGCACCTGCCCGGCCTCGCCGGCGCCACCATCACCGGCGACGGGCGGGTCGCGCTGGTGCTGGACCTCGTGGCGCTCGCCGACGCCGCCCTTCCGCAACCACTCCGGATGACAGCCTGAAGCCATGGATCCGCTAAGCCTCATCGGCGCCTTGCTGGCCCTCGTGGTGCTGGTCGCCGGCATCATCCTGAAGGGCGGTACGGTCGCGGAGCTGTGGAACCTCGCGGCGCTCATCATCGTGTTCGGCGGAACCGTGTCGGCCGTGATCCTGCACACGCCGATGCCGGTGGTGAAACGCGCCTTGTCGATCGTGCGCTGGGTTTTCTCGCCACCGCGCCTGCACGCTCCGGACCTCGTCAGCCGCATCGTCGGCTGGAGCGAAACCTCGCGCCGCCAGGGCCTGCTCGGGCTCGAACCCAGCATCGACGCCGAATCCGATCCGCTGACCAAGAAGGGCCTGCAACTCCTCGTCGACGGCACCGAGCCCGAGGTCATCCGCAGCGTACTCGAGGTCGAAATCAATACCCGTGAACACACCGACATGGACGCCGCGCGGATGTTCGAGCAGGCCGGGGTGTACTCGCCCACCATGGGCATCATCGGCGCGGTGATGGGACTCATGGCGGTGATGCAGAACCTCGCCGACCCGAGCAAGCTCGGCAGCGGCATCGCCGCCGCATTCGTGTCCACCATCTACGGCATCAGCCTGGCGTACCTGTTCATGCTGCCGATGGCCGCCAAGCTGAAGAGCATCGCGCGCAGCCGCACGCGGCTCAACGAACTCCTGGTCGAA
>JAICJG010000063.1 GCA_025928585.1 Rhodanobacteraceae bacterium
CAGGCAGTGTTTGGTCGCGATGGCTTCCACGCTTCCGGCAAGGGCTGCGCGAACGCCGGTTCACGGCGCTCGAATTGCTGTTCCCGAGCGGCGAGCGTTTTCGGGTGCGACACACGCATCGCCTGCGCTGGTGGCGGCGAGGGTGAACGACGGCGCGCCGCGGATGCGGATCTCGCGCCGCCCGGCAGGGGTGGCGCCGCGCGGCTGGCCGACGTCTGTCCATCCGGTCCTGCAGCGGGTGTATGCGGCGCGCGGCGTGGCGTGTCCGGAGGATGCCGGCCACCGGCTGGGGGGCCTGTTGCCGCCGGACGGAATGCTCGGCCTCGAGCGTGCGCTCGCGCTGCTCGTCGATGCCATCGGCAACGACCAGCCGATCCTGATCGCCGGCGACTACGACTGCGACGGCGCCACGGGCTGCGCGGTAGCCGTCCGCGGCTTGCGGATGCTCGGCGCGCGCCGCGTCGCCTATGTGGTTCCCGATCGCGCGATCCACGGCTACGGGCTGACGCCCGCGCTGGTCGCATCGATTCCCGAGGCGCCGCACCTGATCGTGACCGTGGACAACGGAATCGCATCGTATGGCGGGGTTGCCGCGGCCAAGGCGCGCGGCAGCCGCGTGATCGTCACCGATCATCATCTGCCCGGTTCGAATTTGCCGGACGCCGACGCGATCCTCGACCCGAACGTTCCGCACGACGGATTCGCCAGCAAGGCCCTGTGCGGCGTGGGCGTGATGTTCTATCTGCTGCTCGCGCTGCGCGCCGCGATGGGGCGGCGCGACGACGTGGATCTCGGATCGTTGCTGGACCTCGTCGCGCTGGGCACGGTGGCCGACCTGGTGCCGCTCGACCGGAACAATCGCGCGCTGGTCGAAGGCGGATTGCGGCGCATCCGTGCGGGGCATGCCTGCGCCGGGGTCCAGGCGCTGTTCGAGGTTTCCGGCCGGGATGCGCGTGTCGCGGGGGCGGCCGATCTTGGCTATTCCATCGGACCGCGAATCAACGCAGCGGGCCGGCTGGAGGACATGACGATCGGCGTCGAGTGCCTGCTGGCCGATGATGCGGAACGTGCGCGCAAGCTGGCAGCCACGCTGCACGACATCAACCGGAAACGCCGCGACCTGCAAACCGCCATGGTCGAGGAAGCGCTGCGCAAAGTCGACGGCTTCGCAGCCGGAGACGCGTTCGGCGTCTCGTTGTTCGATGCAGGCTGGCACCACGGAGTCGTCGGGCTGGTCGCGTCCAGGCTGAAGGAGCGCCTGCATCGCCCGGTGGTCGCGTTTGCGCCCGCGGGCGACGGCGTCTCGCTGCGGGGGTCGGCGCGTTCCGTGGCGGGCTTCCACATCCGCGATGCGCTCGCGGAAGTCGACGCGCGCTGCCCTGGCCTGATCGAGCGATTCGGCGGCCATGCGATGGCCGCAGGGCTGACCTTGAAATCATCGAATCGTGCTCGCTTTGCGGAAGCCTTCGACGCCGTCGTGCGCGAGCGGATCGCGCCCGAGGCCCTGCAGCCGATGCTGCTGAGCGACGGGGAACTCGAACCGGGCGAATTTGCCGCGGATCTGGGGCGGCAATTGCGCGTTGCGGGCCCGTGGGGCCAGGGCTTCCCCCCGCCGTTGTTCGACAACCTGTTCGAATGCGTGGAGTGCAGCGCGATGGGGGCCGATGGCGTGCACCGGCGCCTGCGCTTGCGCGATCCGCGCGACGGCCGCCTGCAGGATGCGGTGTGGTTCGGCGCCGGGCGCGACCTTGCGACCGGCACTTCGCTGCGGATCGCCTTCGAGCTGACCATCAACGACTGGAACGGCCGCGAGTCGGCCCGCCTGCTGGTGAGGCACTGGGAGCATCCGGCCAGTTAAGGGAAAGGCCCGGCGAACCGGGCCCTTCCCCGCAGCGTCCGTCGTGTATTCCGGACAACCGCATCCAATACCCGCGCATTCGACATCTACGCTTTTCGGTATTAATCGGGGGTGAATCCGCGGTTCGGGTGTTTGCACCCGCAGGTCGCAAATTGGCCGATGGCCCGGTGGCTCAGCGCTTGCGGGCGAGACTCAGCCCGTCGCCGATCGGCAGCAGCGCCAGGTCGATCCGTTCGTCGCGATGCAGCTTGTCGTTCAGTGCCTGCAGTGCGCGGGTGTCGTCGTCGTGCGAGGGCCTGGCGACGTCGCCGCCCCACAGGGTGTTGTCGAACGCGATCAGCCCGCCCGTCCGCACCAGTTGCAGGCAGCGTTCGTAATAGGCGTCGTAACCCGATTTGTCGGCGTCGATGAAGGCGAAGTCGTAATGCCCGGCTTCGCCACCGTGAATCCGCGCGTCGAGCGTGTCGATGGCGGGCGCGATCGCCAGCTCGATCCTGCCGGCTACGCCGGCGCGCTGCCAGTAGGGTCGGCCAACCGAAGTGTATTCCGCGCTGATGTCGCAGGCGAGGATCCTGCCGTCCGTTGGCAACGCAAGCGCGACGGTCAGCGCGCTGTAGCCCGTGAAGGTGCCGATCTCGAGCGTCCGCCGGGCGCCGATCAGCTTCACCAGCAACTGCATGAATTGCCCCTGCTCGGGCGAAATCTGCATGCCGGCGAGCGGGTGTGCCGCGGTCGCCTGGCGCAGCGCGGTCTGTTCGGGGTGCTCGCGCAGCGAGTGGTCGAGCAGGTACTGGTACAGCGTGTCGTCCAGATTGATCGTGCGGCGGGACATGGCGGCTTCCGGTTCCGGTTGCATTCGCGATTATCGCGCGGTGCGGCGCGTTTCGGCGTACCCTTGGGTTTCCGACCCATCGAGGATCGATCCATGGTCTCAGCGATCTGCAGGAAGGCGGCCCTGTTTGCATGCACTGCGCTGCTCGCCGGCGCTGCGTTCGCAGCCACGAAGGACGGGCCGATCTCCGCTACCGGCAATACCGACGCCAGGTTGAAGGAAGCCGTCGCGGGCAACTGGCGTTCGGCCGCCGACAAGGCACGCGATCGTTATCGCCATCCGGTCGCCACGCTGGAATTCTTCGGCATCGAGCCGGACATGACGGTGGTGGAACTCGCGCCGGGCGGCGGCTGGTATACCGGAATCCTGGCACCATTCCTGTATGCGCAGGGACACCTGATCGAGACCGTGCCGCCGTCGAAAGCGCGCGGCCAGTCCATGTTCGAGAAGAAACTGCACGCGGATCCGGCGGTGTACGGCCGGATCACGAAGTTCGTGCCGTTTGCGCCGCCCGCCCCGGTCAGACTGGGCCCCGCCGGCTCCGCGGACATGGTGCTGACGTTCCGCAACACCCACGACTGGATGAACCGCGGCCCCGATACGCTCGCCGCGGTGTTCAAGGCCGCCTACGAGGTGCTGAAGCCGGGCGGGGTATTCGGCGTGACGGAACATCGTGCGAAACCGTTTGCGGATGCGGCGGAAAGCGCGAAGGCGCTGCACCGCCTGCCCGAGGATTACCTGATCGAACTCGGCCTCAAGAGCGGTTTCCGGCTGGCCGGCGTGTCGGAGATCAACGCCAATCCGGACGATCCGGAAGACATCAATGTCCACCGCCTGCCGCCGGATCTCGCCGGCCCGGATTCCGAACACGCGAAGATGAAGGCGATCGGCGAGTCCGACCGGATGACGCTGAAATTCGTGAAGCCCTGACGGGCATGCGCTTGCAACACCACAAGGAGGTAACACGATGGGCAAAGGAAAACCCGTGGTCGCGGTACTGGTCGGCAGTCTCCGCAAGGGTTCATTCAACAAGCAGTTGGCGCACGCGCTGGAGAAGATCGCCGGCGAGCGTGCGAAGTTCCGCCACATCCGGATCGACGACTTGCCGCTCTACAACCAGGATTTCGATGGCAACTATCCGGAGGTGTGCGAAACCCGCAAGGAAGAAATCCGGTCCGCCGACGGAGTCCTGTTCGTGACGCCGGAATACAACCGCTCGGTACCGGGCGTGCTGAAGAACGCGATCGACGTATGCTCGCGCCCCTACGGCACGAACGCATTCGCGGGCAAGCCGGGCGCGGTGATCGGCACTTCGGCCGGCGCGATGTCGACCGCGCTGGCGCAGCAGCACCTGCGCAACATCTGCGTGTTCCTCGACATCCCGATGCTGCAGCAGCCGGAAGCCTTCGTCCGCTACAAGGACGGCCTGTTCGCTCAGGATGGCCGCGTGACCGACGAGAGCGTCGCGAAGTTCCTCGGCAACTTCGTGGACAAATACCTCGGGTGGGTGAGCCGCTTCGATTAGCCGTCTCTGGCGGGCGAGCTCGCCGCCCGCGGCGGCGGCCGGCAGGCGGCGGCAGCGCGGCTTTGCTAACATTCGCCTCTTTTCGCGAGCCACCCACATGATCGAAAGCAACCCCATTCGCGCCCGCCTCGTGGATCTGCGCGAGCGCGTCGACTCGCTCCGGGGGTATCTTTGACTACCCGGTCAAGCGTGAACGCCTCGAGGAAGTAACCCGCGAACTGGAAAGCCCGAGCGTCTGGGACGATCCGCAGCGCGCCCAGGATCTCGGGCGCGAGCGTGCGCGTCTCGCGGAATTCGTGGAAGGTCTCGACCAGATCACCCATGCTCTCGCCGACGCCGGCGAGTTGCTGGAACTGGCGGCCGACGAAGGCGACGACGCATCGCTCGAGTCGGTATCGAACGACGCCGACGCACTGGAAAAGCGGGTCGCCCAGCTAGAGTTCCATCGGATGTTCTCCGGCGAGATGGATTCCGCCAACGCCTTCGTCGATATCCAGGCCGGCGCCGGCGGCACCGAGGCGCAGGACTGGGCCGAGATGCTCTTGCGCATGTATTTGCGCTGGGCCGAGGACAAGGGCTGGCAGACCGAACTGCTGGAGGCGAGCGAAGGCGAAGTGGCGGGAATCAAGTCGGCCACGTTTCGCGTCGCCGGAGACTACGCCTACGGCTGGCTCAAGACCGAGATCGGCGTGCATCGGCTGGTCCGCAAGTCGCCGTTCGATTCCGACAATCGCCGGCATACCAGTTTCGCGTCCGTGTTCGTGTCTCCCGAGGTCGACGACGACATCGACATCGAGATCAATCCGGCGGAGCTGAAGACCGACGTGTACCGTTCCTCCGGCGCTGGCGGCCAGCACGTCAACAAGACCGAATCGGCCGTGCGCATCACCCACATGCCTTCCGGCGTCGTCGTTGCTTGCCAGACCGAGCGTTCGCAGCACGCCAATCGCGACCGCGCGATGAAGATGCTGCGCGCGAAGCTGTACGAACTGGAATTGCAGAAGCGCAATGCCGAGAAGGCCGCCGTGGAAGCCACCAAGTCGGACGTGGGCTGGGGAAACCAGATCCGCAACTACGTGCTGGACCAGTCTCGCATCAAGGATCTG
This sequence comes from Rhodanobacteraceae bacterium, assembly GCA_025928585.1. Lineage (GTDB taxonomy): Bacteria > Pseudomonadota > Gammaproteobacteria > Xanthomonadales > Rhodanobacteraceae > 66-474. Next base: position 5,322 of record JAICJG010000063.1, read on the forward strand.
CGGACCGGCATCGAACGCACCGACACCCAGCGCGTGCTGGACGGCGACCTCGACGGATTCATCGAAGCGAGCCTCAAGATGGGCCTCGAAGCCGGTGCGAAGCGGGTGGATGCGTGATAATAGGGGCACCCATATCGCGGGGTTCTTGTCATGAAGACCACAATGGAAATCAATGACGAGTTGCTCAAGCGCGCGCGCGCAGTCAGCCGTCGCGAGAACACGACGCTGCGTGGCCTGGTGGAACAGGGTTTGCGCCAGGTGTTGCGCGGGCGCCGCCCGGGATCGCCGCGCAAGCCTAGAATGCACGTCTTCGGGGGCAAGACCGGATTCACGGAAGACTTCCAACCTGCGGACTGGGCTGCGATCAAGGAAGAGGCAAGGCGGCGGTGATCGCCGTCGATACCAACATCCTGGTGTATGCGTATCGCCCCGATTACGACGCACGGCAGGGGCCCGCGCTGGCCGCGCTGCAGGGGCCGTTGAGCAGCCCCCGGTCGTGGAGCATCCCGTGGCCGTGCGTGCACGAGTTTCTTGCCAACGTGACCAGCGCCCGCATCTATCGGCAACCGGCAGCGCCGGCGGATGCATTGGCGGCGGTTCTCGGTGTGGATGCAGGCCGACAACTTCAGTGTGCTTCGGGGAAGCAAGCACGCATTTCGATAGACTTTGCGGCCTCATCGGGAAGGGCAAAATCACGGGTCCGCAGATCCATGACGCGCGCATTGCGGCCATTTGTCTCGATCATGGCGTGAGTGAATTGTGGACGGCCGATCGCGACTTTCTGAGATTTCCCAGCCTGTGCGTGCGCAATCCATTGAGCGACCCTGCATGAACGAAAGTGTCCTTACGCAAGCCGACGAAAACAAGCTGATCGCGGAAAGACGCGAAAAGCTGCGCGCGCAGCGCGGGCAAGGCATTGCCTTCCCGAATGACTTTCGTCCCGATGCGTTTGCCGGCGATCTGCAGCGCGAGATCGCGGATCTGGATGCCGAAGCGCTGGCAATCAAGGCGCGACGCGTGCAAATCGCCGGCCGCCTGCTCGGCAAGCGCGTGATGGGCAAGGCCAGCTTCGCGCGCCTGCAGGACATGACAGGTGCGATCCAGTTGTTTTTGCAGAAGGACGCACTCGGCGAAACCTACGATGCCTTCAAGGGCTGGGATGTCGGCGACATCCTGGGTGCCGAAGGCACGCTGATGCGGACCAAGACCGGCGAACTGTCGGTGAAGGTGGACGCACTGCGCCTGCTCACCAAGTCCTTGCGCCCGTTGCCGGACAAGTGGCATGGCCTGGCCGATGTCGAACAGCGTTATCGACAGCGTTATGTCGATTTGATCGTGACGCCCGAGGCGCGTGAAACCTTCCAAAAGCGCTCGGCGATCATCGGCTTCATGCGCCAGTGGCTGGAGGCCGACCCGCGCCGCTTCATGGAAGTCGAGACGCCGATGATGCACGTGATCCCGGGCGGTGCCACCGCGCGGCCGTTCGTGACCCATCACAACGCTCTCGACATTGATCTGTACCTGCGCGTCGCGCCGGAGCTGTACCTGAAGCGCCTGGTGGTCGGCGGCTTCGAGCGCGTGTACGAGATCAACCGCAATTTCCGCAACGAGGGCGTGTCCACCCGGCACAACCCCGAATTCACGATGCTGGAGTTGTACCAGGCCTACGCGAGCTACAACGAGATCATGGACCTGACGGAGGCCATGATCCGCGAAACCGCCAAGGCCACACTCGGGACCACCGCACTCAAGTGGGAAGGCCGCGACATCGATGTCGGCAAGCCCTTCCGGCGCTGGTCGCTGGCCGACGCGGTGCGCGAACACAATCCGGAAATCGGCGGGCACGAGTTGCGCGACGTGGCGGCGCTGCGCGCGCATTGTTCGCGGTTGAAGGTGCCGGTGAAGGACGGCTACGGCTGGGGCAAGCTGCTGCTCGAGATCTTCGAGAAGACCGTCGAGCACACGCTGGTGCAGCCGACCTTCATCACCCAGTACCCGACCGAGGTGTCGCCGCTGGCGCGCGCCAACGACACCGATCCCGAAGTGACCGACCGTTTCGAGCTGTTCGTAGGCGGCAAGGAGTTGGCCAATGGTTTTTCGGAATTGAATGACCCCGAGGACCAGGCCGCACGCTTTCGCGCACAGGTCGAAGCGATGGAACACGGCGACGACGAGGCCATGCACTTCGACGCCGACTACATCCGCGCGCTGGAAGTCGGCCTGCCGCCGACCGGCGGCCTGGGTGTCGGGATCGACCGGTTGGTTATGTTTTTCACGGATTCGGCTTCGATCCGCGATGTACTGCTGTTTCCCTACATGCGGCCGGAAACATAGGCTCGGTGTCGAATTTTTCTCCCTCTCCTCCAAGGGGAAGGGATGGGACGGGTGTGGCTTTGCGCGTCAGCAAGTCCATCCCCACCCAACCCTCCCCTTGAAGGGGCGGAAACCCGCCAACTCATTGGAATCTGCCATGTGGTACGCAATCACCGGCGTCGACATCCCGAACTCCCTGGACAAGCGCAAGGCCGCGCGCCCGGCGCACCTCGTGCGCTTGCAGAAACTTCTGGAAGAAGGGCGGCTCCTGCTGGCCGGACCGTTTCCCGCGATCGATGCGGAGGACCCGGGCCCGGCGGGTTTCTCGGGCAGCCTGATCATCGCCGAGTTCGAGGACCTCGAAGCCGCGCGCCAGTGGGCGGACGTCGATCCGTACCGGGTCGCAGGGGTCTATCGCGAAGTCACCGTGCGGCCGTTCCGCCAGACCCTTCCGTGAGCGCGGCCTCCGTCGAGACCATCCGTGCGCGACTGCAGCAGGCGTTCGCGCCGGCCTCGCTCGAGGTGATCGATGAGGGGCATCTCCACATCGGCCACGCGGGCGAGGGCGCCGGGCACTTCCGGGTCCGCATCGCGGGCGCTGCGTTTGCCGGCAAGGCGCGGGTCCAGCAGCACCGCATGGTGTACGACGCGCTGGCCGACCTGATGGGCCACGGCATCCATGCGCTGGCGATCGAAATCATCTGAAACGGCGCCCGTACTATCGGGCGCCGCGCCACCCAACCCATAGGAGATCACCATCGTGCGTCTACTTGTTGTTGCTGGCCTGCTCCTCGCGACCACGATGCTGCCGTTGCAGGCACTCGCAGGTTATGCCGGCGATCGCATCGAACTCGCGGTCACCGCTACCCGGCCCGGGCAGCACGTGTTTTACGTCACCGAGAAAATACCGGTCACTCCCGGACCGCTGGCGCTTTACTACCCGAAGTGGATCCCGGGCGAGCACGGCCCGGATGGGCCGATCGGGAACGTGGCGGGGCTCGCCTTCGAGGCCAACGGCAGGAAGCTCGCGTGGCACCGCGATCCGGTGGACATGTTCACGTTCCACGTCGACGTCCCGCAAGGCGTAAGCGCGCTCACCGCCCGGTTTGACCTGCTGCCGTCGCGCGGCAGCATTTCGCTGACGCCGCAGATGGCGGTGCTGGAATGGAACCAGGTGGCGTTGTACCCGGCCGGATTGCCGACCGCCAAAATCGAAATCCAGCCGCGGATCACGCTGCCCGCGGATTGGCGCTACGCCACCGCGCTCGACACGGCCTCGCGTTCCGGTGACACGTACACGTTTGCGCCGGTCAGCTTCAACAACCTGGTCGATTCGCCATTGATGGCCGGCGAATACTTCCGTGAAATTGACTTGTCGCCCGGCAATCCCGTCCACCATTACCTGGACATGGTGGCGGATGCCCCCGGCGATCTGGCGATCACGCCGGACGAACTGCAGGGCATGCGCGACTTGATCGTGCAGGCGAACCGCCTGTTCGACTCGCACCACTATCACGGCTACCGCTTCCTGCTGTCGCTGTCGGATCACCTGCCGGGCCACGGCGGTGGCCTCGAGCACCATCAGTCGAGCGACAATGGCCTGTTTGCCGACCTGCTCGTGAACAGGCAGGTGTTCCTCGGCGAAGCCAGCCTGATGCCACACGAATACGTCCATTCATGGAACGGCAAATTCCGCCGGCCCGCCAAGCTCTGGCAACCGGATTTCCAAACGCCCGAACAGACCCGCCTGTTGTGGGTGTACGAAGGGCTCACGAATTACTGGGGCAACGTGCTGGCGGCGCGCAGTGGTCTGTTCACCCCGGAGCAATTCCGCGCCATGCTGGCCTTCACGGCCGCCGGCCAGGACCATCGGCCGGGGCGCGAGTGGCGCCCCTTGATCGACACCACGGTGGGCGAACCGATGGGCGGCGGACCCGAGTACGGGAATTGGCGCCGCGGCTCCGATTACTACGACGAGGGCGTCCTGATATGGCTCGGCGTGGATGCCAAGATCCGCGAGCTGACGCATGACCGGCGTTCGCTCGACGATTTCGCCCGCAGGTTCTACGGGATGGACAACGGCAGCTACGTCACCAAGACCTACACGTTCGACGACGTGGTCGCCGCGCTGAATTCCATCGCGGCCTATGACTGGGCGGGTTACTTGCACCAGCTTCTCGACAACACCGCCGAGCATGCGCCACTCGGCGGCCTCGCCCGTTCCGGCTGGAAGCTGGTGTATTCGAGTACGCCGAATCCGTATGAAGAAGCGCGTGGCGCCATCCATCACTTCACCCGCACGCTGTTCTCCGTTGGCTTCACGACCAATGACGAAGGCGTGATCGGGGACGTGTTGTGGAATTCGCCGGCGTTCAAGGCGGGTCTCGCGCCTGGCATGAAGCTGGTCTCGGTGAACGGCTCGACCTTCAGCCCGCAGGTGTTCCTGCGCGGGATCGCCGGTACGTCCAAGCCGGGGCACGGCAAGCTGGTGTTCGTCGCCAGTGGCTCCGGGGTCACCGGCACCTACACGCTCGACTACAGCGGAGGGTTGCGCTACGCCCACCTCGAGCGGACCGGGAACACGCCGGATTACCTGAAGCAGATCATTGCGCCCGTCAAGGACTAACCGGATCCTTGCGCGGGCGATGCTGGTGCTCCATGGTCTCGAGCCCGGGCAATTCCGGGCTCGAGGTTTCAAGCCTAAGTCGCTGAAACAAAAGCCGCATGTTTCACGTCGTTGCGCCGGATGCCGGGGTTTGGCACAGTGGCGCATTCGCCCGGTGCCGACGCGCCGGACCCTCCGTTGCCGTGCTACCCAACCTCTGACCCATGCGCCTGTCGACCATCAAACTGGCCGGATTCAAGTCGTTTGTCGATCCGACCGTCCTGCACCTTCCGACCAACCTCACGGGCATCTGCGGCCCCAATGGCTGCGGCAAGTCCAACATCATCGACGCGATCCGCTGGGTGATGGGCGAGAGCGCGGCCAGCCGGCTGCGCGGCGAGGCCATCACCGACGTGATCTTTTCGGGTTCCTCCGGGCGCAAGCCGGTCGGGCAGGCCACGGTCGAGCTGGTCTTCGACAACTCCGACGGCACCCTGGGCGGCGAGTACGCGGGCTTCAACGAGATTTCGGTGAAGCGCAGCGTCAGCCGCGACGCGCAATCGGACTACTACCTGAACGGTGTGCGTTGCCGCCGCCGCGACATCACCGACCTGTTCCTCGGCACCGGCCTCGGGGCGCGCAGCTACTCGATCATCGAGCAGGGCGTGATTTCCGACATCGTCGAATCGCGCCCCGAGCAATTGCGGATCCATCTGGAAGAAGCCGCCGGCGTGTCCCGCTACAAGGAACGCCGCAAGGAAACCGAGAGCCGCATCAGGGCCACGCGCGAGAACCTGGATCGCGTCAAGGACGTGCGCGAGGAGGTCGAGAAGCAGCTCGATCACTTGAACCGGCAGGCGCGTGCAGCCGAGCGCTGGAAGAAGCTCAAGGAAGAACGCGGCCTGCGCGAAGCCGAACTGCGGGCACTGAACTACCGCTCGGTCAGCGCGCAGCTCGAGCAGCACAGCCGGGCGCTCCACGAGGCCGAAACGGCGCTGGAAGGCAAACTCGCCGCGCAGCGCCACCTCGAGGCCGAGATCGAGAAGGGCCGCGAGGCGCACGAGCAGCACAGCGAGGCGATGAATGCGGTGCAGGCCGAGGTCTATCAGGTCGGCGCCGAACTCGCGCGGGTCGAGCAACAGATCCGCCATCACCGCGAGATGCTGGAACGCCTGCAGCAGGACCGCGAGGAATCCGAACGTGCCTGGACGGAACTGGCCGACCACATCAGGACCGATACCGCCCAGCGCGACGAATTGCAGGCGGCGATCGCCGAGGCGGAACCGGAAGCCGGGCGACTGAAGGATGCGGACGCCGAGGCGGCCAGGGCGCTCGCGGAGGCCGAATCGGCGCACGCGGCATGGCAGGAGCGTTGGGAAGCCCACGGCGGCCAGACCGCTTCCACCTCGCGCGAAGCCGAAGTCGAACGTACCCACATCGACCATCTGGACAAGCATGCGCTGGACCTGTCGCGCCGCCGCGAGGCGCTGCGCAACGAACGTAAGAATTACGATCTCGACGCGCTGACCTCCGCCACCGCAGGCCTGGCCGACGAACACGAATCCTGCAAGGCGCAGGTCGAGGCCTACACCGCGAACCTCGCCCAACACAAGGCCGACGCGGAACGCCTGCTCGGGGAGGAACGCCAGGCGCAAATCTCGCTCGCGGAAGCCAACACCCAGAAACAGACCCTGCGGGGACGGATCGCCTCGCTGGAGGCGCTGCAACGCGCCGCGCTGGGCCGCGATCGCGACACCGCACGCGAGTGGTTGCAGAAGGTCGGACTTTCCGGCGGTGAGCGGCTGGGTGCGAGGCTGAAGGTCAATGAAGGCTGGGAGCGCGCGGTCGAAACGGTGCTGGCCGGGATGCTGGAAGCCGTGCTGGTCGACGATCCGGTGGTGTTGGCCGCCGATATCGCTGAAGTCGCGAATGCCGACGTCACCCTGGTCGCCGGCGAGGCCTCCACCGGCATCGACGCGGCGGGCACGCTCGCCGCCGAGGTGGAGGGTCCGGACGCGGCCCGCAGGCTGCTCGCGCGGGTGCGCACGGCCGCCTCGGTCGAAGAAGCGCGCTCGCTGGCGGCGACGCTGCCGCCCGCGCACACGGTGATCAACCAGGAAGGCGTGTGGCTCGGTGCGGGTTTCGCGCGGGTGCGCCGCGCCGAAGGCGGCCAGGTCGGCGTGCTCGCGCGCGAGCGCGAACTGCAGGAGGCGACGAGCGAACTCGCGGCCGTGGAAAAGCGCATCGTGGAATCGCAGGAACGCCAGGCGGACCTGCGTGACCAGCGGCGCGCCGCCGAACAGGCGCGCGACGACGCCCAGCGCGACCTGTACAACGCGCACCGGCGGCTGTCGGAACTCGCCGGCGAGATGCAGAGCCGGCAGGGGCGGATCGCCAGCGCCAGGGCGCGCCTCGCCGCGATCGACACGGAATACGCCGAGATCGAATCGCGGCTTGCGGAAAACGAAGGGTTGTTGCAGGCGGCACGCGGACGGATGCAGACCGCGGTCGCCCACATGGGCGAGCACGAACAGGCGCGGGTCGCGCTGGAGGCCGAGCGCCGGCAACTGCTGGAACGCCGGGAAGCCGCGCGCGCCGACGCCCAGGAAGCTTCCGATGCCGCGCACCGCCACGCTATCGCACTGGAATCCAGGCGCGTCACGCTGGCGGCGATCGAACAGTCGCTCTCGCGGATGCACAGCCAGCGCGGGCAACTGGAAAAGCACCGGGCCGACCTGGACGCGCGCCTCGCCGAAGGGGGCGATCCGGTCTTGGCGCTGGAGCAGGAGCGCCAGGCGTGCCTCGAACAACGGTTGACGGTAGACCGCAAGCTGGTCGATGCGCGGCGCGTGGTGGAGGATTCCGCCCATAGCTTGCGCGAACGCGAGCAGGCCCGCCACGCCGCCGAACAGGCAATGGCGAGCGAGCGCGATGCGCTGGAACAGCTCCGGCTGGAAGAACAAGGCTTCCGTTTGCGCGCCGAGCAACTGGCCGAGGCAATCACCGAGGCAGGCCTCGAAATCGAACCCTTGCTCGCGAACCTTTCCGACGAGGTGCAGCCGGAAGCCTGGCAGGAGAAGATCGCCGACCTCGATTCGCGCATCGCGCGCCTGGAGCCGGTCAACCTCGCCGCGATCACCGAGCACGCCGAGGCCGCGCAGCGCAAGGAATACCTCGATGCGCAGACGACCGACCTGACCACTGCGCTCGAGACCCTGGAGAACGCGATCCGCAAGATCGACCGCGAAACGCGCGAACGCTTCAAGGACACCTTCGACCGTGTCAATGCAGGCTTCCAGGACCTGTTCCCGAAGCTGTTCGGCGGCGGCCACGCGTACCTGGAACTTACGGGCGAAGACCTGCTCGACGCGGGCGTCACCATGATGGCGCGGCCCCCGGGCAAGCGGAACAGCCACATCTCGCTGCTTTCGGGCGGCGAGAAGGCGATGACCGCGGTGGCGCTGGTGATGGCGATCTTCAACCTGAATCCCGCGCCGTTCTGCCTGCTCGACGAGGTGGACGCCCCGCTCGATGAAGGCAACATCGGCCGCTTCAGCCAACTCGTCCGGGACATGTCGGGCAAGGTGCAGTTCATGGTCGTGACCCACAACAAGGCGACCATGGAAATGGCCTACCAGTTGTGCGGCGTCACGATGCGCGAGCCCGGTGTTTCGCGTCTGGTGCAGGTCGATCTCGCCGAGGCGGCCAAACTCGCCGGACTCGCGGCGTAGATCGGGGCGGCTGCCTTCAACACGTCGTCATTCCGGGGGCCGCCTGCGTTGTTTGCGGGCGGAACCCGGAATCCAGCGTCTTTGATTGTCCGACTCGTCACCGGGGAAGCACGTAGCTTGGGCTTCTCCCGGAGAAGCCCAACAGATGTCATTGCGTGCATCGAAGAACGGTGGCCTTCGCTGCAGCAGCACCAACCTGCCAGTGCGCTCGTGGCGCCCCTTTTTGTGCTTTGTTCGATCCCGTCACCGGTTGATGGGCGTTGCAGGCTGCGCACCGAAATTTTGCTAAAGTCCACGCCATGGACGTTGCCGTTTCCGCCACCACCCTGCGCATCATCATTGCCGCGATCGGCGTCGTGATCCTGGCCGGCATCTATTTCTTCGGACGGCCGCGGCGTCCGGGCCAAGGGCGGCGGATCCTGCCCCGCAAGAGCGGCGAGGGGCGCGTCGAACCCGTGATCGGCGAAGCGCCCGATGGGTCGGAAGCCGGCACCGGAGAGGTCCGGCCGGTTTCTCCGCAGCAGGGGGAACTCGACGTCGCCCTCAAGCGCGAGCTCGAACGCCTCGGCGCCACGGTCGCGGCCGGGCGCAGTACCACGCATGGGCAGACGCCGCCGCCGGCAGCGCCCGGGCCGGCGCTCGGGCAGCGGCCCGAGGCATTCCCGGTCGATCGCATCGTCAGCCTGTTCGTCGTGGCGCGCGAGGGTGAACCCTTTCGCGGCAGCGACATCGTGGTCGCGGCGGAAAAGGCCGGCCTCCGGTTCGGCGCGATGCACATCTTCCATCGGCTGGTCGAGGGGCGGCCGGACGCAGGTCCCGTGTTCAGCATGGCGAACATGATGAAACCCGGCTACTTCAACATGGCGCGGATCGCCGACCTCGCGACCCCGGGGCTTACTTTCTTCATCACGCTGCCCGGACCGCTCGCGGCGCTGGACGCGTGGGAGGCGATGCTGCCGGTGGCGCAGCGCATCGCGGAGCTGCTGGGCGGCGAACTGCTGGACGAAGACCACAACGCGCTCGGCCGCCAGCGGGTCGCGGGCCTGCGCGAGGAACTGCGGGCATGGGACCGGCAGCACGAAGGCCCCGAAATCGGCGCGCCGCCGCCGCGCCGCTGACGCTCTCCCCGGCCACCCAACGACGCCGATCATCCATGGCTTATCCGAGTCCGGCATTCCGCGAGGACCGCATCGACGTCCTGCACGGCGCCATCCGCGAACTCGCGTTCGGG
>JAICJG010000105.1 GCA_025928585.1 Rhodanobacteraceae bacterium
CAAGGACCACAAGGACCTGCGTGACCTGCCGTTCCCGATGCTGGCCGACATCAACAAGGACCTGGCCCGGGCGCTCGGCATCCTGGACGACGAGGGCGTGGCCCGGCGCGCCGCGTTCCTGGTCGATCCCGAGGGCGTGATTCGCTTCGTGTACGTCACGGAAGGATCGGTCGGCCGCAATCCGTCGGAGGTGCTGCGCGTGCTCGACGCGCTGCAGACGGACGAGCTGTGCCCTTGCAACTGGAACAAGGGCGAGGAAACGCTCAAGGCTGCGTGACCCGAATGCCTCCCCTTCGGCGGGAGGTGGGTGGCGATGGGGTTTCCCGTCGATGAGCGGCCCCATCGCCATGCCGTCGTCACCACGCTCGGGCATCCAGCCCTTGCTGAGCGACCCGGCCCTCGCCTCGTTGCCTTGGGCGCTCACTCGAGCGCGAACCTGCGGTTCGCAAACGCACCAGTTCGCCTCCTTGAAAGGGAGGGAGACAAGCCGCTGCGACGCGACGATACGGAGAACCAAAATGACTCTCGATCAATTGAAACCACGGCTTCCCGCCTACGCCAAGGACCTTCGCCTCAACCTCGAATCGGTGTTGAGCGAAGGCGGCGCCCCGGGATTGAGCCACAAGCAGATTGCGATCGTTGCCCTGGCGTCCGCGATGGCGTCGCGTCACGCGCCGCTTACCGAGGCGATCATGGAATTCGCCTCGCAACATGCCGACGAGAAGGAACTCGATGGCGCGCGCACCGCCGCCGCGCTGATGGGCATGACCAACATCTACTATCGGTTCCTGCATCTCGTCGAAAATGACGAGTACGGAACATTGCGCGCCGGCCTGCGCATGAACGCGATGTCCAACCCGGGCTGCGCCAAGGTCGATTTCGACCTCGCATCGGTGGCGGTATCGGCGATCAACGGCTGCGGCAGTTGCGTGGCCTCGCACGAGCGGGCCCTGCGCAAGCACGACGTTTCCGCGCAGGCGGTGCAAAGCGCGGCCCGCGTCGCGGCGGTGATCCATGGCGTCGCGGTGGTGCTCGAACAGGAGGCTGCCGCGAACGCGGCATCTGCCGCACAGGCGGCCTGACCGCTCTCCGCAGCCGCCGCCATCGGGGGGCGGGAGGGGCAGGACTTCCGACACTTGATCCGTGCGTCCGGGCGTGTTCGACTTTTCGGCTGTTCCCTCGGCGAGTCAGGAGTGCAGTCCGATGCGCATGATTTCTGCAGTGGTTATGGCGAGCCTGCTGGCATTCGCGGGCGCGGGCCTCGCGAAGCCGCCCGCGCCAGTGGCGAAGCGTGCAGCGTCGGCGAAGTCCGCCGATGCGCCGCCGCTCACGCGTCTTCCGGGCTGGGCGGTGCCGGAATCCTATGATCTTTCGATCAAGAGCGATCCCGGCCAGCCGGGTTACAGCGGCACGGTCACGATCGCGGTGGACCTGAAGAAGGCCGCCAACCACCTGTGGCTGCACGGCAAGGACCTCAAGGTCTCCTCGGTCACCATCACCGACGCCAGGGGGCACACGCACACCGGCAGGTACGAAGGCGCCGTCACCAAGGACGCCGAGCAGGCCGGAGTTGCGCGGGTCGATTTTGGCCGCACGCTGCAACCGCAGAAGATCAAGCTGAAGTTCGACTTCACCGCTCCCTACAACAAGACGCTGCAGGGCTACTACAAGGTGGTGTTCGCGGGCAACGCGTATGCGATGACGCAGATGGAACCGATCAGCGCGCGCCTCGCGTTTCCGTGCTTCGACGAGCCGGGTTTCAAGGCGCCGCTGACCCTGTCGTTGACGATCCCCGCCGCCGACAAGGCGGTCGCGAACGCCCCGAAAACCGGTGACAAGCCGGCGGGACAAGGCTGGAAGACCGTCACTTTCCAGAAGACCAAGCCGCTCCCGAGCTACCTGTACGCGTGGGCGGTGGGTCCCTGGGACATCGTGCAGGGGCCGACCATCCCCCCGACGCAGTGGCGTTCCACGCCGGTCCCGGTGCGCGGCATCGCGACCAAGGGCAACGGTGCGAAGCTGAAGCAGGCGCTGGCGATGGCGCCCGCCATCATCGAGCACGAAGAGGCGTACTACGGTTTCGGCTACCCGTTCGGCAAGCTCGACCTGGCCGCGCTGCCGGACTTCTCGGCCGGCGCGATGGAGAATGCCGGGCTGATCACCTATCGTGACTTCCTGCTGCAACTGGAGCCCAATGCTTCGCCCAGCCAAGTGCGCAGCGTGTTCAACGTCGAGGCGCACGAAATGGCGCACCAGTGGACGGGCGATACCGTGACGCTGGAGTGGTGGAACGACATCTGGTTGAACGAAGCCTTCGCGACCTGGATGCAGCAGAAGATCGAGGGCGAGATCCATCCGGACTGGCATGCGCACCTCGATCGTATCGAAGGCGGCGAGGGCGCGATGCACAACGACAGCCTGGTCAGCGCGCGGATGATCCGCCAGCCGATCACCGGCAACGGCGACATCGAAACCGCGTTCGACGGCATCACCTACGAAAAGGGCGCGGCGGTCATCGGCATGTTCGAGAACTTCGTCGGCCCGCAGGTGTTCCAGAAGGGCATGCGCGCATACATCAAGACGCACGCGTTCGGCAATGCGACGGCCGACGACCTGGTGGGCGCGATCGCCACGGCAGCCGGCAAGGGCGAGTCGTTCAAGAAGGCCTTCAAGAGTTTCCTCAACCAGAACGGCGTGCCGCTGGTTTCGACCAGGCTGGATTGCAACGGCAAGGGCGGCGCGCGCCTGGACCTCACGCAGAGCCGTTACCTGCCGCTCGGTTCGACCGGTGACGCGGACCGCTTGTGGGGCATCCCGGTGTGCGTGCGCTTCCCGCACGGCGTGCAGTGCCAGATGCTCGACGACAAGACCGGGGTGATGAAGGTCAACGGCGGGGAGTGCCCGGCCTGGTACATGCCGAACGCCAACGGCAATGGCTACTACCGTTACGAAATGGCCAAGGCCGATCGCGCGGCGCTCACCAAGGTCATCGCGCAACTAAATGACGGCGAGCAGCTTGCCTATGCCGACTCGGTCGGCGCAGCGTTCCAGCGTGGCGATCTCGACGCGGCCGAAGTGCTGGCGGCGATGCGCAAACTGGCGCCATCGAAGGTGCGCGAGATTGCGCTGGCGCCGCTCGGCACCGTCGGCTGGATCTACGAGCACGAGGCACAGACCCCCGCGCAGAAGGCGGCCGTCCGCAAAGCGGTGGTCGCAGCCTACCTGCCGCGCCTCGAGCAGCTCGGCTATCAGCGCCGCGCCGGCGAGTCTGCCGACGATGCACTGCTGCGTTCCGAACTCGCTAGCGTGCTCGGCCTCGAATTCGAGGTGCCGCAGGTGCGTGCGGAACTGTTGAAGCAGGGCGAGGCCGCCTTGCAAACCGGCAAGGACGGCCTGCCCGACCTCGGTGCCGCGAATCCCGACCTGCTGCGCACGGCCTTGTCGGTTGCGGTGGAAGAGAAGGGCAAGCCGGTGGTCGATGAGCTGATCGCGGCGATCCCCAAGACCACCGATCCCGTGAAGCGCAACGCGATGCTGGGCGCGCTCAGCCATGCGAAGGGTGCCGAGGCGAATGTTGCGCGCAATTTCGCCTTGGGCAAGGACGTCAAGGTCGGCGAGATGGGGATGATCCTGCGCGGTGGCCGCGACACCCTTGCGCAACGCACTGACCTGTGGAACTGGTTCACCGGGCATTACCAGCAGATCGTCGACCGCACCGGCGTGTTTTCGGGCGGCTACCTGCCGTTCGTCGCCGCCGGCGGCGGCTGCTCGGATGCCGAGGCCCAGCGCGTCGAAGCATTCTTCCAGCCGAAACTTGGACAGGTGCCGGGGCTGAAGCGCGGGCTCGCGCAAACGCACGAGTCGATCGTGCTGTGCAGCGCGCTGAAGGCGCACCAGAATCCCGCCTCGCTGACGCAGTAGGTGCACGCTCCCTCTCCCCCAGGCCGTTTCCGCCTTGGGGGAGAGGCGGCCACAGGCCGAGCGCGTAGCGCTGGGTAGGGAGTCCTCCGGCTGGCCGCGCCACCCCATTCGGGGCGAACCACCGCCCATCAATGCGGCAGCGATGGCTTGCCAACCTTGGTCCGCGGCAGTCACCCTTGTTGGGACGAGCGGATGGGGCAGGGTAGTGCAAACGGTTTGCGGGTTATTGAGGCACGGCGTCGGCGCGCTCAGCGATGGTGACGGAGCGCGTGAGGCTGCGCTGCTTCTGCGCCACGTACTCAAGGCCTCCGAAGCATGGCTGATCGCGCACGCGAACGATCCCGTGGGCGATGACGGCGCGGCAGCGTACAAGGCGCTGATCGAGCGCCGCGCGCGCGGCGAGCCCGTGGCCTACCTCACCGGCACGCGCGGCTTCCACGCCCTGGAACTCCACGTCGCGCCGGACGTCCTGGTCCCGCGCCCGGAAACCGAATTGCTGGTCGATCTTGCGCTGGCGCGGATTCCCGCGCGTGGTCCGGATGGAGCCGCGCCGCGACGGAATCCGGGACAGTGTGCGAAAGCGCCTCCGGAAGTGTCCGCGACCTCCATGTCGCCCGCCCGGCGGGCCGGCTCCGCGGTTCCCGTTTGCAATCCCGTAAACGCGGTCGCTGCGCCGCTTCCGGGCGGCTACGGAATCGCCGATCTCGGCACGGGATCAGGCGCGGTTGCGCTGGCGATCGCACGCGCGCGCCCCGATACGCGGGTCCTGGCGACGGATGCGAGCGACGCGGCGCTCGCCATCGCCCGCGGGAACGCCCGGCGGCTGAACCTCACGAACGTGGAGTTTCGGCAAGGCGACTGGTGCGCAGCGCTCGGCGATGCCTCCTTCGACCTGATCGTGTCCAATCCGCCGTACATTGCCGGCTCCGACCCGCATCTGCGCGAGGGCGACCTCCGCTTTGAGCCGCACGCGGCACTTGCTTCGGGTGCGGACGGCCTCGATGCGATCCGCGTGATCGTCCGCGATGGCCGCGCGCATCTGCGTGGCGGCGGGTGGCTGTTGTTCGAACATGGTTTCGAACAAGGCCCGGCTGTGCGCGAACTGCTCGCGGCACACGGTTACGCCGAAATCTTCACCGAACGTGATCTCGAAGGCCGGGAACGCGTCAGCGGCGGCCGTGCTGTTCCCCCCTCTCTCCGGGAGGAGGGCTGAGGGTGGGGTGCGGGGCCAATGGAGTGCTTGACAAATAGAACCACAGGTGTAGTGTTGACTGAAACTACACCTGTCGTTGGTGGTCTGTCATGCGCAAACCAGCTTCACCCCCCATCAGCGAAGCCGAAAGCCGAGTAATGGAGATCCTGTGGCGAAGTGCGCCTCGGGGTTCCGAGGACTTGGCGGCGGCGCTGCAACCCGATACCGGTTGGCACGAGAACACCGTGCGGACGCTCTTGAACCGGCTGGCGCGGAAGGGTGCGGTGCGCGCCGAACGCGAAGGGCGACGCTATCTCTATTGGCCAGTGCTGACCCGCGAGCAGTGGCAGGCACGCGAGAGCCGCAGTCTGCTGGACCGAGTATTCGGTGGAAAAGTCGCGCCGCTGCTGGTGCACTTCAGCCGCAACGAGAAGCTGAGCGCGAAGGACGTGGCCGAGCTTCGCAGGCTGGTCGATCAACTGGAGAGGAAGGAGCGCCGCCATGACTGATGTCCTCTTGCGGATGTTGTGCGGCACGACGCTTGGGTTGACCCTGGTGCTGCTGTTGCGCCGTCCCGCGTGCCGGATGTTCGGCGCCGGATCGGCGTTCACTTTGTGGTTGCTGCCCATCGCGCTGGCGCTGGCGCCGCTGCTGCCCGAGCAGCTTGCGCCCGCCGCGATGGTGGTGCTGCCGGGATTGACGGTAACGCCACATGTCGGGACGGCCATGCCGTCGCCAGTGGTCGGCATCGATTGGGCGGAATGGCTCCTGGTGACCTGGGCCATCGGTGCTGTAGCCGGCTTGCTGCGACTAGGTGTCCATTACTTGCGACTGCTGCGTGGCCTGCGCAAGGCACCGGCTGCGTGGACAAGCACGCTGGCCGAAACGATTCCGAACCTCGATATCCGACGTGTGCGCATGCATGACGCCGGACCGGCAGTGCTGTGGTCGCTGCCGCGATCGCTGGTCCTGCTGCCTGCCGATTTCGCGGATCGCTTCGACACCGACGCGACCCGCGAACTGGTCCTGCGACACGAGCTTACCCACGCCCATCGCGGCGATGCCCTGTGGAGCCTCGCGATGGAAATCGCGTCCGCGCTGTTGTGGTTCCATCCGCTCGCGTGGCTCGCGCGTCCGTGCTTTCGCCTGGACCAGGAACTGGCCTGCGACGCTGCCTCGCTGCGCGCATTGCCCGAACGGAGCGCGAATTACGCACGTGCACTGCTCGACAGCGTGGCGGTGCAACCCGCGCCCGCACTGCTCCCCTGGCTCAGCGAACCGCAACTCAAGGAGAGGATCGCCATGATTGCTCGCATTCCGCCAGGCGCTTTGCGCCGTCGGGCCGGTTTTGCTGCCATCGCCCTGTTGCTGGCCGGCGGCTTGTGTGTCGCCGGCGCGAGGGTTCCGATCGCCGACGCAGCGCAGACCGGCTCCAGGTCCACACTGCCGACCGTCGACATCACCTACAAGAATCGCAACCCGCCGCATTACCCGGTCGAAGCGTTGCACAAGGGTGAAGAGGGGAAAGTGTTGCTTGTCATCACGGTCGATGCGAGCGGTAAGGTCACGGGCGTCACAGTCGATCCGAAGCGGACGACCGCGCCTGCGATTCTGCAGACAGCGGCCATGCAGGCCGTCAACAACTGGCGCTTCAATCCCGGCATGAAAAATGGGCATGCCGTCGGCGGCAGGATCACGGTTCCCGTGACATTTTCGCTCAATCCCACCTGGACTTCGCCGGGTTCCCAATCGTGTCCTGCCGGCTTCCGCTACAAGAAAGGCGACGGAAAGTCGTATTCGTGCATCGCGCAGTCTTCAGCGCCTGCGTCGTCCTGATCGGCGGAATGCTTGTAGCGGAAGCGCCCGCATGCGCAACCGGAACCTGTCGCTCCTGCCGATCGTATTGTCCGGATTGATGGCCGCTTGCAGCACGCGGACCGTGTTGAAGCCGAATCCGCAGTCGAAGACCAGCTACGAAATGGTCGTGCCGAAAGGTGTGCCTCGTTACACGCTCGGGCGCGGCGAACGGCGGTGCAGCCGATTCCCCAAAAGCAGATCGGCCCTGTATATCCGCCGTCATTGGTGCATCCCGGTTCGCCGCCGGTGACGGTGGTCGCGCAACTGGTGATGGACAAGGACGGCAACGTGCAAGCCGTTTATCCGGTTTCCGATACGGACAAGACAACAGATCACGCGCTGTTCGAAGCGGCCGTCGCGGACGCCGCGATGCAATGGACGTTCACGCCGCTGTGGATGGAAAAGCCGAATGGAGACGGCACGTACGAATTGACCGCCGAGCCTTTCAGCCTCTGGTACGTGTTCCGCTTCAAGATCGTGGACGGCAAGCCGATCGTCGAAACCGTGAAGCGCTGAGAGACCTGATGCTGCGCATCGATCCAGGATGTGTGCTCTGGAAATCGCATCGATGCCGGCGATTCCATGACCACCCCAACTGATGGGGGATGAGACGAACGCCCCGACGTGGTATTTATGACCGGCTGGCGGACTCCGTTCGGGAGCCGGAGCATTCCATGTTCGGGAGGCGTGTGCGATGAAGCGTTGGCTGCTCGGGTTGGCAATCGTGGCCTTGGCGGGCCCTGGACTCTGCTGGGGCGCGGCGGCGCAGGCTCGCACCCATGACGCCGGCTTGTTCTCGCAGATGCAGTGGCGGCCGATCGGACCGCTGCGGGGCGGCCGGGGGCGCGCGCTCGCGGGCGTGCCGAGCCAGCCGAACGTGTTCTACATCGGCAACGACGATGGCGGGGTATGGAAGTCGACCGACTACGGCAACACCTGGCAGCCGATCTTCGACAAGGAACCGACCAGCTCGATCGGCGCCATCGCGGTTTCGGTCTCGAATCCGAACGTGGTCTACGTCGGCACCGGCGAGAGCACCATCCGCCCCGACCAGGCGACGGGCATGGGCATGTACAAGTCCACCGACGCGGGAAAGACGTGGAGCTTCATCGGTCTCAAGGAAACCCAGGACATTGCGATGATCGCGGTGGATCCGCGCAATCCCGATCGCGTGTTCGCGGCGGCGATGGGGCACGTCTACGGCCCGAATCCCGAGCGCGGGATTTTCCGTTCGCTGGATGGCGGCAAGACCTGGAAGAAGGTCCTTTACACGAACGAGTACGTCAGCGGCGACGACGTCGAGATCGATCCCGCGAACCCGAACATCGTGTACGCGACGATGTGGCAGCAGCAGCAAGCGCCGTGGGAGAACGGTTCGTTCGCGGGCACGGAAGGCGGCATCTACAAATCGACCGACGGCGGGAATACATGGACCAAGCTCACCAAGGGCTTGCCGGAGGTTCAGCAGGCGCTGCTTCGAATCGCGCCGAGCGAACCGAATCGGTTGTATGCGTCCGTCGCGTCGGGCGAGGAAGGCGGCGAGGTCGCGCTCTACCGTTCCGACGATGCCGGTGCGAGCTGGTACAGGATGACGAAGGACCCACGCCCGGCCGCGCGGATCGGCGGCGGCGATCTGCCGCAACTCGCGGTCGATCCGAAAAACGCCGACATCGTGTACAGCGACACGCCGGTGTTGTGGAAATCCGTCGACGGCGGCAAGACATGGACCGGATTCCGCGGCGCGCCGGGCGGCGATGATTACCAGCAGACCTGGATCAATCCGAACAACCCGGACATCATCGCGGTCAATTCCGACCAGGGCGCGATCGTCACGGTCAACGGC
>JAICJG010000152.1 GCA_025928585.1 Rhodanobacteraceae bacterium
AAAACCGGGGTCAGAGTCGCTTTTCACCGACGGCAACCCGGCGCAACGATCGGAACTGAAAAGCGACTCTGACCCCGGTTTTTCCGTGATGACGTAGCACGCCGGCAGTCGCAGGGCGGCGACGATCGGCGCATCGGCGGCCGGCATCTCCGCAACGTCCAGTTCGCGAATGGATGTCCATCGCAGCGGGTGGCCTTCCCGCGCGCGTGGCTCGCCAACCCACTCGGTGACACGCAGTGCGTGCAGCCGGACCGATCTTTCCGGGTAGCGCCACGGAACCGAAATCAAGGGCGCGCAGGCGCGCACCTCGATGCCGAGCTCCTCGTGCAGTTCGCGCGCCAGTGCCTCGCCGACGGTTTCGGCGGCCTCGAGCTTGCCCCCGGGGAATTCCCACAATCCGGCGAGGTGCTTGCCCGGCAGGCGCTGCATCAGCAACGCGCGGCCGCGCGGGTCGGTGAGTATGCCGGCGGCGACTTCGATCACCGGCGTTGATAGTCCGCGAAGTCGAAGGCGAATGCGTGCTTGGCGTCCGCGGGATGGTGTTCGCGGAACGTCTCGCGCCAATCGCGCGGGTCGTATCCCGGGAAGAAGGTGTCGGCGCCGGCGGTAACCGCATCGATCTCGGTGAGCCGCAGATGGGTGGCGTGCGGCAGTGCCAGCGCATACACCTCGCCGCCGCCGATCACGCAAAGCTCCCCATCGCCCGCGCGCGCAACGGCTTCATCGAAGGAATGGACCGCCGACTGGCCGGCGAACGGCGCGGCATCGGAGCGCGTCAGCACCAGGTTGGGCCGCCCAGGCAGCGGCCGGCCGATCGCGAGCGCCGTCTTGCGTCCCATCAGCACGGGCTTGCCGAGCGTCAAGGCCTTGAAGCGCTTCAAGTCGTCGGACAAGTGCCACGGCATCGCGCCAGCGCGACCGATCGCGCGGTGGCGGTCGAGCGCCGCAATCAGGGAGATGGCTGGGTTGAAATCAGGCATGGCAAACGACCCAGAAAGTCGGGGCTCGGAGAACGCGACGATCGTGCTCCCTTCCCTTCAAGGGAGGGCTGGCACGGGGATGGTGTGGCCAAGTTCCACGACCGCACCCCCACCCCGGCCTTCCCCCTGCGGGGGCAGGAGACAAGCCGCGTCGAGCCAGCGCTCCGAAGCCGGCAGGCATTGGCCGTCCTACACGGCGACAGGCGCCTTGATCGCAGGCCACGGATCGTAGTCGACGACCCGCACGTCATCGAAACGGAAATCGAAGATCGAGGCCACGTCCGGGTTCAGCACCAGCTTCGGCAGCGCCCGCGGGGTGCGCGTCAACTGCTCGCGCGCCTGGTCCACATGGTTGGCGTAGAGGTGCAGGTCGCCGAAGGTGTGCACGAACTCGCCGCGCTCGAGCCCGCAAACCTGCGCGATCATGCAGGTCAGCAGCGCGTAGCTCGCGATGTTGAACGGCACGCCGAGGAAGATGTCTGCCGAGCGCTGGTAGAGCTGGCAGGACAGCTTTCCGTTGGCGACATAGAACTGGAACAGCGCGTGGCAGGGCATCAGCGCCATCCGGTCGAGCTCGCCGACGTTCCAGGCCGAAACCAGCATCCGTCGCGAGTGAGGGTTGCCCCTGATCTGTTCAATCACCTGCGAGATCTGGTCGATCGTGCGCCCGTCGGGCGCCGGCCACGCGCGCCACTGCTTGCCGTACACCGGCCCGAGATCGCCGTTGGCATCCGCCCACTCGTCCCAGATCCGGACGCCGTGTTCCTTGAGATAGGCGATATTGGTGTCGCCGCGCAGGAACCACAGCAGCTCGTGCACGATCGAGCGGACGTGCAGTTTCTTGGTCGTGAGCAGCGGAAAGCCCGCACCGAGATCCATGCGGACCTGCCGGCCGAACACCGACTGCGTGCCGGTGCCGGTGCGGTCGTCCTTGCGGACGCCGTGTTCCAGCACATCGCGGAGAAGGTCGAGGTAAATGCGCACGGGACGAGGGACTCGGTTCGGAATGCGGGACTGGATTCCGAAAGCGTAACAAGAATTCGTCATTCCGGGGCCGCTTCGGCGTCAGCGGAAGGGGAACGCGACTGCGTTTGCAATCCTGCAA
This sequence comes from Rhodanobacteraceae bacterium, assembly GCA_025928585.1. Classification (GTDB taxonomy): domain Bacteria; phylum Pseudomonadota; class Gammaproteobacteria; order Xanthomonadales; family Rhodanobacteraceae; genus 66-474. The sequence continues at coordinate 2,086 of JAICJG010000152.1, forward strand.
AGTAGCCCGGGTTCTGCCTGGATGGAGCCGCCGCGCGTAGGGCGGCTCGAGGAGCACCGGGACGGAGCCGATAATCCGCACCGTCATGCCGGTTCTGGCCTGGGGCCTTGAACCGGCCTACCGCAGCGGTTCCCTGTCTCCGTTGCCATCGCCCAATTCAGCTACGGTTCGGGTAGGCTTGGGCCATACCCGTGCCACTGCCGCGACGATTGCCCATGAATGTGACTGCACCGACCGTTTCCAAGAGCCGCTCGTTCTCGACCGTGTTCCTGATCGAGATGTGGGAGCGCTTCGGCTATTACGGCATGCAGGTGCTGATCGTCTACTACATGGTGCAGCGCCTCGCCTTTCCGGACTCGCGCGCGTCGCTCACCTGGGGGGCGGCGGCGGCATTGATCTACGTGGCGCCGGCCATCGGCGGCTACGTCGGCGACAAGATCCTCGGCACCCGTCGCACCATGCTGACGGGCGCCATCATCCTGGCGGTCGGCTATGCCCTGATGGCGGTGCCCAACGCCAACGTCTGGTTCCTGTTCGGCGCGCTGGGAGTGATCGTGGTCGGCAACGGCCTGTTCAAGCCCAACGCCGGCAACCTGGTGCGCAAGATCTACGAAGGCGACGACAGCAAGATCGACAGTGCCTTCACGATCTACTACATGGCGGTCAATGTCGGCTCGACCATCTCGATGCTGCTGACGCCGTGGATCAAGGATTACATCAATGCGACGTGGGGCCACGAACTCGGCTGGCACATGGCTTTCGCGGTGTGCTGCGTGGGCCTGCTGGTCGGGCTCACCAATTATATGGTGATGCGCCACACACTGTCGCAGATCGGCTCGCCCCCTGACGAGCGTCCGTTCAATGCCGGCAAGCTGGCGATCGTGCTGGGCTGGGGTGTGCTCGCGGCATGCGCCGCCGCGGTGATCCTCAACTACGAAACCGTCGCGCGGGTGTTCGTGTATGCAGCCGGCATCGTGGTGCTCGGCATCTTCGTCCATCTGATCCGCAGCAGCGGGCGCACCGAACGCGCGGGTCTGATCGCCGCCCTGATCCTGACGGTCCAGACCGTATTCTTCTTCATCTATTACCAGCAGCTTTCGACCTCCTTGAACCTGTTCGCGCTGCGCAACGTGGACTGGAGCTTCGACGTGTTCGGCCTGCACCTGTGGACGTGGAAACCGGCGCAATTCCAGGCTTTCAACCCGATCTGGATCATGATCCTCTCGCCGATCCTCGCGGTCCTCTACACGCAGGCGGGCAAACGCGGCAAGGACCTGCCGATCGCCGCCAAGTTCGCCTGCGGCTTCGCGGCGGTGGCGATCGGTTTCTTCATCTTCGGCGCGGCCGCCCATTTCCTCAATGCGCCCGGCAAGACCTCGTCGTGGGTGATGGTCTGGGGCTACGGATCCTATTCGCTGGGCGAGCTGCTGGTGAGCGGCCTCGGGCTGGCAATGATCGCGCGCTACGTGCCGAGCCGGATGGGTGGCTTCATGATGGGCGCCTATTACGTGGCGGTGGGTTGCGCGCAATACCTCGGGGGACTGGTCGCGACGCTCGCGAGCGTGCCGAGCAGCATCACCAATCCGGTGGAAATGATGCCGATCTACACCCACCTGTTCAATTGGCTGGGCATCGCGGGCATCGTCTGCACGGCCATCGCGTTGGTGGTGCTGCCATTGATGCGCCGGCTCGATGCCAGCCACGCGGCACACGCGGGCGCCAGGGACAGTTCCGGTACGCCGACGGTCGCCGCCGAACAGTGACACCGCCTTCCTGACGGGTGTCATGCCGGCCGGCATGCCGAACGGCAGGGGCGCGGCCCTCGCCGATCGGCTACCGTAAATCGGTCCGTCCGGCCGCCGCGCGCCGAACCCCTCGCCGCGCCGGTGGTCCAAACGGCCGCTTTCCGATTCCGGACCACAAGAATGTCCCGAACAAAATGGATCCTGACGCTCATCGGAGTCGTCATCGTGGCGGTGATCCTGTGGCGGATCTTCGCCGGTGGCGGCAAGGGACCCGGCCCCGGGGAGGGCGGGGCGAACGAAGCCGTACCGGTGACCGTGGTTCCCGCCACCTCGGAGAACGTCCCGGTCTACCTGACCAATTCGGGAACGGTCACGCCGATCAACACGGTCAACGTGCAGCCGCAGGTGGACGGCCAATTGCTGAAGCTCGACTTCGTCGAAGGCAAGCCCGTGAAGAAGGGCCAGGTGCTGGCCGAAATCGACCCGCGCACCCTGCAGGCGCAGCTTGACCAGGCGCAGGCCAAACGTGCC
>JAICJG010000157.1 GCA_025928585.1 Rhodanobacteraceae bacterium
ACGGGCGCATTACGGTACCGTTGGGCTTCGCTGCGCTCAGCGCCAGCCTACGGGTGCATTACGGTACCGTTGGGCTTCGCTGCGCTCAGCGCCAACCTACGGGTGCATTGCGGCACCGTCTGCTTCGCGGTGGACCGGGCTGTGGCAAGGACAACTTTCGCGCCGCGCGACGAATTTCGGCAGTTCCGCAGGTTGGGCTGATCCAGGACTTGTCCAGGAGAAGCCCAACGGCCGTCGAATACCGCATGCCGATCCAATGCGGGGGTTCCCATGGGAGCGCTCACTCAACAAGCGCCGTAGGTTTTCCCGATTTCCGATTCCCTTTCAGTCCTGATACGTGCCATAGCCACGCAGGCGCTGGTAGCGGCGTTCCAGCAGTTCGTCGTTCGGCAGCGCCTGCAGTTCGTCGAGCTGGTTCAGGAGCACGGCCTTCAGCCGTATCGCCATCGAGCGCGGATTGCGGTGGGCGCCGCCGGTGGGTTCGCGGATGATCTTGTCGATCAGCCCGAGTTCCTTGAGGCGTGCGGCGGTCAAACCGAGGGCCTCGGCGGCATCCTTGGCGCGGCCGGCATTCTTCCACAGGATGGATGCGCAACCCTCGGGAGAGATCACCGAATAGGTCGAATACTGCAGCATATTGACGCGGTCGCCGACGCCGATCGCAAGCGCCCCGCCCGAGCCGCCTTCGCCGATCACGGTGCACACGATCGGTACCTTGAGTCCTGCCATCTCCTCGAGATTGCGTGCGATCGCCTCGCTCTGGCCGCGCTCCTCGGCGCCGACGCCGGGGTAGGCCCCGGGGGTATCGATGAAGGTCAGGATCGGCAGGCGGAAGCGTTCGGCCATCTGCATCAGGCGCAAGGCCTTGCGATAGCCTTCCGGACGCGGCATGCCGAAATTGCGGCGCACCTTGGATTTGATGTCGCGGCCCTTCTGGTGGCCGATCACCATCACCGGGCGACCGACGATGCGCGCAAGCCCGCCCACGATAGCTTCGTCGTCCGCGTACATGCGGTCGCCCGCCAGCTCGTGGAACTCGTCGCACATCACGGCGACGTAGTCCTTGGTGTACGGGCGGCCGGGGTGCCGCGACATCTGCGTGATCTGCCACGGCGTCAGGTCGCGGAAAATCTCGGCGGTCTTGATGCGCAGCTTGGAACGCAGCTTGCCGACTTCGTCGTCGACGTCGATCGCGCTGTCGTGGCCGGCGTTGGTCAGCTCGCGCAGCTTGTCTTCCAGCTCGGCGATCGGCTGCTCGAAGTCGAGGAAGTTGGGATTCATCGCTTGCGCCTGCGCGGGGGCAAAGCCGCGATTATAGTCGCCGCCGCCCGCCCGAAACCGGGGTCAGAGTGCATTTTCCGTTCCCACCCGCTCGCAAGAAACGACGCAGCACGATGGAAAATGCACTCCGATCCCGGTTTTCAATCCATGGCGGGCCGCGCCAGCGACGGCTGCACGGATTTCACGCCGGGCAGTTCCGACAGCGTGCGCAAGAGGCCGGTGTTTACCCGGACCCGCCAGTCGTCGCCGAGCCGCAGGTCCGCGCTGCCCGCGGCGTTGTGGTAGCCGGTGAGCAGCAGCGGCGTGCGTCCGCCGCAGTGGCCCGCAAGGGCGCGCTTGAAGTTGGCGACGAACTGCGCGTCGATGCCGTTCACCCCAACCCGCAGCACGCGCGCGCCGGTCTCGCAAGCTTCATCCAGCGTCCACGCCCGGCGCGCGCGCAAGGCCAGTTCGCCGCTGAAATCGTCGATCGCGAGGCCGCCCTCGATCACCAGGATCGCGTCGGGTTGCAGCAGCGCGCCATGTTGCTGCAACGCCTCCCGGAAGAAGTTGACCTCGATCGCGCCGCTCCAGTCTTCGACGCGCACTGCAGCCGCGTTGTCGCCGCGCCGGCGCATCTTCACGATCATGCCGGCCACCGTCCAGGGCGTTTCCAGGGCCCGGCGGTAGCGGCCTTCATCGTCGCCGTTGCGAGGCGGCGGCGGTTGGTACTGCTGCGCGGTTTCGCCGATGGGACAACTGGCGAGTTGCGCCAGCACCTCGCGCCACGGGTCGGTGGGGTGGCCGGAAAGGTAGTGCCCGAGGGTAGCGCGTTCGCCTGCGAGCTTGCGTTCCAGCGGCCACGGCGGTCGCGGCGGGCTGTCCGGCAGGACCGCGGTAGTCGCTGCGAGCGTGGCGCCGAACATGTCGTTCTGCCCGGCCTCGCGGTCGCGCAGGCTCTGCTCGGCCGCCTTCACGGCCTCGGGAAGTTGCGCCGTGAGCGTGGCGCGATTGGGGCCGAGCCCGTCCATCGCGCCGGACAGGATGAGGGCTTCGAACACCCGCTTGTTGAGCTTGCCTGAATCCATGCGCGCGCAGAAATCGGCGAGGTCGCGGAACGGACCGCCGGACGCGCGCGCCGCCACGATGGCTTCGCATACGGCGCGGCCCACGCCCTTGATCGCGCCCAATCCGTAGCGGATGGTGCCGTGGGCGGTCTGCGCCGCCTGCCGGTCGGCGGCGGCGTTGGCGATGAAGTGGTAGTCCGAGGCATTGACGTCGGGAGGCAGCACGGCGATGCCGGTGGCGCGGGCATCCTCGATGAACTGCACCAGCTTGTCGGTTGCGTCCATGTCCGACGACATCGTCGCGGCCATGAACTCGGCGGGGTAGTGCACCTTCAGCCAGGCGGTCTGGTAGGCGACCAGCGAGTACGCCGCGGCGTGCGACTTGTTGAAGCCGTAGCCCGCGAACTTTTCCATCTGGTCGAAGATCGCGTCCGCCTTCTGTTCCGGCACGCCGTTCTGCACCGCGCCGTCGCGAAAGATCCCGCGGTGCTTGGCCATCTCGGCCGGCACCTTCTTGCCCATCGCGCGGCGCAGCAGGTCGGCGCCGCCCAGCGAATAGCCGCCGACGATCTGCGCCATCTGCATCACCTGCTCCTGGTAGACCATGATGCCGTAGGTCTCCTTCAGGATCGGCTCGACGCGCGGATCGGGGTACGTCACCTGCTCGCGCCCATGCTTGCGCGCGACGTAGTTCGGAATCAGCTCCATCGGACCCGGGCGGAACAGCGAATTCAGCGCAATCAGGTCTTCGAATCGATCGGGCCTGGCATCCTTCAGCAGGCGCTGCATCCCGCCGCCTTCGAACTGGAACACCGCGACGGTGCGGGCCTCGCGGAACAGCTTGAACACTTCGGGATCGTCGAGCGGGAGTTGCGCGATGTCGAGCAGCGCTTCACCGGTCGTGGCACGCGTTGCATTGATCGCCTTCACCGCCCAGTCGATGATCGTGAGGGTGCGCAGGCCGAGGAAGTCGAACTTCACGAGACCTACGGTCTCGACATCGTTCTTGTCGTATTGGGTGACGACGCCGCCGCCGCCTGGCTCCGAATAGAGCGGCGCGAAATCGGTGAGCGGGGTCGGCGCGATCACGACGCCTCCGGCATGCTTGCCGGCATTGCGCGCCAGGCCTTCAAGTTTCAGCGCGAGGTCGATCAGGGTGCGCGCTTCCTCGTCCTGCTGGTACAGATCGCAGAACTCGCGCACCACCCGGTCCGGTTCCTTGTTCGATTTCTCGCTACGACCCAGCGCGTCGAAAAGCGTCAGGTCGAGCGGCATCCGCGGGATCAGCTTGGCGATCTTGTCGACCTGCCCGTAGGGCATGCCAAGCACACGCCCGCAATCGCGCAGCACGGCCTTGGCCGCCATCGAGCCGTAGGTGATGATCTGGCTGACCTGGTCCCGGCCGTACTTCTGCGCGACATAGGCGATCACCTCGTCGCGCCGCTCCATACAGAAGTCCACGTCAAAATCGGGCATCGATACGCGTTCGGGATTGAGGAAGCGCTCGAACAGCAACCCGAAGCGGAGCGGATCGAGGTCGGTGATCCCGAGACTCCATGCGACCACCGAACCCGCTCCCGAGCCGCGTCCCGGGCCTACCGGGA
>JAICJG010000069.1 GCA_025928585.1 Rhodanobacteraceae bacterium
CGAGGTGCTGATCAACACCCCGCACATCCGCGACCTGTTGCGGCGTGGCGAAATCCACGAGGTGAAGCTCGCGATGGAACGCAGCCTCGAACAGGGCATGCAGACCTTCGACCAGTCGCTGTACAAGCTCTACAAGGAAGGCACGATCGACCTCGAGGAGGCGCTCTCCAAGGCCGATTCGCGCGACGGCCTCGCCCTGAAGATCCGCCTTGCCGAAGGCGCGGCCGGCAGCGACCTGCCGCAGGACGATCCCTACGGGCTCGGCGTGGGCTGAACCGCCTTCGCGGGCGTTGCCCGCCGTGATCGGCCGCGAAGCGGCGGACGGTCGATCCGCCAAGCCGGCGCGCCCGCTACGGCTGCAGCCGGCAGAAGCAATATGCGTAGGTGGTCGGCTTGCCGGGTTGCGCGTGCTCCAGCAGCGCCAGCGCCGGCGCGATCTCCGGCACCGCCGCGAGCCATGCCTGCGGCACGTGCAGGCCGAGCGACGCCAATGCCCGCGCGGTGGCACTGGAACCCGCGCCTTCGAGGAAACGCTCCAGCGGACTCGACCGTGGCTCGATGTAGCGCACCACGAAACGGCTGCCGAGCCTGGCGTCCTTCGCCGCATACGCGATGGCGTCGTGCAGGCCGCCGATCTGGTCGACGAGCCCGCGTTTCAGCGCCTGCACGCCGGTCCATACGCGCCCCTGCGCGATGGCGTCGATGTCGGCATAGCTCTTGTCGCGCGCCTTGGCGACGTTGCCGACGAATTCGCGGTACCCGCGGTCGATCGTCGCCTGGATCATCGCGCCGAGCGCAGGGTCGAGCGGACGACGGACGTCGAACGCACCGGCGAGCGGCGTCGTGCCCTGGCCCGCGGTATGGATGCCGAGCTTGGCAAGCCCATCGGACGCGGTGAAATAGAGCCCGAAGATCCCGATCGACCCGGTGATGGTATCGGGTTCGGCGAAGATGCGGTTCGCGTTCATCGAGACCCAGTAGCCGCCGCTGGCGGCGACATCGCCCATCGAGACGATGACCGGCTTGCCGGCGCGCTCGGCCAGCACCACTTCGCGGCGAATCTGTTCGGCCGCGAAGGCCTCGCCGCCCGGCGAATCGACCCGCAGCACGATCGCGCGCACGTTGCGGTCGGCGCGCGCATTGCGGATCAGCGCGGCGGTGGATTCGCCGCCGATCCTGCCGGGGCCCTGCCGCCCGCCGACGATGTCGCCCTCGGCGACGATCACCGCGACCTGCGGCTTGCCGAGGCCGACATTGATGGTCTGCGGCAGGTAATGGTCGAGGTCGACCGCGCGGAATCCGGTGCCGTTGTCGGTGGCGACACCATGCTTCTGCATCATCCGCACCATGTCTTCGCGGGTGGCAAGCCCGTCGACCCAGTGGAATTTCAGGGCGAGCGCGGCGGCGTTGCCCTGCACCGCGGGGATTTCCGTCGGCAGCGAGTCGACTTCCGCACCGAGGGTCGCCGGATCGAGGTGGCGCAGCTTGCCGACTTCGGCGAGCCAGGTGTTCCACAGCCCGCCCATCCAGTACTGGTCCGCGGCCAGCGCCGCCGGCGACGGCGCATCGAGGATGAACGGCTCGGCCGCCGACTTGTACTGCCCGACCCGGAACAGGTGCGCGGTGATGCCCAGTTTGTCCAGCAGGGCCTTGAAGTAGCTGCGGTAGTCGGACAGCCCGGTGATCGAGACCGAACCTTCGGGATCGAGGTAGACCTCGTTCGCGTGCGCGGCCAGGAGGTACTGCATCTGCCCGAAGTCGGTGCCCCACGCGATCACCGGCTTGCCGGTGGCGCGGAAGCGGTCGAGTGCAGCGCCGACCTCCTCGAGCGCGCCCATGCCGCCGAACTGCAACCCGGAGGGATCGAGCATGATTCGCTTGATGCGTGAATCCCGCGCGGCGCGGTCGATCGCGGCCACGAGGTCGCGCACCTGGACTTGGCCTACGGGCCGGCCGAATGCACGCGCGAATGCACGTTGCGCCGGATCGATGCTGTACTGCTCGACCAGCACTCCGGTTGGTTTCAGCAGCAGCACCGTGTCCGGTCCGACCTTGGGCACGCCCCGGAACAGCAGCGCGAGGATCAGGAACAGGATTCCGAAGAACACCACGTTGATGATGACGAGCCGCGTGATGTTGATGCCGCGCCCGAGCGCACGCAGGAATCCCCCGAAACCGCGGCCTGGTGGATTGCTCATGCTGCCGACCCTGCACCTGGATGGCGAGGTTTCAAGCGTATCCCACCGCGCGCTGGCCGTCACGGATACCTTGGTGCGATCGTCCCTGACCGCCGCTTCGTTCAGTCACATGGTCGCCGGAAGTTCGCGGGCGCCGCGGGAGACCAGAACGGCCCTCCATGGCCTGACTCTTCACAACAGCGGAGACTTCCTTCGGCGGAACGCATCACTCGGCGGTTTCGAGCGGCGGCTTCGCGATGGGTGCAACCGCCAGCCGCCGCCAGCCGTCGCCGCGCGTCTGCGCCACCCAGCGCGCGAACAGCAGCAGTGCCGCCGCGGTCAGCCCCGCGATCAGCCCCACCCACATGCCCTGGACGCCGTGGCCGGCGCCGAACGCCAGCCAGGCGCCGGTCGGCATGCCGACCAGCCAGTACGCGACGACGGTGATGAGCATCGGCATGCGGGTGTCCTTCAAGCCCCGCAGCGCGCCGTTGGAGACCACCTGGATGCCATCGGAGAACTGGAAGATGCCGGCCAGGATCAGCAGTTGCGCCGCCAGTGCGATGACCCTGGGATCGTTCGAATAAACGTGCGCGATCGCGTGCGGAAGCGCCAGCATCACGGTGGCCGACACCGCCTGGGTCACCAGCGTCAGCGCGATTCCCGTGAAGCCCGCGTAACGCACCGCGGCCGCGTCGCCCCGCCCAGCGGCATGGCCGACCCGCACGGTCACCGCCAGCGCGAGCCCGAGTGGCACCATGAACGTCACCGAAGCCACGTTGATCGCGATCTGGTGGCCGTCGATCGCAACCGTCCCCAGCCGGCTGATCAGCAAGGCCGAGATCACGAACAACCCGGCCTCCATCAGCAGGGTCACCGCCATCGGCACGCCGATCCACAGGAGGTGACGGATCGCCGGCCAGTCGGGGGGTTCCATCCGCGCGAACAGGTCGAGGTGCCGGAAGCGCTGGCCGAATTTGAGGTACGCCGCGAACGCCAGGAGCTGCAGCCACAGCGCCAGCGCGTTGGCGATGCCGCTGCCGCGCGCCCCCAGCGCCGGCAGTCCCCACTTTCCATAGATCAGGATCCAGTCGAGCGGCACCAGCACCGCGAGGCCGAACAGCCCGAACAGCATCGTCGGCCGCGTCCAGCTCGAGCCTTCGCACAACCCGCGCAGCGCGAAATAGCCACACAGCCCGGGCGCGCCCCAGCTCAGCGCTTGCAGAAACGCCCGGGCATCGGCGCGCAACGCGGGATCGACGCCCAGCAGGGCCAACAGCGGACCGGCATGGCGGGCGCCGAACCACAGCAACACCGACAGCGCCGCGGCGAGCCACAGCGCCTGCCGGAACAACGGTCCGATGTCGTGATGCCGGTTCGCGCCGTCCAACTGCGCCACCGACGGCGAGAGCGCCATCATCACCCCGACCGCGCTCACCAGTCCGAGCACCCACACATTGGCGCCGACCGCGACGGCGGCCAGGGTGTGGGCGCTGTAATGCCCGGCCAGCGCAACGTCCACCGCGCTCATCCCCACCGCGGACAACTGGCCGGCAATCAGCGGCAGCGCGAGTCTTGCCGTCGCGCGAATCTCGCGCCCGAAGCGCGTGTCCAGGGCTAGAATCTGGGGCATTGCAGGACGACCCGATGCAACCGGAAATTTCCACTCCGCCAGCGCCGCCATCGGCACCGGCCACACTGCCAGCGTCCGGCCTGCCGGCGACGACGCCCTCCGCGGCCTGCGAGAACTGCGGCGCGCCGCTGTACGGCAAGTACTGCTATGCGTGCGGCCAGCCGACCACCGGCATGGTGCGGCACTTCGGCAGCATCCTCAGCGATGTCGCCGACAGCCTGCTCAACATCGACGAGCGGCTGTTCCGGACGATCGGTCCATTGTACTTGCGGCCGGGCAAACTCACGGTCGACTATTTCGAAGGCAAGCGCGCGCGCTATGTCACCCCGTTCCGGCTGGTGTTCTTCCTCGCGATTATCGCCTTCTTCGCGATCCAGTTGACGATTCGGGCCGGCTTCACCCAGGCGGTTCGTGTGCAGACCGCGCCGGTCGCCGGGGTTTCGATCAGCGGCAACCCGCCGGCGCACCCGGTCAAGAACGATGCGTTCAGCGCCGGCAATATCCGCTTGAACGACCACGTGCTGTGGAACCGCCAGACCAGGCCGCTGCAGGTCGGCTGGCTGCCGGGCTTCGCCAACGACTGGCTGAACGACTTGATGGCGAACGCCCAGGAGCAATTGCAGGCGATGAATTCCGGCAGCTTCGAATCGCAGCGCGCGGCCCGCCACAAATTCCTGCTCGGCATGTTTTCCGCCGCGCCGACGGTGCTGTTCGTCTTGCTCCCGGTCTTCGCGCTGCTGCTGAAGATTTTCTTCATCTTCAAGAAGCGCCTGTACATGGAGCACCTGATCGTGGCGATGCACAGCCATGCGTTCCTGATGCTTTCGATGCTGGTGCTGGTCGCGCTCGACCTGGTGCGGGGCGCGCTGGTGCCGCACGCAGGCTGGCTTTCGGCACCGGTCACGCTGCTGCGCGTCGCCGCCTGGACCTGGATATTCCTGTACCTGTTGCTGATGCAGAAGCGCGTGTACCGGCAAGGCTGGTTCATGACCACTTTCAAATATTGCTGGATCGGCCTCTGCTATTCGATCCTGGTGTCGTTCGCCTTCGTGTTCGCCGTGCTGATCAGCCTCACCGGCGCATGATCGTCGAAGCGGATGGCGCGCCCTCCAACGGGCATTGTGCACAGCCGCAAACGGAGGCTGGCCGGTGCCCGCGGTTGGCGAAATCTCGCCTGCGCCGGCCGCAACGCGCGACTATCCGCATGAATACAAAAGAGAAAAATGGTTGCTCAAAAAATCGCCAAGTCGTGCCGCGGTCCGCTCCCGTGAGCCCGCGGAGGCCTTGCCCGCCGTTCTTCCACAACGTTATCCACAGTAATTGTGGATAACAGGAAAACCGCCAATGTGTCGCCCACTTGCCGGACACTCTTCTCCGCGATGACAGCATGCGCCCGTAAGTCATGAACGCGATGTGGCAATCCACCGCGGCCGCCGGCGTCGTGCGGGTCGCGTTGCCGGTGCCGCTGCTGCAAACGTTCGACTACCTGTGCGGCACGTTTTCGCCGCAGCCCGGAGCACGGGTGCTGGTGCCGTTCGGGCGCGGGCGCCGCGTCGGCGTCGTCGTCGAATCCACGGGACGCGCAGAGATCGCGCCCGAAAGGTTGAAGCCGATCGCGGCGTTGTTGGACGAGGAATCCTTGCTGCCCCCGAACCTGCTCGCCGACCTGCGGCGCGCCGCCGACTACTGGTGCGGGGCCATTGGCGAAGTGGTGTTCGGCGCCATGCCACTCGTCCTGCGCGAAGGGCGCGCACCCGCCGAACTTGCCGAGGAAGCGTGGCGGGCCACGGCCGGGGGCCTCGCCGCGCGCGAAGCGCGTACCCGACGCGGAGGTTCCGCCGCGCTGCTCGGCGCGCTGGGCAACGATTTGCTTTCGGCGAACGAGCTCGACACGCTCCTGCCCGGGTGGCGGGCCGCTGCGCGCCGCCTGGCCGCGGCCGGCCTGATCGAACGGGCGCAACCGGCCCGCGAGCCGCCGTGCACACGCGAGGGCGCCACGCCCATCCTCAACGACGAGCAGGCCGACGCGCTCGCGGAATTGCTCGCGGCGGGAGGCGGCTTCCATCCGTTCCTGCTGCAGGGCGTGACCGGCAGCGGCAAGACCGAAGTCTACCTGCGCGCCACCGAGCGGGTCCTGCGCGAGGGCCGCCAGGCACTGTGGCTGGTGCCGGAGATCGGCCTCGTGCCGCAGGCGCTGTCGCGGCTGCGCGCGCGGTTCAATGCCCGCATCGCGGTATTGCATTCCAACCTTGCCGAAGGCGACCGCGCCCGCGCCTGGCTCGATGCGCGCGCCGGCGATGCCGCGATCGTGCTCGGCACCCGTTCGGCGGTGTTCGCGCCGCTGCCGCGCGCCGGTTTGATCGTGGTGGACGAGGAACACGACGCCTCGTACAAGCAGCAGGAAGGCTTCCGCTACCACGCGCGCGACTTCGCGCTGATGCGCGCGCAGTCGTTGCGCGTACCGATCGTGCTGGGCAGCGCGACGCCGTCGCTGGAAACACTGGCCAACGTCGAATCCGGACGTTACGTGCGGCTCCGGCTGCACCGCCGCGTGCATGCGCGCCCTGCTTCGCCGGTGCATGTGCTCGACCTGCGCGGCCTGCAATTGACCCACGGGCTGTCGCCGGCGCTGCTGGCGGCGCTGGATGCCTGCATCGAGCGCGGCGAACAGGCTCTGGTGTTCAAGAATCGCCGCGGCTATGCGCCGGTGCTGCTTTGCCACGCGTGCGGCTGGCATGCGGCCTGCCCGCGTTGCGAGAAACCGCTCACGCTGTATCGCGGCCGTCGGCAACTGCTTTGCCACCACTGCGGACATACCGAGCGCATGCCGGCCGAGTGCCCGAGCTGCCAGGCAGCGGCGCTGATTCCTCAGGGGCACGGCACCGAGCGGCTGGAAGAGGCGCTGGCCGCGCGCTACCCGAAGGTGCCGGTGCTGCGCGTCGATCGGGACAGCACCCGCCGCCGCGACGCGTTCGCGAAGCTGCTCGACAAGCTTGCCGACGGCCAAGCCGCCATCCTCGTCGGCACCCAGATGCTGGCCAAGGGCCACGACCTGCCGAACCTCACCACCGTGGCGATCGTCGGGGTCGACGAAGGTCTGCACAGCGCCGATTTCCGGGCCGGCGAGCGCCTCGCGCAACTGATCGTGCAGGTGGCCGGGCGTGCCGGGCGTGCCGACAAGCCGGGCGAGGTGTGGCTGCAGACCCACGAACCCGCCCATCCGTTGCTGACCACCCTGCTCAAGGGCGGCTACGACGTCGCCGCTGCCTTGCAGCTCGGCGAACGGCTGGCGTCGAACCTGCCGCCGTTCACCCACCTCGCGCTGCTGCGCGCCGAGTGCCGGCAGCGGGAGGTGCTGGATGGATTCATGGCCGCCGCGCGCGCGGCGTTCACGCCTCGCGCCCGGGCGAATGGCGGGGAGCCATGCGGTGCCGCCGAGGTCGTCCGCATCCATGGTCCGTCCCCGGCACCGATGCCCCTGCTTGCGGGGCGGCACCGCGCGCAACTGCTGCTCGAATCCCCGCAGCGCGCACCGCTGCACAAGACGCTCGCCGAGGGATTGCCACAGATCCAGGCGCGATCGCAGACACGCGGCCTGCGCTGGTCGATCGACGTCGACCCGGTGGACTTGTATTGAAGCAGGGAGCAGGCGAGAGAGCGCGGGTTTGGCCGGACGCGGTGAAGCCCGGCATGGCGCATGACGACGACGTTGCTCAGCGCCAACCTGCCAAAGCAGAACGGTCCACCGATACGGATGCGGTGGATTTGTATTGAAGCCAGGGAACACGGCGAAGGGAGCCGTTCATCGGGAAACCATGAGCCGGCCACCCCTTCCGAAGCAAGGGGTCGAAACCCGGAAGGCGGCTGCGCGGGAGACGAGCGCAAAAAGCGCGGCAGGCGCCGCGCTTTTCAGCGCAGGAGGGGCCGCTTCGGCCCTGCTCCCTCTTCCCTGCTCCCTGCTCTCAGGCAGCAAATGCCCCGCGCATCTTTTTCATCGCATTCGCCTCGAGCTGGCGGATGCGTTCGGCCGAAACGCCGTAATCGTCGGCGAGATCCTGCAACGTGGCCTTGTCTTCGGCCAGCCAGCGGCGGCGGATGATGTCGCGGGTGCGATCGTCCAGTTTCGCCAGCGCGTGCTGCAGCGTGTCGAGTTGGTGCTCCTCCTGGTCCGCGTCGGCGACCTGCAGGTACGGATCGGCGCCGTGGTCCTCGAGGTAGGCGACCGGCGCGGGCGGCATGTCGTCGTTGGCATCGACCGGTGCGTCGAAGCCGACGTCCCGGCCGGACAGGCGGGATTCCATTTCGAGGACCGTCGTCGCGGGCACCCCGAGGTCTTCGGCCACCGCGCGCACCTCCTCCATGTTCATCCAGCCGAGGCGCTTCTTGGACTTGCGCAGGTTGAAGAACAGCTTGCGCTGCGCCTTGGTGGTGGCAACCTTGACGATGCGCCAGTTCCGCAGGATGAACTCGTGCATTTCGGCACGGATCCAGTGCACCGCGAAACTGACCAGCCGCACGCCGTGGTCGGGGTCGAAACGCTTCACGGCCTTCATGAGGCCGATGTTGCCCTCCTGGATCAGGTCTGCCAGTTGCAGGCCGTAGCCGTTGTAGCCACGCGCCACGTGCACCACGAAACGCAGGTGCGACATCACCAGCTTGCGGGCGGCATCGAGGTCGTCGTCGCTGCGGTACCGCCGCGCCAGCTCGCGTTCTTCGCCGGCTTCGAGCACGGGGATCCGGTGCACCGCGCCAATGTAGGCATCGAGGCTGCCTACCACGCTTGGAATGGGAAGATTGTTGGCCACCAAGGCTTCGCTCATGGTTGTACCCCTAATCGTTGTGTTGACACCCTAGCAATTCGATTGCCAAGTTTGCGTCAAGGTTCCCCCGGCGATCCATCTTCGACGCCGTTGTTGCCCTGCCGTTAATAAACTAAGTATACCAATCAGTACAGGAAATACAAGTCGCCGGAAGTCATGTTTCCAAGGCGGCCCGGGGCGGCAGCTCCCAATCGATCGGAATCTGGCCCCGGCTCTCAAGGTACTGATTGCACTTCGAAAAATGGCGGCAGCCGAGGAATCCCCGGTGGGCCGAGAGCGGCGACGGGTGGGGGGCCGCGAGCACCTGGTGGCGCCGGGAGTCGATCAGCCTGCCCTTGGCCTGCGCATAGCTCCCCCACAACAGGAACACCAGGCCTTCGCGACCGCGGTTCAACTCATCGATCACCCGGTCGGTGAAACCTTCCCAGCCCCTGCCCTGGTGCGAACCCGCCATCCGCGCCTGCACCGTCAGGACCGAGTTCAACAGCAGCACCCCGCGCCGGGCCCAGGGCGTGAGGCAGCCGTGGTCGGGGCGCGGAATCCCGAGGTCGCTCTCGATCTCGGCGAACACGTTCACGAGCGAAGGCGGCACCTGAACGCCGGGCCGGACCGAAAAGCACAGCCCGTGCGCCTGCCCGGGGCCGTGGTACGGATCCTGGCCGAGCACGACCACTTTCACGTCATCGAAAGGCGTGGTGTTCAGGGCCGCGAAGATCTGCGGACCGGGCGGGAAAATGTCCCTTCCCGCGTGTTTTTCCGCGCGCAGGAATTCGCCGAGTGCTTTCATTTCGGGACGAGCGAAATGATCGCCGACCCTAGCTTTCCACGACGGTTCCAGCTTCAAGCGTTCTTCGGTCATGGCGCCCCAGGGTTGTTCATGAGCCGTTCGGACCGCTCCTGCCGTTGTTCGTGCAACCGCTGCGCCACACGCAACTGGAACATCAGCTTGGTCATCAAGAGCCGCTCCTCGACCGGCTTCTCGACCAGGTCGTTGGCGCCGGCCTTGAGCAGCGCGGCCTGGTTGGCGGGATTGCCGTCTCCGGTCATCACCAGCACGGGCAACCGCCCCTTGCCTAGCCCGAGGTCGTGACGGATCCACTCAAGCAAGTCGCCGCCCGACATCTCGCCCTTCAGGCTGACATCGGTCAGCACCAGGTCTGCGCCGATCGCGCCACGGTCGCGGGCGTTGGCGAGGAACTCGACCGCCTCCTCGGCGCTGCCGGCAAGGTGCACGGTCAGCCCGCAGCGCTGCAGCACGCGGCTGGTCGCCATCGCCACCACGCGGCTGTCCTCGACATACAGCACCATACCCTCGGCGTGGTCCTGCGGAGCGACGTAGCCGCGAATGAACTCCGCCAGCGCCTCGTAACCGGCGGCCTTGTCGAAATAGTCGGTGATCTCGTCGCCGAGCTGGCGGTTCTGCACGCGCTCCTCGACGTCACCGGAGACCGCAACGATCGGGATGTAGGCCTGCGCGGCGTGCTCGCGCACGTAGCGCGCCAGCGTCGATCCGTCCATGTCCGGCAAGCTCAGCGCGGTCGACACGAGGTCCACGACGCCCTCGTGCAGCGCCTGCTGGGCCTCGGCACCCCGGGCACAGGTGATCACGGTCGCGCCCGGCAGTTCCTGCTCCAGCAGGCGCGCGATCAGCGTGCGCGCGACCCGCGAGCCATCGACCACCATCACGCGCGGATTGTCGCTGGCGATGTGGCGGAGTAGGTCGTTCATGCGGGGTCAGGTTCACTTTCCAAGTCAGGGGGACGTGCAGGACACAGGCTAAAAAGTGAACCTGACCCCCTTCTTTAGCTCCGCGCCAGTTGCCGGCTGCTCGCGATCCATGCCCCGAGCCAGCCGAGCACCAGCGCGATCGCCAGCGTCGCGGCGAGCGTAGCCGAAGACAGTCCCCCGAAATGCAGGCGCCCCGCGTAACTGGCGACCAGGTCACGCACCGGGGCCGCGAGCACCGCCTCCAGCACGAGCACCAGCAGCACCGCGACGATCCCCGCGGCGAGCCCGTAGCACGCACCCTCGTAGAGGTACGGCCGGCGCACGAACGAGGGACTCGCCCCGAGCAACTGCTGGACCGCAATTTCCCCGGCCCGGCCACGGATGTCGAGGCGCACGGTGTTGCCGATCACCAGCACCGCGGCGGCGCCCAGGAGGATCGCCAGCAGCAGCGTGACCCGCCGCCCGAGCGCGACCAGCGCATCCAGCCGCGCCCGCCACTGGCCGTTGTCCTGGACCTGGTCGACCTGCGGCATCGCGCGCAAGGCTTCCACCAGCGACTCGACCTGCGCGCGGCTGCTGCCCGCGCGCGGATCGACCAGCAGCACGAACGGCAGCGGATTGTCGGGCAGCGCCTGCACGGCGTCGCCGAAACCCTGCATCGCGGCAAGTTCGGCGAGCCCCTGTTGCGGCGTGCGCAATGCCACCGTCGCGACGTCGGAACGGGTGCGCAGGTTCTGCGCCAGCGTCGCGGCCTGTTCGGCGCCCTGCCCCGATTTGAGGAATACGCTGACCGCCTGCGAGTCGCCGAGCGCCGCGGTGAGATGCTGCACGTTGGCCAGCAGCAGGTAGAACGCCAGGGGCAGCGCGAGCGCGATACCCATCACCGCGATCGTCAGCGCCGAACCGAGCGGCCGGCGGACAACCTGGCGCAGGCTGTCCCGCAGGCACCACGCATGTTGCCGCCGCCACATCCCTAAGCGCGTGCGGCGAACCTGCGAAGCCATGGCCGCGCGTGCGCTCATGCGACCTCCCGCGCGGCTACGTCGTCGATCAGGTGGCCATGGTCGAGCACGACCACGCGCTGCTTCATCCGCTTCAACAGCGGCAGGTCGTGGCTCGCGATCAGGATCGTGCTGCCGGTCGCCTTGAGGGCCAGGAACAATTGCATGATCTCCTCCGACAACTGCGGATCCAGGTTGCCGGTGGGTTCATCCGCGATGATCAGCGAGGGTCGCCCGGCGATCGCCCGCGCGATGCCGACCCGCTGCTGCTCGCCGGTGGAAAGGCCGACCGGGGCGTCGCGGCCGCGCCCGGCGAGCCCGACCTTCTCCAGCGCCCCGCGCACGCGGCTGGCGCGCTCTTCGCGCGGGATCCCGGCGATCACCAGCGGCAGCGCCACGTTGTCGGCGACGCTCCGGTCCATCAACAGGCGATGGTCCTGGAACACCATGCCGATGTCCCGGCGCAGGCGCGGGATGTCACGCCGTCGAAGCCGCGCGAGATTCCGGCCGTGCACCTCGATGCTGCCGCCGCTAGGGCGCTCGATCGACGCGATCAACTTCAGCAAGGTGGTCTTGCCGGCGCCGGAATGGCCGGTCACGAACAGCATCTCGCCGGGATCGACGTGGAAAGTCAGGTCGATCAGCGCCTCGCGACCTTCGGGATAGCGTTTGCTGACAGAATCGAAGCGGATCACGGCAGGGCGGTCGCGGCTCGCTGAAGATCAGGGGGGTCAGTGACTCGGGGCTGGGGAAAAGCGTAACAACAATCTTGTCATCCCGGGGGTCATCGCGGCTTCATCGCGAGGGAACCCAGGATCCATCCTGATCTGCCAGCCAGAGGCCAGGGACAACGGATGGGCCCGCGCCATCCATGGCCGCGCTGCGGGGGGCGCCTGCGGCGTTCGCGCTTGCCATCCTGCAAGCGCAATCGGATCGCCGCAGCGTGACCCGGAAGCGCCCTTGGTCGGGGGCGGCGGGCGGGATGGCGACAAGAAAAGACCGCCGCCCGGACGCGGGCCGGCATCAAACACCAGCGGCAGGCGACTCCGCGCGCGTTGCGCCGGACTTGCGGCGGCGCCGCCGGCGCTTGCCGGGCGCGGACGTGCCCGCCGGGGCCGCGGACGCCGCTTCGGCGGCCGGGCTTTCGCCTTCGCCGTGATGGGTGGGTGCGTGTGCCCGCGTCGGCGGCGCGGCCAGCCACTCCGGCTCGATTGCCTGCACCGGGATCTTCATCCCGATGTAGCGCTCGATGTCGGGCAGGTTCATCGCGTACAAGTCGCAGGCGAAGCTGATCGCGTCGCCTTCCGCACCGAGGCGCGCGGTGCGCCCGATGCGGTGGACGTAGTCCTCGCCGTCCTGCGGCAGGTCGTAGTTGAACACGTGGGTGACGTCCGCGATGTGCAGCCCGCGTGCGGCGACGTCGGTCGCGACCCGCAGGTCCACGGCACCCTGCTTGAAGCGCTCCAGCAGCTTCTGGCGCTTGGCCTGCGGCACGTCGCCGGACAGCGCGCCGACCTTGAAACCTTGCCGCGACAGGCGCTGCGTCACCCGCTCGGCGGCGGCACGGGTGTTGACGAACACGATGCTGCGCTGGGGGTTGCAATGCTCGAGCAGGTTCAGGAGCAGCGGGATCTTTTCCTCCTTGGCCGGGAAGTACACCTGCTGGCGCACCCGGTCGGCGGTGACGTGCTCGGTCTCGACCACCAGCTTTTCGGGCTGGTTCATGTGCTCGTAGGCGAGTTCCAGCACCCGATACGAGAGCGTCGCCGAAAACAGCATCCCCTGCCGTTCCTCGCGCGCCGGCATCTTGCGCAACAGGTAGCGCACGTCCTTGATGAAGCCGAGGTCGAACATCCGGTCGGCCTCATCGATCACGACGGCCTCGACCGCGCGGAAGCTGAAGACGTGCTGCTTGAAGTAGTCGATCAGCCGGCCCGGCGTCGCGATAATGACGTCGCAGCCGTCACGCAGTTGCTGGCGCTGCTTGTCGTAATCGACGCCGCCGTAGATCAGCGCGAACCGCAGCCCGGTGTGCAGGCCGATCGCCTGCGCGTCCTTGTCGATCTGGATCG
>JAICJG010000107.1 GCA_025928585.1 Rhodanobacteraceae bacterium
GCGCATCGCGAACATCGCGCGGCGCCGGCGGCCGAGCCCCGGCACCATCGCGAGCGGACTCGGGAGCCCCGCCTCGTGGCAGGCGCGCTCGAGGATCAGGCTGTCGGAGAAGCCGTTGCGCTCGATCACGTAGATCACGGGCATCCCCGCGGCGAGCAACGCCACCGGTTCGGCCGGATCGCGCTTGATCTTGACCCATGGCCCGAGCAGCGCGCCCCACAGCGCGCGCCACCAGCCGGCGTGCACGAGCGCGTCGCGGGACAAGGTCTGGTTCATGACGCGGGACATGTTGCGGAGGTCATGGTCAGGGCGCACGAATCGGGATTGTCCCACAACCGCGCCGGACAGCCGGGCGGCAGGGAATCCTGCGGAGCGCCGGGCGAGGCCGGTGCGGGAGGGGGCGGGTCAGGAACGCGAAGGCGCCGGCGGACTGTTGGCGGCTGCGGGCGCCGCGCCCGAAACACCCGGGCGCGCGGTGGCACTTGCGGCGGCCGCCGGTGCCGAACTGCCACCGGTCGCGGGCGGCGGGTGCGCCTTCCGCCACGCCTCCAGCAACGCTTCGTCGTACCAGTGTCCTTGCTGCCGGACCATCGGCCATTCGGCGGCCAACTGCTGGCCGGCGAACGCGATGCCGAGCTTGACCGTCGCGCGGTCGCCGGCGGCGGCGGTGCTGCTCACCTGGGCATCGTTCAAGGCCCTGGCGAGATCGAGTCCGTAGACGTTCAGCACGCTTTCCAGGCCGTTCCAGATGATCCCGTAGTCCTTCATGGTGGTCGCGTAGTCGAGCGCGCGCCACTGCGCCAGGGTCTGGACGTGCAATTGGCGAGCGGTGGCACACGCGATCGCGATCGCCTTGCGGGCCCTTTTGGCATCCCCGAAATCCACCGTCCCGGTCCACGCGATCCAGGCATCTAAGCCTTGCGAAACCAGCTTCCGCTGCGCCGGTCCGAGCTGCGGCGAGTCCGCGATCAACTGCTTCCCGGCCGCTTCCAGCACCCGGCCCAGGATCGGCATGCCCGGTGCCTTGCTGCCGTGCAGCCGCGCGAGTTCCGGCTGCAGGCGCTTGGCGAGCTTGGCTTCGGCCCCGGGCTCGGTAAGCATCTGCATGATCTTGGCGAATTGTTGCTGCTCCGCGATCGACGCGGGGACCGGGTGTGCATGCTGCTTGTCCCACTCCCCGCGCCACGCGGCGTATTCCGCGGGCGGCAGGCGGTTGCGCATCAGGCCGTCGAAATCACCCGTCGCGGTCAGCCGCAGGTTGGTCATGACCGCCTTGTCCGGCGTGACGTTGCTCGGTGGCGGCGGCGCGTGCTGGCACGCCGCCAGCGCGAGCGCGCAGGCACAGGCGAACGCGACGGCGAGCCCCCGCCGGCAGCCGGGCCGGGTCCGGTTTCCGGTTTGCATGCGCCTGAGTGTGGCGAGGCCCGTCCGGATAGGCAAGCCGCGCCGGCTCATCCGACGGCCGCGGCAATCTGCCCGACCATGGCCTCGGCCGCCGCGCGGGGATCCGGGGCGTTCCGGATCGGGCGGCCCACCACGATGTAATCGGCTCCCCGGGCAAAGGCGGCGGGAACATCGACCGTCCGTTTCTGGTCATCGCCGCCGCCCACGCCCGCGGGCCGGATGCCGGGACAGACCGCCAGCAGGTCGGGACCGAGCGCCGCGCGCAGGCGCGGCAGGTCCGCGCCCGAGCAGACCACCCCGTCGATGCCGGCCGACTGCGCGAGGCGTGCGCGCTCGACCACGACCTCGGCAGGCTCGCCCGCGACGCCGAGCGCCGCGAGATCGCCGCGGTCGTTGCTGGTCAGCACCGTCACCGCGAGCAACCGCAGCGGACCCTTCACGGCCGCAGCGGCTTCCAGCATGGCTCGGCTGTCGGAGTGGATCGTCGCGAAAGTCACCGGGTGCGCCGCGAGCCCGCGCACGGCACCGGCGACCGTCGCAGGGACGTCGTGGAACTTGAGGTCCGCGAAGACCTTCTTGCCGCGCGCCGCAAGCTCGTCCAGGACCCGGAAATAGTCGCCCCCCGCGAGCAGTTCCAGGCCGATCTTGTAGAACGTCACGCTGTCGCCCAGACGGTCCATCCACGCGACGGCTTCCGCATGGTTCGGCACGTCCAGCGCGAAGATCAGGCGGTCGCGGGCGGGAATCGCGGCGGGTTCGGGCATGGGTGCTCCAGAGGATGGAGGATGGGGTCGCACAATTTTAACGGCGCTTCCGCGGCGAGCCGTGCCCTCTCCCGTTCTTCGGCACCCACTTCCGCAGCGCGAGCGGAAAAACGTGGATCGCGGCCTGCGGCGGGGTGACGAGCAAGAGCTGCAGGAAGCGATGCTCGGCTTGCATCAACAAGAGCAGCATTCGCGCGAAAGTTATACTCGCGCGCTGCCGGCCGCGATCCCGCCATGCTGCGTTTCCTGTACACCCTCGTGATGTACCTCGCCACGCCGGTGATCGTGGTACGGCTGGTGGTGCACGGAGTCCGTTATCGCAGCTACCTCAGGCGCTGGCGCGAACGTTTCGGGCGCTTTCCCGATCCCGGGCTGCGCGATTCGATCTGGGTGCATGCGGTGTCGGTGGGCGAGGTCAATGCCGCCGTGCCGCTGATCCATTCGCTGCGCAGGCGCTACGGACCGCGCCCGATGGTCGTCACCACCGTGACCCCGACCGGGTCCGAACGGGTCCGCAGCCTGTTCGGCGACGAGGTATTCCACGTCTACCTCCCCTATGACCTGCCGACGGCGGTGTCGCGTTTCCTCGATCGCATCCGGCCTGCGCTCGCGGTGGTGATCGAAACCGAAATCTGGCCGAACCTGTTCCACCAGTGCGGCCGTCGCGGGATCCCGCTCGCGGTGGTGAACGCACGGCTGTCGGAGCGCTCGCTGCGCGGCTACCAGTTGATCCGGGCGCTGGTGCGGCAGGCGCTGGCGAACGTGGCGCTGGTCGCGGCGCAGTCGCGCGCCGACGCGACGCGCTACCGCAAGCTCGGTGCGGTTCCTTCGCGCGTGCACGTGTCGGGCAACCTCAAGTACGACATGCCGCTGCCGAGCGGCGCGCGCCGGCGGGGCACGGAGCTGCGCGGCCGCTGGGGCGACACCCGGCCGGTCTGGATCGCCGCCAGCACCCACGAGGGCGAGGAATTGGCTGCGTTCAAGGCGCACCTCACCGTGCTCGCGCGAATGCCGGATGCGCTGCTGCTCGTCGCGCCGCGGCACCCGGAGCGCTTCCGGATCGTCGAGCAGTCGGCGCGCAGCCTCGGTTTCATCGTCGCGACCCATGGCGCCGGCGATGTCGGCTCCGCGGTGCAATGCCTCGTGATCGACGCGATGGGGGTGATGATGCGCTACTTCGCGGCTTCGGATCTCGCGTTCGTGGGCGGCTCGCTGGTGCCGATCGGCGGGCACAACGTGCTCGAGCCCGCCGCGCTCTCGAAGCCGGTGGTGGTGGGGCCGCATACCTTCAATTTCGAGGAAATCACCCGGACGCTGATCACGGCGGGCGGCGCCCGCAGGATCGCATCGGCCGAGCAGCTCGGCGGCACCGTGCGGGACCTGTTGCGCGATCCGGACGAACTCGCGCGGATGGGATCCGCGGCGCGCGCGGTGTGTGCGCGCGAACGCGGCGCGGCGCGGCGGACGATGGTGCTGCTCGGGCGGATCTTCGCGCGCGCGCGCTTCGAGTCGAGCGCGGCAGGCTGAAGGCCGCGGCGGACGCGGCGATACACAAGCCGGGACCGGCCCGCCGGCGAAGCAACCGGCGTACCCGTGCGTCGAACCCGGTACGCCGCGACTGCCGCCTCGCTCGCCGCGACTTGCGTCCCGCTATTGCAGCAAGCGGTTGACGGCCTCGAGGTCCTTCACCGACAGCGTGCCGGCGGCGAACTCGAGGTTGAGCCGGTTGACCACCAGCGCATGGCGCGCCCGCGAATAGGCGCTTTGCGCCTGGAAGTAGTTCTGCTGGGCGATCAGCAGATCGACGATGGTGCGGGTGCCGATCTGGTAGCCAGCCTGGGTTGCGTCCAGCGCGGTCTTCGAGGACTCCACCGCGGCTTTCTGCGCCTGCACCGAACTGACCCCTGCCTCGATCGCGTTGAAGGCACTGCGGGTATTGGTGACCACCGTGCGGCGATCCTGTTCCAGCACATCGCTCGCCTGGTCGCGCTGCGCGATGGCCTGCTTGACGCGGGCATGGATCCCGCCGCCGGCGAACAGCGGCACGCTCAGTACCAGCCCGACGGTGGTGCCGCTGCTGCGGCTGTCACCGCGCGGTACGCCGGATGTCGTGAACCCCACGCCACCCCACGACGGGTTTCGGGAATAGCTGACCGATGCATCCAGGGTTGGCAGGTGACCGGCGTAGGCAGCGGTGACGTCGTGTTGCGCAGCTTCCCTCTGGTCGCGCTGCGCCTGCAGGGACGGGTTGCTGGCGAGCGCGGTGTTGACCCACTCCTGCATGTCGTCCGGCTGCGGTGGCGTCAACGGCATCTTGTCGGTCAACGTCTCCAGCGTTCCGACCGGCTGCCCGGTGATCTGGGCGAACGCCTGGCGGTCGTTGAAAACCTGGTTCTTGACGCTGATGACGTTGGCGATCGCCGTATCGTGCTGGGCCTTGGCGTCCACCACGTCGGTGATCGCGGCAAAGCCCACGTCGTACTTGGCCTGGGCCTGGTCGAGCTGCTTCTGCAGGGCCTTCTCGTTGGCCTCGGCGTACTTCAATTGTTCTTCGTCGCTGAGCACGGTGAAGTAGGCCTGCGCCACCCGCAGGATCAGGTTCTGCTCCGCGGCCGTGTATTGCGCCTCGGCCGCCCGCGCGCTGGCCTTGCTGGCGCGCCAGGTGGAGAACTGGCCGAGATCGAACAGCACCTGGGTGAGACCCACCGACTCCGTCCGAGAGCGTCCGCCCGTGTGAACGCTCGTATCTTCGAGCGTGGGAGTGCCGTTCTTGTCGTAAAAGACTTGCGTCCCGCTCGAAATGCCGTGGCTGTCATTGAACGAGACTTGGCCGTCGATCTGTGGCAGCAAGACGGAGCGCGAAATTTCCGCGCCGGCCTCGCCGATCCGGCTCTGGGCCTCGGCCTGCTTCAGCACGGGATCGGACTGCAGCGCCTGCCGATAGGCGTCCATCAGATCTTCCGCGTGTGCCGTCGTGGCACCGGCGAGGCCCAGCACGGCCATCACGGCGAGCGCGCAGGCGCGGGGCACGAAGCGGCGGCGGGACACGGTACGTTCGGTCATGCGGGACGGTCCTTGGCGCGTCTGCGCGCGTAATCCAATGTCGAGTCGCTGACGCAGGAGCGCCCGGGACCGCGATGACAGGCTCGCGTCGCGGACATGGCCACTCCTACAAATGGAATCGTGGCACCGGTTCGGCGCCGGCGAGATAGGGGATGTCCGTTTCGAAGCGGCGGTCCTCGATCCAGCCGCCGTCGGCGGCGCGCTGCAGCAGCACCGCCGGCATCGCCGGGGCAAGGCCGTGGATCACGAACACGCGCCCGTCGGGTTTCAGCCAGTCGCCAAAAACCCGCGGCAGTTCGGCGACTGCGCCGGTCACGGCAATGGCATCGAATGGTTCGGCGGGTGCAAAGCCCGAGAATGCATCGGCATGCAGACAGTCGACATTGTCGCAGGCGAGCTCGCGCAGGCGGCCGCGGGCCGCCTCCACGAATTCCGCGCGCCGGTCGATGCTGGTCACGCGGGCGCTGAGGCGCGATAGGCAGGCCGCAAAGTAACCGGTACCGGTGCCAATCTCGAGCACCCGCTCGCTCGCCAACGGCAACAACGCCTGCAGCATGCGGCCTTCGACCACCGGCTTCAGCATTACCTCGTCGTAGCCGATCGGCAGCATGACGTCGGCGTACGCCAGCGCTTCGTAGGCCCGGGGCACGAACGCCTCGCGCGGGACGCTGGCGAGCACGTCCAGCACCCGCGCATCGAGGACTTCCCATGGCCGGACCTGGTTTTCGACCATGTTGGCGTGGGCGACTTCCAGGCGGGGATCTGCGTTCATTGTCATAGGTTCCATCGGGACAAAAAATCCGTAAAAGCTTAGGCGGGCCTGGCTTCGCGGGCAACGCGGTCAGGTTGCCGGTCGCCCCCGCGGGGACGAAGTGCCGGAAGTCACCGCGCGTCCGTGACAGCGGTCATCGCGCCCGCGTGCTCCACGTTGCATGTAGCTTGCCAATGGCGCGCCGCAGATTTCATGACGACGATCAAACAGATGCAGCCATTTGGCCGCGAGGGGCGCGTGTCCGCGGACACGGCGACGGACGCGGCGGACAGGCGCGCCGGGGCAAATTGAACTCATGCGTATAATAACGCTGGTCTCCGAGAAAAGATTTAGCCTGCATCCATGAACGCCATACCCGAACGCTGCAATGGCCCCGGAAGGCCCAAGGACCTCGAGAAGCGCGCCGCGATTCTCGAGGCGGCCCTGCGCCTGTTCCCGCGCTACGGCTTCGAAGGCACCAGCATGGACGCCGTCGCGGCCGAGGCGGGGGTGTCCAAGCTCACCGTGTACAGCCACTTCGGCGGCAAGGAGGCGCTGTTCATCGAAGTGGTGCGTTGCAAGTGCGAGGCCCTGCTTCCCGACATGCTGTTCCAGCTCGACGTGCATGCGCCGGTGCGCGGCCAATTGCTCGGGATCGCGCGCGCGTTTTTCGACCTGATGATGAGCGAAGGCGCGCTGGGCATGCACCGCACGCTGGTCGCGAGTTCCCGGCAGTCGCCGAAGCTCGCCCGGATGTTCTGGGACGCGGGGCCGATGCAGGTGCACGCGGCGCTCGCCGACATGCTGCGGAAGGAAGTTGCCGCCAACCATCTTGCGATCGCCGACCCGACGCGCGCGGCCAGCCAGTTCTTCGCGCTGCTGAAAGGCGAACACCACGCCCGCATGTTGTTCGGTTGCGGGCGGCCCGATCGCGAGGAAGCCGAGGCGCACATCGAGGCGACGGTGGACATGTTTCTCAAGGCGTACAGGCCGCGCTGAGTTCGCGTGCGGAGTTGCTGTTGTGACAAGTCGGGCCACGGAAGGCCGTTCTGGTGTTTCCGGACTTCGGACCGTTGCGACCGCACCTGCGCCCAACGAGGCGATGATCATGGACGATCGCATCAGAAGCTGCTTCAATGGTGGCTTGAAGCGGGGGTGCCGCTGTGATGGACCGCGTCGGCTGAGAGAGACCCTTGGAACCTGATCCGGTTCGCACCGGTGTAGGGAGCTTCGCCGCCCGGTGCGATGCATGCGTCCGGCGCCGCCCGTTTCGAAACGAGTCCACTCGCGACCGCCGGCACACCCATGCGCGGAGCTCGCGAACCAGGATTCACCCGCCTGTATCGAAACCGGAGCGCCGCCGATGAATGCCCAACCCTCCGAACTGCTGCGCCGCGCGCAGACCCTGTCCGCAACCGTCACCTCGCCGATCCGGGGCTCGCGCAAGACCCACGTTCGCGGCAGCCGCGACGACCTGCGCGTGCCGATGCGCGAGATCGTGCTGACCGACACGCCCGCGATGTTCGGTGTCGAAGCCAACGCGCCGTTCGTCGTGTACGACACGTCGGGCCCTTACACCGACAGCGCGTTCGTCGCCGACCTTGCGTCCGGACTGCCGAAACTGCGCGCCGCGTGGATCGAGGAGCGCGGCGATACCGAACTGCTGCCGAACCGCACCTCCGAATTCGGCCGCCGCCACGCCGAAGCGGCGCTGCTTGCCGACGTGCGCTTTCCGAATCTGCCGAAACCGCGCCGCGCGAAAACGGGCGCCAACGTCACGCAGATGCACTACGCGCGGGCCGGCATCGTGACGCCGGAGATGGAGTTCATTGCGATCCGGGAAAACCAGAAGCTCGATACGTTGCGCGGCAGCGCACTCGCGCAACAGCATCCGGGCCAGTCCTTCGGCGCCGCGATCCCGCGCGAGATCACCCCCGAGTTCGTGCGCGACGAAGTGGCGCGCGGCCGGGCGATCATCCCGTGCAACATCAATCATCCCGAAACCGAGCCGATGATCATCGGCCGCAACTTCCTGACCAAGATCAACGCCAACATCGGCACCTCCGCCGTCACCTCGTCGATCGCCGAGGAAGTGGAAAAGATGGTGTGGTCGATCCGCTGGGGCGGCGACACGGTGATGGATCTCTCCACCGGCAAGTACATCCACGAAACCCGCGAGTGGATCATGCGCAATTCGCCGGTGCCGATCGGCACGGTGCCGATCTACCAGGCGCTGGAAAAGGTCGGCGGCGCGGCCGAGGAACTCACCTGGGAACTGTTCCGCGACACGCTGATCGAGCAGGCCGAGCAGGGCGTGGACTATTTCACGATCCATGCCGGCGTGCTGCTGCGTTTCGTGCCGCTGACCGCGAAGCGCGTCACCGGCATCGTGTCGCGCGGCGGATCGATCATGGCCAAGTGGTGCCTCGCGCACCACAAGGAGAGCTTCCTCTACACCGAGTTCGAGCGCATCTGCGAGGTCATGAAGAAGTACGACGTCAGCTTCTCGCTCGGCGACGGCTTGCGTCCGGGATCGATCGCCGACGCCAACGACGCGGCGCAGTTCGCGGAGCTCGAGACGCTCGGCGAGCTCACCCAGATCGCGTGGAAGCACGACGTGCAGACGATGATCGAAGGCCCCGGCCACGTGCCGATGCACAAGATCA
>JAICJG010000149.1 GCA_025928585.1 Rhodanobacteraceae bacterium
GAAAGCACCATCCGGCCCGACCAGGCCACCGGCATGGGCATGTACAAGTCCACCGACGCGGGCAAGACCTGGCAGTTCATCGGGCTCAAGGAAACCCAGGACATCGCGATGATCGCGGTCGATCCGCACGATCCGAACCGCGTGTTCGCGGCGGCGATGGGGCACGTGTACGGCCCGAACGCAGAGCGTGGGATCTTCCGCTCGCTCGATGGCGGCAAGACCTGGAAGAAGGTGCTGTACGTCAACGAGTACGTGAGCGGCGACGACGTCGAGATCGACCCTGCGAACCCCAGCATCGTGTACGCGACGATGTGGCAACAGCAGCAGGCGCCGTGGGAGAACGGCTCGTTCGCCGGCACCGAGGGCGGCATCTTCAAATCGACCGATGGCGGCAATACCTGGACCAGGCTCACCAAAGGTTTGCCGGACGTCCAGCAGGCGCTGCTGCGGATCGCGCCGAGCGAGCCGAACCGGCTGTACGCGTCGGTCGCGTCGGGTGAAGAGGGCAAGGTCGCCCTGTATCGTTCGGACGATGCCGGCGCGAGCTGGCACAAGGCGACGAAGGATCCGCGGCCGGCTTCGCGGATCGGCGGCGGCGACCTGCCGCAGCTCGCGGTCGATCCGAAAAATCCCGACATCGTGTACAGCGATACGCCGGTGTTGTGGAAGTCCGTCGATGGCGGCAAGACCTGGACCGGATTCCGCGGCGCGCCGGGCGGCGACGATTACCAGCAGACCTGGATCAACCCGAACGACCCGGACATCATCGCGGTCAACTCGGACCAGGGCGCGATCGTCACCGTCAACGGCGGCAAGACCTGGAGTTCCTGGTACAACCAGCCGACCGCCGCGATGTACAAGGTCGGCATCGACAATTCCTGGCCGTACCGCGTGTGCGGAGGCCAGCAGGACTCCGGTTCGGCGTGCGTCCTGTCGCGCGGTAACGACGGTGAGCTGACCGCCCACGATTGGCACCCGGTCGGGATCGAGGAATACGGTGGCGCCGCGATCGATCCGCTGCACCCGAACCTGGTGTACGGCGGCTCCCGCAGCGGCGTGACGCGCTACGACCGCGACACGGGGCAGATCGCCGACGTGGGCCCCGTGGCCTCGCGTGATCCCGATTACCGGACCGAGCGCACCATGCCGATCCAGTTTTCCCCCATCGACCCGCATCGACTGTACTTCGCGTCCAACACCGTCTGGCAGAGCGAAGACGGCGGCACGAACTGGAAGCAGATCAGCCCAGACCTGACCCGCAAGACCTGGAAGGTGCCGGCGAGCGTCGGCAAGTACGCCGGCAGCAAGGAGGCCAAGCCGAGCGATCGCGGCGTCGTCTATGCGCTCGCGCCCTCGCCGCTGGATGAAAACCTGATCTGGGCGGGCACCGACGATGGCCTCATCTGGGTGACGCACGACGGTGGCGCGCACTGGAACAACGTCACCCCGCCGCAACTGAAACCATGGTGGCGGGTTTTTTCGCTGGAAGCGAGTCACTTCGACCCCAACGTCGCGTACGCCGCGATCAACACCATGTGGCTGGACGACATGCGGCCGCACCTGTTCCGCACCGAAGATGGTGGCAAGCACTGGACCGAGATCGACAACGGCATCACGCCCGATGCCGCGACCAATGTCATTCGCGAAGATACCGAGCGCCGGGGCCTGCTGTTCGCCGGCACTGAAACCCAGACCTGGGTGTCGTTCGACAACGGCGACCATTGGCAATCACTGCGCCTGAACATGCCGGCGGTTTCGGTCCGCGACTTGCAGGTGCACGGCGACGACCTGGTCGCGGCGACCCACGGGCGCGGCTTCCAGGTACTGGACGACATCACGCCGCTGCGGCAGATCGACGCCCGGGTCGCGAAGGCGCCGGTGACGTTGTACAAGCCCGAAAAGGCAGTGCGCGTGCGCTGGGGCATGAATCCGCCGACGCCGTGGCGCATGCCCGCGCTGCCGAATCCGCCGGCCGGGGCGATCATCGACTACTACCTCGCGAACAACGCCAGTGGTCCGGTCACGCTGGATGTCTATACGTCCGCGGGCAAGCTGGTGCGGCATTGGTCGAGCGCCGATCCCGAACAGCCCATGGATCCGAAGAAGCTCCAGGTGCCGGCCTGGTGGCCGCGTCCGCCGATGAATGTTTCCACGCAGGCGGGCATGCACCGCTTCGTTTGGGACCTGCACTGGCAAGCGATGCCGGGTGCGTTGCAGTTCCTCGATGCGAACCAGGCGGTGAAGCACGACACGCCGCTGATGGCGAGCTCGCCGTGGGTGATGCCCGGCAACTACACGGCCAAGCTGACGGTCGGCGGCAAGACCTATTCGCAGCCGCTGGTGGTGCGGATGGATCCGCGGGTGAAAACATCAATGGCGGACTTGCAGAAGCAATTCGATGCGTCGATGCAGGCATACCAGGAAGCCATCGCAGCGAGCCAAGCCCTCGGCCAGGTGCGCGATCTGGAGAAGCAGGTTGCCGCGCGGGCGGCCGGCCACCAGCCGGCCGGCAAGCTCGCGGCCTATAGGAAGCAGCTCGAAGCGCTGTCCGGCCCCAAGGCTGGTTCGCCGTTCGAGTTCTTCTCCCATCGTAGCGCGCCGAACTTCGGCAGCGTAGGGGGAACCCTGCAGATGCTGATGGACCGGATGCAGGGGGCAGACCGGGCGCCGACCGCGGCGGATGTCGCAGCTCTGGCCAAGACCAGCGCGGAACTGAAGTCCCTGATGGACCGCTGGAATACGTTGAAAGGACAGCGACTGACCGATG
Organism: Rhodanobacteraceae bacterium; assembly: GCA_025928585.1. Classification (GTDB taxonomy): domain Bacteria; phylum Pseudomonadota; class Gammaproteobacteria; order Xanthomonadales; family Rhodanobacteraceae; genus 66-474. The sequence continues at coordinate 2,768 of JAICJG010000149.1, forward strand.
TGAATCGTGCGCTGCAGAAGGCCAAACAGCCGCCGTTGACGCTGGCGAAGGCAGTGGCACCGCTCGACTGGAACGCAGGCTGGATCACCACCAATCGCGATCAGGAAGAGCAGTGATCGTGTCGGGATCGTAGGTTGGGCTGACGCCGGCTCCATCGGCGGAAGCCCAACACTGCTCCGGTTCAGCCCGATCTACCGCATTTTTTGTCGTCATTCCGGGCCACCCGCGCTGTCTACCGGCGGAACCCGGAAACCAGCGTCGTTGCTCTCAGGTTGGAAAGCCACTGGATTCGGGGTTCGGCCTGCGATGAAGCTGGAGGCCGCCCCGGAATGAAGAAAGGTATCGCGGGCCATGGCGTGGGTCAGCGATCTGCCTTGACCAAACCTTTCCGCATCGCACCGCGCGACCCTGACTTCCGGCACTCCCCCCTGTTCCGGGGTGGGATTACGGTCACAGGGATTTGTCCCTCAAGCCGGAGCCAGCCGTGAAAGCACGATCCTTTGCAATCCTGTTGTTGCTGACCTTCGCCGGCACGGCGCTGGCTGCGACCAAGCCTACCGGCCCGTTCGCCAACCTGAAGTTCCGCAACCTCGGACCTGCGGTATCGGGCGGGCGTGTCAGCTCGGTGACGGGAATTCCCGGCAAGCCGGGCATCTACTACGTCGGCACCGCCGGTGCGGGCCTCTGGAAGACAACCGACGACGGCCTCAAGTGGGACAACGTGTTCGGGCACGGCGACGCCGCTTCCATCGGCGCGGTCGCGCTGGCACCGTCCAATCCGAAGGACATCTGGCTCGGCACCGGCGAAGCCAATCCGCGCAACGACGTCCTGCTCGGGCGGGGCGTGTATTTCTCGCCCGACGCCGGCAAGACCTGGCAGTTCAAGGGGCTGAAAGACGCCGGACAGATCTCCAACATCGTCGTCAACCCGAATGACCCGAATACCGTCTACGTCGCGGTCCTCGGCAACCCGTGGAAGCCGAGCGCCACCCGCGGCGTGTTCATGACCACCGACGGTGGCAAGAACTGGAAGAAGGTGCTGTACGTCAACGACACCACCGGCGCCAGTGACGTCGAGATGGATCCGTCCAATCCGAACGTGCTGCTCGCCGGAATGTGGACGGTGCAGCGCAGGCCATGGACGCTGGTCAATGGCAGCACCGACGGCGGCATCTGGAAATCGACCGACGGCGGCCGCACCTGGCACAAGCTCGCGGGCGGATTGCCGACCACCGATCCGACCGACCGGGTCAGGATTGCCTTCGCACCGTCGTCGCCGAGCACCGTGTATGCGACGTTGCCCACCAAGAACTGCATCCTGTGGGGCAGCACCGATTCCGGCAACCACTGGAAGTGCATCAGCAACAACCATGAACTCGCGGTGCGGATGTTCTACTTCAGTTCGTTCGCGGTCGCGCCCAACGACCCGAAGACGATCTACTTCAGCTCGTTCAACCTGATGAAGTCCACCGACGGCGGCAAGACCGCCAAGGTGCTCGATCGCGGCGTGCACGTGGACCACCACGCGATCTGGATCGATCCGAAGGACCCGCAGCGCATCATCCAGGGCAACGACGGCGGCGCGTTCGAGAGCGTCAACGGCGGCAAGACCTGGCGCTCGTTCAACAACATGCCGATCGAGGAGTTCTACACCGTCGCGATTTCGAACACGGTGCCGTTCGGCGTGTGCGGCGGCATCCAGGACGA
>JAICJG010000012.1 GCA_025928585.1 Rhodanobacteraceae bacterium
CGCGCGATCAAGGAATCGGCAGAGTCGGCCGGTGCGCGCGACGTGTTCCTGATCGAAGAACCGATGGCCGCGGCGATCGGCGCCGGCATTCCGGTGCACGAGGCACGCGGCTCGATGGTGCTCGATATCGGCGGCGGCACCTCGGAAGTGGCGGTGATCTCGCTCAACGGCATCGTGTACTCGCAGTCGGTGCGCATCGGCGGCGACCGCTTCGACGAAGCCATCATCAATTACGTGCGCCGCAGCAACGGCACCCTGATCGGCGAACCGACGGCCGAGCGGATCAAGATCGAGGTGGGCTGCGCGATCGAGCAGAAGGAAGTCCGCAGCATGGAAGTATCCGGCCGCAACCTCGCCGAGGGCGTGCCGCGGATGTTCACCATCAACTCCAACGACGCGCTGGAGGCGCTGCACGAGCCGCTGCATGGCATCGTCGCGGCGGTGCGCTCGGCGCTCGAGCAGACGCCGCCGGAGCTGTGCTCGGATGTGCAGGAGCGCGGCATCATGCTGACCGGCGGCGGCGCGCTGCTGCGTGATCTCGACAAGCTGATTTCCAAGGAAACCGGGCTGTACGTGCAGGTCGCCGAGGATCCGCTGACCTGCGTCGCGCGCGGCGGCGGCCGGGCGCTCGAGCTCATCGACATGCACGGCAACGACTTTTTCGCGAGCGAATGATTGCGTTCGTCCATGAACGCTGCTTCGAACGGCGCGTCGCCAACCTGAAGGCCTTCACGCCCTCGGCGCCAGAACGGTCTTCCGTGGCCTGACTTTCCACAAAAGCAGCGCCGGTTCGGGACTCGGAAATAGCGCACCATCCCGTGCCCGGGCCGGACCGCGAGTTCCGAGTCCCGGGCAAAGCGTGACACAATGCCGGTTGGCGGCAACCTGCGCTCGTCACACTGCGTTTTCAGTCTTCCTCTCCCCGCTTCGCCATGGCGCTTCCGCAAAAGGAATCCACTCCGATTTTCTCGGACGCGACGGCGGGCACCCTGCGTCTGATCGCCTACCTCGCGCTGGCCGCCGTGTTGATGGTGCTGGACCATCGCAACGGCTGGCTGCAACGCGCCCGCTACGCCACCGCGGCCGCAATCGTGCCGATCTACAAGCTGGCCGCGGCGCCCGCCGACTGGATCCACGGCGCCGGCGTCGCGTTCACCCAGCGCAGCAAGCTGATCGACGAGAACCGGCAACTGCGCGAGACCCTGATGCTCGCCGAGGCGCGCCTCAACCGCATGCACTCGGTCGCACAGCAGAACGAGCGGCTGAAGCAGTTGCTGGATACCCAGCATCTACTGGGGATGCATGCGCAACTGGCGCGGCTGATCGATGTCCAGCTGGGGCCGACCCGGGACCGCGTGATGCTGAACGTCGGCTCCCGCGAAGGCGTGCGCGTGGGCCAGACCGTGATCGACTCGCACGGCGTGATGGGCCAGGTCGTCGAGATCTTGCCGCACGCCTCGGTGGCGATGCTGGTCACCGATCCGGACCATGCGGTCCCGGTGATGGTTTCGCGCACGGGCCTGCGCGGGATCGCGCACGGTACCGGCGACCCCGGGCAACTCGTGGTTTCGAACCTGCCGCTGTCATCGGACATCACGGCAGGCGACCAACTGGTCACCTCGGGGCTCGGTGGACGCTTCCCAGGCGGCTTTCCGGTCGGCACCGTGACCCGGCTGGAACGCGATCCGTCCGGGATGTTCCTGCAGGCGCTGGTGAAGCCCGCGGCCGAACTGGACCGCAGTGGCGAGGTGCTGCTGCTGCGCGACCAGCCGGATCCGGTCGGTCCGCCCGCGCCGGCGCCGCAGGTGGGCCCCCCCGATTCGCTGGCGCCGGCCGCCGCGGCGCCGCGCAAGCGCACCGCCACGGGGGCCGCGCCGTGAACCGCATGCGCGCCCATGGCTGGACCTTCTGGATTTGCATCGCGCTGTCGCTGCTCCTGATGTTGATGCCGCTGCCGGCGATGGTGCAGCCGCTGAAGCCGTACTGGCCGGCGCTGGTGCTGGTCTACTGGGCGCTGGAAACCAGCGACCGCGTGACCGTCGGGCTCGCCTTCGGCGTCGGGCTCGCGGCCGATCTCCTGAACGGCGCGCTCCTCGGCGACCAGGCGTTGCGGCTCGCGGTACTCGTGTTCATCGTGCTGCGCTTCCGCTCGCGGTTGCGATTCTTCCCGATGTGGCAGCAGGCGCTGGCGGTGTGGCTGCTGCTGCTCAACAACCACGTGCTGCAGGCCCTGATCCGCGCATTCGCGGGTGATCCGCGGATGCCCGTGCAGTCGTGGCTCGCACCAGCCGTGGGCGCCGCCATCTGGCCCTTCGTGTTCCTGCTGCTCGACGACGTCCATACCCGCGTCCGCGGGAAGGGCGCCAAGGCGACATGAACCAGCACGAGGAACTCCGGGACAAGGGCGCGCAGCTCGCGCGTTTCGGCCGGCGCGCGCTCGCGGGTTTCGTGATCATGCTGGCGCTGTTGCTGGTGGTGGCGGGCCGCTTCGTTTACCTGCAGGTGTTCGAACACGCCGAGTATTCGACGCGCGCCAAGGCCAACCGGGTGCGCCTCCGCCATTTGCCACCGCCGCGCGGCCTCATTTATGACCGCGACGGCCGCCTGCTGGCCGACAACGTGCCCGCGTTCCGGTTGGACGTGCTGCCCGACAAGGTCGAGCACATGGACCGGATGCTGCATCGCCTGTCGGCGATCGTGCCGCTCACGGACGACGACATCCGGCGCTTCAAGCAGAGCCTGAAGCAGCACCGGTCGTTCGAGCAGGTCCCGTTGAAGTTCCACCTGACGGAGAGCGAGCGCGACCGCTTCGCGATCGACCAGTGGCAGTTCCCGGGCGTGAGCGTCGCGCCCTATCTCACGCGCAATTATCCTTATGGTGCGGAGTTCGCGCACGTGATTGGCTACGTCGGCCGCATCGACGAGAAGGAGCTGCAGCGGATCGACCCCGACCGGTATGCCGGCACCACCCATATCGGCAAGACCGGAATCGAAAAGCAATACGAGAACCTGCTCCACGGCACGCCCGGCTACGAACTGGTCGAGGTGAATGCCAACCAGCGGCCCTTGCGGGTGTTGCAGCGGGTGCCGGCCAAGCCCGGCAAGAACCTGTACCTGACCATCGACGAACGCCTGCAGCGCGCCGCGATCGAAGCCTTCGATGGCCAGACCGGTGCCGCGGTCGTGATCGACCCTCGCAACGGCGACGTCCTCGCGATGGTGACCGTGCCGAGTTTCGACGCCAACCTGTTCGTGAACGGAATCAGCCAGGCGGACTATTCCGCCCTGCTGGAAAACCCGGAAAAGCCGTTGCTCAACCGCACGATGCGCGGCGGCTATCCGCCCGGCTCGACGGTCAAGCCGTTTATCGGGCTGGGCGGACTGGAACTCGGCCTGCGCAAGGCTTCCGACACCGTGCTCTCCACCGGCACCTATTACATCCCGGGTTCCTCGCGCGGCTACCGCGACGATACCCGGTACGGCGCCGGGCGGGTCGATCTGGCACAGGCGATCACCCAGTCCGTCAACACGTACTTCTATTCGCTGGCGTACCAGATGGGCATCGGACGGTTCGACCAGTGGATGTCCAAATTCGGCTTCGGCAGCCCGACCGGCATCGACCTCCCCGACGAAACCGGCGGCGTGCTGCCTTCGCCGGAATGGAAGCGCAAGACCTTCAACAAGCCCTGGTACCCGGGCGAGACGGTGATTTCGGGCATCGGCCAGGGCTACTGGATGGTGACGCCGCTGCAGATGGCGCACGCGCTCGCCACGCTGGCGGACGGCGGGGTCGCCCACACGCCGCACCTGCTGGCCGCCACCAGCGACGGATTGAAGGCACCGGAAGTGCCCTATCCGCAGCCGCCCGCGGTGCGGATCGCCGACGATCCCGCGGATTTCGCACCAGTCCGGCAAGGCATGCTGGGGGTGGTGTACGACAACAAGGGCACGGCATTCGGACTGGGCAAGGGCTTCCCCTACCTGATCGCCGGCAAGACCGGTACGGCCGAGCGCTATTCGCGAACCAGCGATGCCTACAACACCAACAAGAACCTCGCATACCTTGCCACGCGCCATCGCGCCTGGTTCATCTGCTATGCACCCGCGGAGCACCCGCAGATCGCGATCGCGGTGGCACTGGAACACGGCGCCTGGGGCGGCAGCGCCGCGGCGCCGATCGCGCGCAAGATCCTCGACCAGTGGCTGGCCGATACGCCGCCTTCGGAACGCCCGCCGCTGCCGGTGACCGCCGACGCCCAGGCCGCCGCGGCGCCGGCCGGTCGCACGCCATGAACGCGCTGGTCAACGGCTTGCGCGGACGCGCGCTGCGGATGGGCCGGCGGATCCTCTCGCGCCCGCGCATCGACCTGCCGCTCGCGATCGCACTGCTGCTGCTCGCCGCCATCGGATTGACGGTGCTCTACAGTGCCAGCGACCTCGACGCCGGAACCGTGATCGGGCAGGCGGCGCGCTTCCTGATCGGCGCGGTCCTGCTCCTGGTGGTATCACGAATCCCACCTTCCCTGTTGCGGGCATGGACGCCGTGGTTCTATGCACTGGGGGTGCTGTTGCTGGTGGTGGTGCAGGTGCTGGGCGAAGGCCAGGGTGCGAGCCGCTGGCTGGACATCGGCGTGGTCCGCTTCCAGCCGTCCGAGCTGATGAAGCTCGCGATGCCGATGATGGTCGCGTGGTACCTGCATCCGCGGCCGTTGCCGCCGCGCTGGCGCGACATCCTCGCCCTCGCGTTCCTGCTCGCGGTGCCGGTCCTGCTGATCGTCAAGCAGCCCGATCTCGGCACGGCGCTGCTGGTCGCGGCCTCCGGCGTGTTCGTGCTGTTCCTCGCCGGCCTGCAGTGGTGGAAAATCGGTGCGATGGTGGCTGGGCTCGCGGCGAGCGCACCGGTCGCATGGCACTTCATGCACGACTACCAGCGCGAACGCGTACTGACCTTCCTGCACCCGGAAAACGATCCGCTGGGCAGCGGCTGGCACATCCTGCAGTCGATGATCGCGGTGGGGTCCGGGGGCCTGCTCGGCAAGGGCTTCAACCAAGGCACCCAGTCCAAGCTCGAGTTCCTGCCCGAACACACCACCGACTTCATCTTCGCGGTGCTCGGCGAGGAATTCGGCCTCGTCGGCGTACTGGTGCTGCTCACCGTGTACGCGGTGATCGTGGGCCGCTGCCTGTGGATCGCCGCCAACGCACGCGACACCTGGTCGCGGCTGGTCGCGGGTGCGTTCGGCCTGGCCTTTTTCGTGTATGTCATCGTCAACGGCGGCATGATCACGGGGCTGCTGCCGGTGGTCGGAGTACCGCTGCCGCTGGTGAGCTACGGCGGCACCTCCGCGATCACCCTGCTGATCGGCTTCGGCGTCGTGATGTCGATCCACGCCCACCGCAAGTGGACGCCGTAGCGTCGCCATCCGCTTTTGACCTCATTCCGGCGCAAGCTGGACTGCGTTGGCAAGATTGCAAACGCGAACGCCACAGGCGGCGCGTAGCGCGAGCGCCCTGGGCGGCGCGAGTAATCCATTTTGATCTTTCGCGAGTACGAAACACTCTGGCTTTGGTTTCGCTCGCCTCAGCGGCGAGCGAGCTACTTTCGTTTCGGCGAAAGTAGCCAAAGCCAAGCGCCCGGCACGACGATTTCGGCAACATCCTGTTGCCGAAACTTCCCTGTGCTTCTCGCGCCAAGCGGGCCGGCGCGAACTCGCACGTCCCTGTGCTCGAACATGCGCGCCTTGCTCCCGCTTGGCGCTGCGATGCTCGGCGTCGTGCAAGGACGCTGGAAGAGCTCTGCTTCGATGGTCGGCCATCCATGGCCTGGCGCGAAGCAAATTACTGGCAATGGGCTCCGCCCATACCCGCGCACCCGGGAGGCGCACGGAAAAAGACAGGGATGTCTGCCCGGCAGGACGTCGGACTGACGGGTCGGGCAGCCACGACGCCAGCCGCTACAATGCGCGTTTGCCTTGCAAACCGCGCCGCGCGCGGAACCCGGACCCGTGATGGACAAGAGCTTCGACCCGAAGCAGATCGAATCGAAGTGGTATGCACGGTGGGAGGAGGCCGGTTGCTTCAGGCCGTCCGGCGCAGGTGAACCCTACGCCATCCTGCTGCCACCGCCGAACGTTACCGGCACGCTGCACATGGGCCACGCGTTCCAGCAAACCGTCATGGACGCGCTGATCCGGCATGCACGCATGTCGGGCAGGAACACCTTGTGGCAGGGCGGCACCGACCATGCCGGCATCGCGACCCAGAAGATCGTGGAAAACCAGTTGGCGGCCGAGGGCAAGTCCCGCCAGGACCTGGGCCGCGCCGGGTTCATCGAGCGCGTGTGGCGGTGGAAGCAGGAATCGGGTTCCACCATCACTCGCCAGATGCGCCGGCTGGGCGCGTCGATCGACTGGTCGCGCGAACGCTTCACGATGGACGAAGGCCTGTCCGCGGCGGTGCGGCGCGTGTTTGTCGAGTGGTATCGTGCGGGCCTCATCTATCGCGGCAACCGGCTCGTCAATTGGGATCCGGTGCTGATGACCGCGGTGTCGGATCTCGAGGTCAACAACGTCGAGCGCGACGGGTTCCTCTGGTCGATCCGTTACGACGTGATCGATCCGCAACCAGGCGAACCCGACCACGTGGTGATCGCGACCACCCGCCCCGAGACCATGCTGGGTGACGTCGCGGTCGCGGTGCACCCCGACGACCAGCGCTACCAGGCCCTGGTCGGCAGGAGGGTGCTGCTGCCATTGGCGAATCGCGAGCTCCCTGTGATCGCCGATGACTACGTCGATCGCGAGTTCGGTACCGGCTGCGTCAAGATCACGCCGGCGCACGACTTCAACGACTACGCGATCGGCCAGCGGCACAGGCTGGATTCGATCAACATCCTCACGCTGGATGCAAAGGTCAACGAGAACGCACCCGAATCCTACCGCGGCCTCGACCGCTACGACGCGCGCAAGCGGATCCTCGCCGACCTGGAAACGCGGGGCCTGCTGGTCGAGGCCAGGCCGCACAAGCTGCAGGTGCCGGTCAGCCAGCGCTCGGACGCGGTGATCGAACCGATGCTCACGGACCAGTGGTTCGTGGATCTCACCTCGGACAAGGGCCGCGCGGCGATCACGCAGCCCGCGCTGGCCGCCGTCCGCGATGGCAACATCCGGTTCGTCCCGGAAAACTGGACCACCACCTACACGCAGTGGCTGGACAACATCCAGGACTGGTGCATCAGCCGGCAACTCTGGTGGGGCCACCGGATCCCGGCGTGGTACGACGAGGCCGGCAACGTTTTCGTCGGCGAGGACGAAGCCGATGCCCGCGCGAACCCGCGGGTACAGCCGGTTGGTGCGCTGCGCCAGGACGAGGACGTGCTGGATACCTGGTTCTCCTCCGCACTGTGGCCGTTTTCGACGCTCGGCTGGCCCTCGGACGTTCCGGTGGAAAACGAACGTGGCGAGGTCGTCGCGAACTGGCCGGCCGACAAGATCTTTCTTCCGAGCCAGGTACTGGTCACCGGCTTCGACATCATCTTCTTCTGGGTCGCCAGGATGGTGATGACGACCTTGTATTTCACCAAGCAGGTGCCGTTCCGCGAGGTCTACATCAACGCGACCGTGCGCGACGCGGAAGGCCAGAAGATGTCGAAGTCCAAGGGCAATACCCTGGACCCGCTGGACCTGATCGACGGCATCACGCTGCCCGCACTGGTCGAGAAATCCACGAAGTCGCTGCTGATCCCGCAGGTGCGCGAAAAGGTCGAGAAACGCATCCGCAAGGAATATCCCGAAGGGATCACGGCGATCGGCACGGACGCGCTGCGCTTCACCTTCGCGGCGCTGGCCAGCCACAGCCGCACCATCAACTTCGACCTGAAGCGCGCGGAAGGCTACAAGGCGTTCTGCAACAAACTCTGGAACGCGGCGCGGTTCGTGTTGATGAATGCCGGGACCGGGGTCCGGGGACGGGGGACCGGAAAAGCACCGGCGACGGAAGCGGAGCGCTGGATCGTGTCGCGCCTGCACTTCGTGTTGGCGGAAGTCGACCGGCACTTCACCGCGTACCGCTTCGACCACCTCGCGCAGGCGCTCTACGAATTCGTGTGGAACGATTATTGCGACTGGTTCCTGGAACTCTCCAAGCCAGCGCTGAACGGCGACGACGCGGAAGCCGCCGCATCCACGCGCCGCACGCTGCTGGTGGTGCTGGAATCTGCGCTGCGCGCGCTGCACCCGATCATTCCCTTCATCACCGAAGAAATCTGGCAATCGGTGGCGCCGCAACTCGGCCTGCAGGAATCCAGCATCCTCCAACGCAGCTACGCGCACGCGCAGGAATTCGCGATCGACGAAGCCGCCAGTGCCGAGATCGAATGGCTGAAGCAGGTGCTCACGGGCGTGCGGCGGATCCGCAGCGAGATGAACATCGCGCCCGGACGGACGATTCCGGTCCTGCTGGCCGACGGCGAAGCCGAGGATCGCCGGCGCGCGGAGAAGTTCTGTGCGCAGATCGAATTCCTGGCACGCTGCGAGGCGCCGCGCTGGCTCGCGCCGGATGAAAGCGAACCCGCGGCCGCCGCGGCGGTGGTCGGCAACCTGCGCGTGCTGATTCCGCTCGCGGGCCTGATCGACCTCGAGGCCGAACGCGCGCGCCTCGCAAAAGAGATCGACCGCGTCGAGCGCGAAATCCGCAAGTGCGAAGGCAAGCTCGGCAATGCCAGCTTCGTCGACCACGCGCCCGCGGCCGTGGTCGAGCAGGAACGCGCGCGCCTCGCGGACTGGAGCACGCAACTCGCGGCGTTGCGCGAGCAGGCCGGACGGCTCGTCAATTGAGGGGCTGCGCGCTCATTCCCGCGCGCCGGCCTCGTCGGGGAACAGCACGTCGATGTAGCCGAACTTCGAGAAGTCGGTGATCCGCGACGGATACAGACGGCCGACCAGATGGTCGCACTCGTGCTGCACGACCCGCGCGTGGAAGCCCTCGGCGGTGCGGTCGATCAGCTGGCCCGCCGGGTCCAGTCCGCGGTAGCGGATCAGACTGTGGCGACTGACGACGCCGCGCAGGCCGGGGACCGACAGGCAACCCTCCCAGCCGTCCTCCATGTCGGCGGACAACGGTGCGATCAGCGGGTTCAGCAGGATCGTCCGCGGCACCTCGGGCTCGCCCGGATAGCGGTCGGAATGTTCGAAACCGAACACCACGAGCTGCAGGTCGACGCCGATCTGCGGCGCCGCGAGGCCCACGCCGCCGGCGGCCTGCATCGTCTCGAACATGTCGGCGATCAGGTCGTCGAATTCGGCCGTCCCGAGCATCGCTTCCGGCACCGCCGGCGCGACGCGCATCAGGCGCGGGTCGCCCATCTTCAGGATTTCACGGATCATTGGCCCTACCGCGTTGGATCATCATGGCAACGCCTCGCGGCGCGTCGGCAGGAGTGTACACAGCAATGCAGTAACTCCCGTGCAATGCGCCATGCTGGCGAACCCGTCAGCGGGATTCCCTGCGCAACCACATCCCGGGCGCGGTGGCGAGGAAATGCAGCCAGATGCCGCCCCAGACCAGCAGCGGCAGCAGCGGCCGGCGTGCGGCCGGATCGAACTTGCGGAACCAGCGCCACATGCCGCGGTGTTTGTGCCAACTGACGAAGACCGGCCGGTGGGCGCTGGACCCGCCCTTGCCATGCCGCACGCGCACGTCACCTGCGAGCAGGACCTTGTAGCCCGCGTCCCGCGCGCGGCGACAAAGATCGAGATCCTCGCAGTGCAGGAAGTATCCCGGGTCGAAGCCGCCCAGCCGGTCGAACGCCGTCCGCCGCAGCAGCATCAGCGCACCGGAGACGTTCTCGACTTCCACGGTCTGCTCCGGCATCGGCCCCGGCACGTGCACGCCTTCGAAACGCGGATCCCCGGCCTCGTGCCGCGCGCGTCCCGTCAGGGCGTTCAGGGAACGCCGCAACAACGGATCACGCCGCCGCGAAGCGGGATCGGGGCCACCGGCATCATCGCAGACCACCGCACCGACCACCCCGGCATCGGGGTGGGCGCGGAGCACTTCGAGAAGGCGCGGCAGCGTATCAGCGTCCAGCAGGCAATCCGGATTCAGCACCAGCAGCGCATCACCTCGCGCCGCGCGTGCGGCGACGTTCACCGCCCGGCCGAAGCCGAGATTGGCATGGTTGTAGACGACGCGCAGGCGCTCGTCCTGCTCGTGCGCGAGCGCGAGGGCCTGCGGCACGCCATCGCGCGATCCGTTGTCGGCGACCACGACCTCGTCCACCGCATCCGCCGCCAGCGCCCGGGTGACGCATTCGCGCAGCGAGGGACCGCTGTCGGCCGAGACGATCAGGATGGAAACGGACGCGGGCACCCGCGCAGTCTAGCGATCGCGTCGCGGGCACGCTCGGCGGCAAGGCGACCGGCGCCGCCGCTCCGTCAGCCCTGCCCCGGAGCCGTTGCCTGCGAACGCCTGGCGCCGTCGGTGCCGCCAATCGGCGTCAGCAGCACGAAACGCGCGTCGGCGACGAACGGAACGCCGTTGTCCGGGATGGCATCGACACCACCGCTCGAAGCAGCCTTGCCGCGTTGCGCGTCGGCCCACGGAATCGAATTCATCGGGCCGGGCACATAGGTGTCCCACTGGCCGTAAGCAGGCGCGCCAATCGTCTTTCGCTCACCCGGGACGGCAATGCTGTAGTTGACCGGAATGGTCACGACCCAGTGTTCCTTGCCAGCTTCGGGGCCGGTCCGCGGAACCCGAAACGTCCACTTGCGCGCAGCCTCCACCGAGACACGACCCAGTTCGCGGCGCCACCGGCCAAGCGTGGTTTCGTCCGCGAGCAGGCGCAAGTCGACTTGCTCGACGGCTGCTCTCGAGACTTTGCCCCGCCCGTCGACCTCGACCGCTAGGTACACCGTGCCACTCACGAGGTTGGCGAGCAGATTGGACGGATAACCGGGCGGGCGCCTTTCGAGATAGGCCAGGCACGCGTCGTTGGCGCACTCCGGGGTCCCATGGGACTGCGCCGTTTCCGTGCCGAATGCCGCGGCCTTGACGCTGATCGCATCATGGTCGGCGTCGATTTGCCTGGCGACCACGCGCAGCGACATCGGCGCCTTCGCCAATACCGCCTTGCCATCGACCTGGACCGGTGTGAACTGCCAATGGGGAAGCGTGCCGTCGATCAGTTGGACGACCGGCGCCGGCAGCTTGTCGCGATGGTCCAGCACGTAAGCCCATACGCTGCCGTCGGGGTTCACGGCGATTTCGCCGGTGACGAGCATGCTGGCTTCGACGCTCCGTTTCACGGCATCCATCCCGCCGTGCGCGAATCCGAATACCGGAAGGACCAGACCCACCAGCACTGCCATCGAGCGCTTCATCGCCGTCCTCCTCGATGAACCGGAGCGCGGCGAGCCCGGCCTTCACCGCCGCGTGATCAGCATACTCCCGATGTGCAGGCTATCGGCAATGGAGTCGCGCAGCCGCTCGGCAGCGGCCCGGCTCACCACCGGGCCCGCGTACACCCGCCACGGCGCCCCTCCCCCGGACCGTCCGCTTTCCACGAAGCCAGCGTAGCCGAGCTGCTGCAGCCGCGTCCGCAGCCGCTCGGCAGCCGCGTCATCCGTGAACGAAGCGACCTGCACCGCCCAGCCTCCCGGCTGCACCGCTGCGGCGGCGCTTCCCGTCGGCCCGCTGACCGCGGGTTGCGGAACGTCGGGGGCGGGGGCGGGGGCAGGTTCGCGCGCTGCGGGCACGCCCTCGTCGGGGCCCGGCGCGGACGCAGCGTGCTTCGGCAGGATCGGCTTCAGCGACTCGAACTGGGTCTGGTATTCGTCGGTGACGCGGCGCGCATCCTCGGGATTGCGGATGATGCGCGGGGTGATCAGCACGATCAGTTCGCTGCGGGTCTTGCTGCGGTCGGTCCGGCCGAACAGGTGCCCGAGCACCGGGATCCGGCTGAGGAAGGGCACGCCGTTGTCGCTGACCGTGTCGGTCTGCTGGATCAGTCCGCCGAGCAGCACGGTCTGGCCGCTCTGCACCGCGACCTCGGTCGAGAGCGCACGGTTGGCGATGGTGAAGTTGCCGTACTGGTCCTTGGTGGTCGGCTTGCTGACGATCTGCTGGATGTCCATGTACACCAGCCCGCCCGGGCTGACGCGCGGGACCACGTCCAGCAGCACGCCGGTATCGATGTACTGGACCTGGCCCACGTTGTAGTTGCCGGTCGCCGAGCTCGTGCCAAGTCCCGGCGTGTAGTAGGTCTGCACCACCGGGATCTTCTCGCCCACCTTGAAGGTGGTTTCCTGGTTGTTGAGCACCACCGTGGAGGGCGCCGACAGGATCTTGGCGTCGCCACTCGATTCCATCGCGCGGATCGCGAACTGCAGGCGATTGCCCGCGAACGAATAGAACAGCGTGTCGCTGTTCGGCTGGTACTGGACGCCACCGAACCCGGCGGCGCCCTGGTGGCGGAGGAAGGATTCGTCCGTGAAGGGCGGCGAACCCGGCTGGGTGCCGATCAATCCGCCGAGGTAATACTGCACCCCGAACTGGAAGGCGCCCTGCAGGGTTACCTCGAGCACCCTGGTCTCGATCTGCACCTGCAGCGGCTTCTCGTCGAGCCGCTCGATCACCGGCAACAGGTTCTCCCATTGGCCGGGCGTAGCCCGGATCAGCAACTGGTTGTTCTCGTTGACTGCCGCGATCCGCACCCCCTCGCTGGTGGTGAACGCCACGGTGCCCTGCCCGGATTGCTGCTGCCGGCGGCCCTGGGTTGCACCGCTGATCATGCCCCCACCCACCCCGCCGCTGCCGAACTCGTCGCCACCCGCCTGGTTGCTCCCGAAGGTGCTGTCGGGCGTGAAGGTGCCGAAGCCCTGCTGCGAACCGAGCGAGCCGGGCGCCGCCTGCTCCAGCGGCGAGAAGCCCGGCGCCACCGCGCCCGCCGCGTACCCGGCCCCACCGCCCAGGCTGTTGCCGAACAACTCGTTGAGGTGCCGGGCGAGATCCGAGGCCTTCACGTCGAGCACGTTGTACACGTACAGCCCCGATGAATTGCCGGCGCCGTTGTCGATCGTCGTGACCAGCTTGCGCACCTCGTCGATGTAGGACGGTTGCGCGGTGATGACCACCAGGCTGTTGCTGTGCTTGAGCGGCAGGAGGCGGACCAGGCTGGACATCTTCTGGCCCTTCTCGCCGCCTTGCTCGGTGAAGAGGGTCTGCAACTGGGCGACAAGGTCCTCGGCCTGCACGTGTTGCAGCGGGATCACGGCCACCGACATCCCGCGCAGCCAGTCGACGTCGAAGGTGTGGACGATGCGCTGGTAATTGGCGAGCTCGGCCGGGGTGCCGCCCATCACCAGCAGGTTGCGCACCGGATCGACCAGCAGGAACGCCTTGGGATCGGCGAATGGCTTCAGCAGCTTTTGCATCGCCTCGGCCGAAACGTAATGCAGCGGGAACAACTGCGCCGCATAGCCGGCGCCCGGAGACACCGCGGAAAAGCCCGGCACCAGCGTTCCGGGCGCAGCCTCTTCGACCGGCACCACCAGGTATCCGCCACCCTGTCGCACCAGTGCATTGCCGGTCCAGGACAGCAGCATCTGGAGGATGGGCAATACCTCGTCCTCGCGGACCGGCTGCGAGGTGGCAAAGGTCACGGTGCCCTTGACCTGGGGCGAGATCGCGTAGTTCGCGTGCAGTACGTCGCCGAGGATCGCCTTGACCGCCGCCTGCACTGGCTGGTTGTCGAAATTGAAGGTGATCGTGCCCCCCTGGTTGGTGCCGCCGGAGGGAGCCTGGGCCGCGGGCGCGACCGGGTTGATGAACACGCCGGTGCCGTAGCGGGTCTCGGGCTGCGCGCCGGCGGCGAGCGGCTCGGTCTGCTCGGCCGAACCCACGTCGAGCGCCTTCGGCACCGGCTTGTGGGTGCCGGCGATGGCCTCGCGCTGGAGGCTGTAGTCGTGATCGCGGCGCACCTGCGGCGCGCAGCCCGCAAGCAACGCGACGGCGCACAGGATTCCAGGAGTGGGAAGCTTCATGTACACGTGATGATCTCCACGAGGGCTTGCGACCGGAAGGTCGGCTGCCCTCAGCTACCACTACCCTGTGGCGCCTGGCGTCGGCGCATTTCGATCCGCGCCCTCAGGATACGGGCGCGGGCCTCGGCCGAAACGGCAGCGGCCGGATCCCCTGCGACATGGCGGGTGACGGTAGCAGATGCGCCCTGGCCGAAGCTCGCTTCCGGCGCCGGTTGCGTGTCGTCGTCCACCGCCGGTGGACTGGATTGGTCAGTGCCGGCTCCCGCGCCTTCCGGCGATCCCGGCTGCAACGTGAGATGCCGGCGCGTGCCGGCCACTTCCACCACCGCGCTGCGCGGATGCAGGGCGACCAGCACCGGCCCGTGCCGGGAAGGCTGCCCCGCGATGAGGCGGTAATCCTTGCCGGTGGTGTCATCGTGCACGATCGCCATCTTGAGGCCGGGCAACAGGATGACACCGGTCAACTGAAGGTCGCCCGACGATTCGCTCCCGCCGCCGCCGGCAGCTTCGGGGCTCCGGGTCGGACTGAACAGCGGGTGCTGCCAGACTTCCCGGTACTGGTCGAGAGGCGCGACGTCCGGAGGTTTCGTGGCGGCTTCGGTCCGCGGCAGCGCTGCGGGCATCGACGCGTCGTGCCAATGCACGCCGCTGCCTACGCCGGCCCACAGGGCGATCAGCAGCGCGGCGAGGACCACCGCCGCGATGGCGGCGACCGGGGTCAGGCGGCGGCGATCGGCGGCGTTCACGGTGAGGCCGGCCGCAGGTAGCCGGACAAGGTCAGTTGCGCCTGCAGCCGCCCATCCTGTGATCGTGCAATCGCGAGGTTGTCGACGAACACGTACGGGAGCCCGCGGTCGAAATCGTGCAATACCGCCGCCAATGGCTGCATCCCGCAGTCCAGGGTGATGCTGACGCTGACCCGCCGCACGGCTTCGTTGGTACGGTCCTGTTCGATCGGCATCTTGGACGGCATGCTGCAGCCGGCGCCGTCGTGGGCGTGCGCGGCCACCACGTCGGTGGCGCGCTGGATCAGCCCGGCCGCGGCCGCACTGGGGTCGTCGGCGTAGAGGAATGCGCCGACCGTGGCGCCGCCGCGCTCCAGGCTCGCCACCCGCTTGGCCAGCCGCGGCTGTTCGGCGACCGCGGCCGCGTATTTCGCATGGATCGCCTGGAGATCGTCCATCCGGCCATCGATGCTCATCAGCGGCGCGACGAACCACCAGTGCAACAGCAGGAAGTACGCCACCGCCAACGCCGCCAGCGTCAGCACGACGGCGGCCAATCGCGACTGCGCGGGCGTCAGTCGCTGCGGGCCGGATCGTCGCACGTCACTGCGCATCGCGTATTCCGTGGCGGCGCACCCGCGCCACCAGTTCGAAGCGTTCCTTCCCGGTCGCGGGGTCCGGCTGGATCACGCCCTGGAGCTTCGGTTCCTGCAGGATCGGGGAGCTGGCGAGCTTGTCGACCAGCGCCGCGGCCTTGTCTGCCTCGCCCCTGATGTCGAGGCCACCGGAATCGTCGAGCGTCAGGCTGTCCAGCCAGGCCGTGGCTGGCAGGCGCCCGGTCAGGTCGTCGAGGACCGCGAGCGCGGAAGGACGGTCCGCCTTGCGCTTGACCAGGAACTTCGACGCCGCCAGCGCACCCGTGAGCTGCCCGCGCAACTGGTCGGACTGGCTCGCCTTTGCGCGCAACGCCTCGACGTCCGTTTCCATCTTCGCGAGGGCCTGGCGACGGTTGTCCAGCCATTGCGACAGCACGAGCACCGCGAGCAGCACGCACACGACGGCGAGAATCCAGTTCGCGCGCCGGTGCTTGAACGTCCGCCGCGGTCGCCGTGCCGGGGGCAACAGGTCGACGCCGGCAAGCGTGCCATCCGGGCGCTGCACGTCGACGCCATCCGGATGCGCGCCGATCGTGGCGAAGCGTTCCAGCACCGGGTCGAGCCCGGCCCTCGGCGCGACGTACAGATCCAGCGCCACCTGGCCCGCGGGCGCCGCGTCGCCGCTGACCCGCACGTCGTAGTAGACCTGCTCGGGCTGGAAAGGCGTCTGGCGGTCGAGTTCGTATCCCGCTACCCGGCGGGGATCCACTGTGGCCGCGGCCGGGAGCACCAACCGCCGCACAAGCACCTCGGCCGCGGGCACCACCAGCAGCAGCCGGCGATCGGCCCGGTCGATGCCGCTGCAGACCCGCACGAATTCCTCGCGTTGGACGTCGCGCGGGAGCTTGATCGACATGTTCGCGAGTGTGGTGCGGGTGCGCGCGCGGCGCACCGTGATCCGATCCCCGTCCGCGGCCAGCCACAACACTTCCGGACCGCGGCGTACCCACTCGCGCAGCCGCCCCGGCAGCATCGCGGTCAATTCGCCACCCCACCAGCGCAGGAACGCCGGCAGCGGCGAACGCCGCCATGCGACTTTCGTGCGCTCAAGGGGTTTTGCGCCTGCCATCACCATGAATGAATTATTTCACTGTGTCGGAGTGGAATCGGTGCGCCAGTCCAAGACTTTGTAGGGCCGCAGCCGGCCGCCGGTCAATGCCATCCGCAGCGTGACGTCCAACCCGACGCGGGTGCCGTCCGGCATCACGGCGGTGCTGAACACCCGTTGGACCACACCGCCATAGCCGGCGATGAGCGGGCCGTTGGCGACCGCGCCGAGCGCCCTGCCGTTGCCGGCGCCACGCTGCGCCGGGCGCAGGCGTCGCGCCGCGACCAGCGATCCGGCCTCGCTCTTGCCGACGCCGCGCAGCGCAGCCAGCACCAGCGGACCGGCATAGGAGCCATCCGGGAAGTTGCGGCCGGAAAACACCGTCACCGCCGGTGCCACCCTTTCATAGAGGGACCTGTCCATGCCGGGCAGGCGCGCCAGTTGGTCGATCGAACGGAACGGGCCGTGGACCTCCCCCGCTGCCGGTCGTGATCGCCGGGTCCCGGGGAGGGCCGCCGCGGGGCCGGGGATACCGCGCCAGGCGGCGATCGCGCTGGCGAGTTCGTCCGCGCGCCCGCCATCGGCCCCGGCAGCTTCGAACAGGCCACGCAACAGTTCCGGCTGGCTGGCGTTGAGATCGATCTGGCCCGCGACGTCGACCACTGCCACGTTCACCTGTGCGCCGTCGAACGCAAAGTGGTAGGGACGGCCATCCGGCACCCACTGTGCGCCGAGATCCAGCGCGCGCAGGCCCGCGACCGCGTGGGCGATGCCGGCTTGCGCCGCGAGTTCCGCGCGGACCTGCTCCGCGCCATACAGCGCCGCCTCGCTGTGGCTGCGCGATGCCGCCGCGACACCGACCAGCAAGGCGGCCAGCAACATCGTGGCCCACAGCACCAGCAGCAGCGCCACGCCTCGCTCGCGGGTTTTCATGGGGCACCCGCCAACTGGGTGCCGAAGCCTTCGCCATCGTGCAACGGGATCACGAGGTCGGGAAACGACACCCGCGCGCGCCAGGCCGGCTCGAGGTGGATCCGCACCGCCAGCGGCAATCCGTTCAATGCCGTCCAGTCATCGCGCCAACGGGCCGGCCTTCCGAAAGCCGCCGCGGCGAGATACTGGAACCTGCCGCCGGCGAGACCGGTGAGCAGCACATGGCCGACCGGTTCGCCGTCCGCCGGCAGGTTGCCGGTATAGGGCCGGTATTCGAGTCGCAGCGCCATGCCACCCGTGGGGTTCTTCTGGACGCTCAGCGTCTGCAGGTACAAACCCGCGTGGCCCGACTGCATGGGCAGCGGCGCGACGTACTGCATGGACGCCGCATGGCCCTCGAATACACGGGGACGCGAGCCGTCGCGCTCGGTCCACGGCATCATTCCGGCAGCGGCGACGTGGCGGCGCAGGAACTGCTGCACGGTCCGAACGTTCTCGCTGCGCGCCATCAGCGTGTCGGCGGAGCGCGTCACCCTCGTCGCTCCGGCGAGCGCGCCCCACACACCGAGCATCACGAGGGCCATCAGCGCGAGCGCCAGCAGGATTTCGAGCAAGGTGAAGCCCCCGAAGTGCCTGTGCCGGGACCTGGGACCGGGAACCGGCGACCGGGCAAAAACCCGCCGCCGGTTGCGCACGCACCGGACCGGGGCACTTGGCGATGTCGGCAATTCGTGCATCTGCGCGGGTTCCGATCCCTATCCCCCGTTGTCGCCTGACGGCACGGCCTGCGCGCGCTGCGTCGCCAGCCGAAGGACACGACCCGCGCCGTACCGCACCGCGACATCCAGCTGGTAAAGAGCGACCGTGGGAGCCTGTGCCAGCAGCGCGCCCTGCTGCTGCAGCGCCGCGCCGCCGCGCACCAGAGGCGCAGGTCGGGGCAACGAGTGGATCTTCAGGGTCCAGTGCATGCCGTCAGCAAAGGCTCCCGACAGCGTCCCCTCCTGGAGCGGCGTCGTCAGCCCCTGTTCGGCCAGCAGCTCCTGGGCGTGCTCGACCGCGATATCGAGTGCGGCGCTGCGACCGGCGTTCTGGGCAGACTTGCCGAGCGCGCCCAAGCCGATCGCGAAGGCGATCGCCAGCAGCGCGACCGCAGCCAAGACTTCGAGCAGCGTGAACCCGCTGCTGCGCAGGGAGCAGGGGGGGGCGGCGAGCCGGGAAAAACCGCTCCGCATCGATTGCCGGCCGATCGGAATGGGTGACACCTGCTGGCTTGGCGTAATTTCGCGGCTCATCGTCCCGGCCTCTTCCCTGCTCCCTGCTCCCCGTTTTCGTTCACCGTCACCGCGCCGGTCAACCAGTCGACCGCGACCACTGCGCTGTGGCGCCCGCCGCCCAGCACGATTCGGCCGCCGCTGGAACTTCCGTCCGGGAAAAAGCGGATGCGCGCGGTGCCCGCCTGTGTGATGTTTTCGGCGGCGGATGTGACCCGCACCGCCGCGTCCGCAGGCAAGCGGCGCGGCGCGCGGCCGGGCGCGGCGAAAGTGTGGCCCCGCAGGTCAACGGTGAACGCCTGCGGGCGACTGGTTGCCATTGCGCGGGTGCGGGTGTCGCGAAGCCCCGCCGCCACCCGTTGCGCGGCCGCATCCAGTTGTCCGCGACCGTCGCGGTGCAGCGAAACCGCGGTGACCGTGACGGCGAGCGCGATCAACGCGATCACCGCCAGCATTTCGATGAGGGTGAAGCCGCTTGAACGCAGGGAGCAGCGGGCAGGGGGCAGGGGAAAACCAGCCGCATCCTCGTGGCTGTCCGATGAGAAACGGCGGCTCGCCGTTCGCGCCCGCAAGCCGCACAGCTTGCGTGGTTGATCTTCCCTGCTCCCTGCTCCCTGTTCCCTGTTCCCTGCTTTATTGCCAATTGCCGTAGTCACGATCGACGCCCTCGCCGCCGGGCTTGCCATCGCGGCCGTAGAAGACGATGTCGTACTGGCCGTGCTTGCCCGGCTCGATATAACCGTATAGGTGCCCGAACGGATCCCTGAGGTCCGCAGGCTTGGCGTACGGGCCGTTCCATGACGGCGCCTCGGGCGGTTTGGTGATCAGATCGTCCACCGATTTCGGCGGTGAACCGTTGTCGAGCGCGTAGGCCTGCACGTCCTGGTCGAGCTTGGTGACGCCGATCTTGCCGGCGTCCCACTTGCCGGTATCCACGCGCCCGGCGACCGAACGCGCCACGATCACGCCGACGATCCCGAGCAGCACGATGACCGCGAGCATTTCGAGCAGGGTGAAGCCTCTCGACAGCAGGGAGCAGGGGCGAGGGCGCAGGGAAAAACGGTGACCCGGATTGGCCCCTCCCCTGCTCCCTGCCACCCGCTCCCGATTGTCGACACCCTTCATGGGTACGTTTCCGAATCGGATCATTGAATGCTCCCCGTGAGGCTCAAGAGCGGCAGCAGGATGGAAAGCATGATGCCGGCCACCAGCAGAGCCATCACGATGGTGAGGATGGGCACCAGCGCCGCAAGCATCTTGTCGATCGCGGATTTCACCTCGCCGTCGTAAGTGTCGGCCGCGCGCAGCAGCATGGTATCGAGGGTCCCTGACTCCTCGCCCACCGCGGTGATCTGGATCGCCAGCCGCGGAAAACCGGTATGCGCGGCCAGCGCGTGCGAGAGCGAATCGCCACCCTTGACCGCCTCGACCGCGGGCACCAGCGCCTCCGACAGCTCGCGGTTGGAAACCACCCGCCGTGCGATGCCGAGCGCCGCCAGCAGCGACACGCCGTTCTTCAGCAACGAGCCGAGCGTGCGCATCAGCCGCGCGGTGTCCACCTTCAGGAGCAGCGGTCCGAGAAGGCGCAATCGCAGCAGGCGGGCGTCGAATCCGCGCCGCCGGTCGGGATCGCGCATGCGTGCGGCCATCCACAGGCCGAGGACGACCAGGGCGGCCAGCAGCAGCAGGCCCCAGTCATGCAGGAACGACCCGATCGCCATCAGCACCCGGGTGACCAGCGGTATCGGCACGCCCATGTCGTGGAAAATCGGCACGAACTGCGGCAGCACGAATGCCAGCAGCAGCACCAGCGAACCGAGTACGCCGAACAGCAGGAACGCGGGATACACCAGCGCGCCGACCACGCTGTCGCGCAGCTTGCGCGCGCGCGCGAGGTAATCGGCCAGGCGCGCGAGCGCCGCGTCGAGGGCGCCGCTGGCTTCGCCGGCCCGCACCATGCTCAAGTACAGTTTCGGGAACAATCCATGTTCCTCTTCCATCGCGCGCGACAACGACGAACCGCCGCGCACGCGATCGCGGATCCGCTCCACCACGCGCCGGGCGCGCTCGCCCTCCGGCAGTTCCAGCAGCATCTGCAGCGAGCGGTCGAGCGGCAGGCCCGCGTGCAGCAGGATCCCGAGCTGTTCGGTGAACGCGACCAGCGCCGCCCCCGCGAGCGGCTTCCGGCGCAGGCCGCCGAACAGCGCGCCGCCGCCCGCGGCATCGCGCGCTTCCAGCGGCACGTTGCCCTGCTCCTGCAGGCGTGCGATCACGTGGTCCAGGCTGTCGGCTTCCATCCGGCCTTCGACGGTTTCGCCGGCGGGCGTGACGGCCTTGTAGCGGAAGGAGGCCATCAGGATGCAGGGAGCAGGGCCAAGGGAGCCGGGCAGAGCAGAAGCCGCCACGGGTCGGAACCGTCGAGCGTGATGCGCTCACGAAGAGAGACCAGCTTTTCCCCTGCTCCCTGCTCCTTGCTCCCTCGCTGGTCAGGCTTCCTGCGTAACACGCAGCACCTCTTCGATGGTCGTCAATCCCGCCAGCGCCTTGCGGAGGCCATCCTCATGCATCGTTCGCATGCCGGCCTCGCGTGCGGCGCGTTCGATATCCCCGGCGCCCGCGTGTTGCATCAGGAGCCGCCGCAACGCATCGTTCATCGTCAACTGTTCGATGATCGC
The DNA here is from genome assembly GCA_025928585.1 of Rhodanobacteraceae bacterium. Lineage (GTDB taxonomy): Bacteria > Pseudomonadota > Gammaproteobacteria > Xanthomonadales > Rhodanobacteraceae > 66-474. Next base: position 21,351 of record JAICJG010000012.1, read on the forward strand.
GAGCCGCCCGCGATAGCCGCTCGGATTGTCCGGCGAGGGGGCGGGACGGTACAGCCGGATCGGGCGCCGGGCGGTGAGCTTGTCCAGCCCGAGTTCGGCGACCAGTTCCGGCAGCGGTTCGTAGGGTTCGGCGGTCGCGGGATCGAGCCTGCGGACCAGCCGCTGGGCGACGATCGAGTTCACGGTCGAGGCGAGCAGATAATCCTCGACGCCCATGTCGAGCAACCGGGTCAGGCCGCCCGCGGCGGAATTGGTGTGCAGGGTGGAAAGCACGAGATGGCCCGTCAGCGCGGACTGGATCGCGATCCGGCAGGTCTCGAGGTCGCGCATCTCACCGATCATGATGACGTCGGGGTCCTGGCGCACGATCGAGCGCAAGGCGCCGGCGAAATCAAGCCCGATCGCGGGCTTCACCTGCATCTGGTTGATGCCTTCGATCTGGTATTCCACCGGGTCCTCGACCGTGATGATCTTGCGGTCGGGCGTGTTGATGCGCGACAGCGCGGTATACAAGGTTGTGGTCTTGCCGGAGCCGGTCGGACCGGTCACGAGGAGGATGCCGTGCGGCTGCCCGAGGACGTGCAGGAACGGCGGCAACGTGGACTCGTCGAAACCCAGCGACTCGAAATCCAGCACCACGCTGCCGCGGTCGAGGATGCGCATCACCACTGATTCGCCGAAGGCAGTCGGAATGGCCGACACGCGCAGGTCGAGCTCCTTGCCCTGCACCCGCAGCATGATGCGGCCATCCTGCGGCAGGCGGCGCTCGGCGATATTCATGCGCGCCATGATCTTGATGCGCGAAATCACCGCGGCGGTGGAGCGCGCGGGCGGCGCCTCCACTTCGTGCAGCACGCCGTCGATCCGGTAGCGTACCTTCAGGCGGTTCTCGAATGGCTCGATGTGGATGTCGGATGCGCGCGCTTCCACCGCGCGCTGGATCAGCAAATTGACCAGCCGGATCACCGGCGCTTCCGACGCGAGATCGCGCAGGTGTTCGATGTCGTCATCGCCGGGCCCCGCGACGCCCTCGCCCGCCAGGCCTTCGGCGATGGTGCCGAGCGCAGTGCGGCCGGCGCCGTACCAGCGCTCGATCAGGTCATCGATCTCCGAGCGGAGCGCGACGACCAGCGCGACCGGACGCCCCGTCGCCAGCTGCACCGCCTGCGGAATGTACGCGTCCCCCGGATCGGCGGTCGCCAGCTGCAGGGTGGTGCCCTGCTCGCCGACCGGCACCGCGTGGTACTGCTTCATGAAACGGACACCGAGGCCAACCTCCGGCGGCGCGTCCGGTGCGTCCCTCACCGACAGCAGCGGCAGGCGCAGGGTTTCCGACCAGGCCTCGGCGAGGTCGCGCTCCGACACCAGCCCCAGCCGTACGAGCAGCGCGGTGAGACTGGTTTCGGGCGCCTCCGCGAGCAGCCGCTCGGCGCGCGCGACGTCCTCCTGCTTCACCCGCCCGCGTTCGGCCAGCAGTGTGCATACCCGCCTTTCGGCGTCGACCGCCGCCGCTCGGGACGGTTGGGCATCAGGCTGGGGCAGGGCCGCCATCGGGGTGTTGCGCAGGGTCGCTCGCCGAAACGCCATTGGTAGCACACCCGCCCGACCATTGCGAGCATCTGCTTCAAACTACCGGTGAAAGCCATTGCGCCGCCCGGCGACGGCCCGGGGACGGGCCGCGGCGCACCGCCGCCGGGAGCCGAAACAGCCGGGTCACGGGCAGGCGGGCGGGTCCGGGCGGTGGACTGCTACATCGACCCGTCGGAAGTCTCGTCCACCGTATAGGACAGATGCAGGGTGATCGTGTCGCCCTTCTTCAGGTGCTGGCTGGCCTGGGGGAAATGGACCTTCAAGCTCCCTTCGGAGGTGCGGACCTCGACCATTCCATCCGGGCTCACCGACTCGACGGTGCCGCGCATGTCGTGTCGGCCCATCTCCTGACCCGGCTGGGCCTGGGAAGTCCGCGGCGGCATCGACGTCTGATCCGGATTCTGGGGTTGGGTCTGGTCCTGCGGCGGCGGGGTCTGGAACGGCGGCGTGTGCGTCACCGCGCCTGACTGCGGATGCTCCTGGCTGGCGGGATTGGTCTGGGCGAGCGCCAAAGGTGCCGCGCCTGCCAGCAATACGGCGACGGCGAACGCCGTCCACGGATGGGTGCGGTGCATGGAAACCTCCTTGTGCCGTGAAAAGGACCGCGAGCCCCGCCGACAGCGGGTCCGCACGAACCACCGCTTTGGTGGCCCGTCCACTTCACGCCGTACGTCGCCCGAGGTCAAGCCGGCGCGACCACCCGTTCAGCATCACTGAACATTTGAGAGGAAAGCCTCAGCTTTCCGGAGCCAATCCGCCCTGTGCTTCTAAGAACCGCCCGGCAAGAAACGCTGACGCCCCGTCAAGAGGGGCCAGGCCATCGATGCGCCGTCACTCGCCCGCCCCGGCACGTTGCCTTGCACTCGTCCTTCATGTCGCGACCCGGACAAGGATGTCCGGGCGGGCGCCACGCTCCATGGATGGCTGCTTGCACGCCTCGATCAACACTCCACGACGTTCACGGCAAGGCCACCGCGACTCGTCTCTTTGTACTTGTCCTTCATGTCACGACCCGTATCGCGCATGGTCTTGATGACCTTGTCGAGCGACACGCGGTGCTTGCCGTCGCTCTTCATCGCCATGCGCTGGGCGTTGATCGCCTTGACGGACCCCATCGCATTGCGCTCGATGCATGGGATCTGCACCAGGCCGCCGATCGGGTCGCAGGTGAGCCCGAGGTTGTGCTCCATGCCGATCTCGGCGGCGTTCTCGACCTGGTGGTGGGTGCCGCCGAGTGCCGCGACCAGCGCTCCGCCGGCCATCGAACAGGCGACGCCGACCTCGCCCTGGCACCCGACTTCGGCGCCGCTGATCGACGCGTTTTCCTTGTAGAGGATGCCGATCGCACCGGCGGTAAGCAGGAAGTCGATGACGCCCCGTTCGTTCGATTTCGGACAGAATCGGTCGTAGTAGTGCAACACCGCGGGCACGATGCCGGCCGCGCCGTTGGTCGGCGCCGTCACCACGCGCCCGCCGGCGGCGTTTTCCTCGTTGACGGCGAGCGCGTACAGGTTCACCCAGTCCAGCACCGTCAACGGATCCTTGAGCGCGGCTTCGGGACGTTCCTTCAAATCGGTGTACATGGCCGGTGCGCGGCGCTTCACGTGCAATCCACCGGGCAGCTCGCCGGCTGAGCGCAGGCCGCGCGCGACGCAATCCTGCATGGCCCTCCAGATTTCCAGTAGTCCCGCCCGAATCTCGTCCTCGCTACGCCAGGCTTTTTCGTTTTCCAGCATCAGTTGCGCGATGCTCATGCCGTGACGGTCGCACAACGCCATCAATTCGTCGCCGGAATGGAACGGAAACGGCAGCGGCGTGGTATCGGCGATGATGCGATCGGCCGCGGCCTCGTCCGCGTTGACCACGAAACCGCCGCCGACCGAGTAGTAATCGCGGGCGACGATCAGATTGCCTTCCGCGTCGAACGCGCTGTAGCGCATGCCGTTCACGTGGTACGGAAGCTTCTGGCGCTTGTTCCAGAGGAGATCGGTCTTCTCGTCGAAGGCGATCTCGTGCGTGCCGTTCAAGCGGATGCGCTTGGCGGCGCGAATCCGTTCCAGCAGCGGGGGAATCGCGTCGGGGTCGATCCGGTCCGGCCAGTTGCCTTCCAGTCCGCAGAGGACGGCCTTGTCGGTGCCGTGGCCACGCCCGGTCATCGCGAGCGAGCCGTGCAACTCCACCGTCACGCGCGTGGTGCGATCGAGGTCGCCCGTTTCCGCCAGCCAGCGCTCGACGAAGCGCGCCGCCGCGCGCATCGGCCCGATGGTGTGCGAGGACGAAGGGCCGATGCCGATCTTGAAGATGTCGAAGACGCTTACTGCCATTTGCGGAAACACCGGAAACGAAGCGGCTATTCTACGCTTGGCGCGGCAAAAGCCGGGATGGGAGACGGGCAGCGGTGGCGCAGAATTTTGCGCTCACGCAAGCTTTCAGGCGAAGGCCGCCACGACTTCCATGACTTCGTGCGATTGCGCCCCCACTACCGCCCCCAATCCCCGCTTTTGACTCGAGCATGCTCATCCTTTACCAACGCGACGACTGCAAGCTGTGCGACGAAGCCGTCGCGCTGCTGTCCTCGGTGCGCGCGCCCGAATTCGAGAGCATATGGATCGACGGCGACGCGGACCTCGAAGCCCGCTACGGCGTCCGCGTGCCGGTACTGCACGATGCGGCATCGGGCCGGGAACTCGACTGGCCGTTCGACGCGGACGCATTGCGCCGTTTTCTTGGCCGGTAGGGCGGACACTCCCCGGCGGCAATCTGATCGGCGGGCGATGCCCGCCCCACCCGGTTGAACGGGGATCAATGCCGGTTCAGGCGCTTGTACCCGCGTCAAGAATGTCAGCGGTGCAACAGCAGGTGCCCGTGCACGGTGACGTCATTGCCGATCATGGACGGGTCGGCCCACTGGCCTGCACCGATCCCGAAATCGAGGCGTTTCAGACGGGCCGTCACGTCCAGCGTCGCGGCGCCGCCCTGCGGAGAGAACGCAACGTCGAGCATGACCGGCTTGCTGATGCCGCGCAGGGTGAGCGTGCCGTCGGCCACGATCTTGCCGTTCGCCGCCTGGTGGAACGAAGTGGTGACGAAATACGCGCGCGGAAATTTCGTGGTGTCGAAGAAATCCGCACCGAGCGCGGTGTGGTCGCGTTCGGCGTTTTGCGTGTCGAGGCTGGTGATGTCGACCGTGACCTCGAACTTCGCGTGCGCGAGATCTTTCGGGTCGTAGTCGATCACCGCGGTAAAGCGCCGGAATTGCCCTGTGTAGGGCACGCCCTGGTAGGCGTTGGTGAACGTCAGGGCGCTGCGCGCGGCGTCCACCTGCCAGGTCTTCGCCAGGGCGGGGGCGGCAAAACAGACCACAGCGGCCGTGCACAACCATCCGAGGGCAACCTTCATCATCCGCCTCCGTTTCTCTCGCGCGAGCCGACCAGCATGCGTCGCAGCACGTCATCGCGCTGCACGAAGTGGTGCCAAAGTGCGGCACCGACGTGCGCCACCAGCAGCGCGACCAGTACCCAGAACAACATCTGGTGCGTGAGCAGCGCACGTGGTTTCCAGACCGGATCGTAACCGCCGGTGAGGCTCGGGATCGGGAAGAGCCCGAACCACGCGAGCGGCGCATTGGAGGCCGAGTTGAACCACCAGCCCGAGAGCGGGATCGCGAGGATCAGGAAGTACAGCGTGAGGTGCACGGCGCGCGCGGCGCCACGCTGCCAACGCGGCATACCGGCAGGATCGACGGGCCGCTTTTCGCCCATCCGCCATGCGATCCGCAGCAATGCCAGCGCAAGGATGGTCATGCCGATCGACTTGTGCAGCGCGAACACGCGTACCTTGGCGGGCGTCACGCCCATCGGCACCATGCTGAGGCCAATCACCGCCTGCGCGAGGATGAGCGCCGCGATCAGCCAATGGAACGTGCGCAGCAGCACGCCCCAGCCGGCTTCAGTGCTGCGCAGGCGCACGCGCCTTCTCCGCCGCCGCCTTGCGCGCGGCTCGTCGATAGTCGTCCTCGGCGGTGCGGTCCAGCTTGCCCTCGATCTCGAGGCGGACCGTGATCTCCGTGCCGACCGCCTTCGGGAACGCGGTCATCCCGAAGCGGGTGCGGTCGAGCTTCGCCCGGCCTGAAAACCCCGCGATCGTCTCGAATCCGAACAGTGTCATGCCGACGCGGTTGACGGTGAAATCCACCGTCACCGGCAAGGTGACGCCGCGCAGCGTGAGCTCACCCTCGACCGTTCCGCTGTGCTCGCCGGTCTTGCGCACCGCGGTGCTCCGGAAGTGCGCCGAGGGAAATTTTGCGGCATCCAGGAAGTTGTGTCCGGTGACCGCGCCATCCCAGCCCTTGTCGCCGAGGTCCGCCGAGCCGGGATCGATGTCGGCCACCACCTTCGATGCGCTCCAGTCGTCCGGGTCGAAACGCAGCCAGCCGCGCGCGATCGCGAGCCTGCCGACCGGACGCGAATAGCCGTCGTGGTCGGCGCTGAACAGCACCTGCGAATGCACGGTGTCGATGCGGTAGTCGAGCGGGTGCGCGGCCGCCATGCCGCCGGCGAGGAGCAAGAGCCACCACAGCGAAGTCAGGCATCGGCGCATACGCACCTCCAGGGGCCAGGCGCTGTGCCACGTGCCATAGCGTCAACAGGCCCTCCTCGAACATGGTCGCATGCAATGAGTGCCACGCGCATCCCGGACGGTTTTGCGGCATCATCGGAGGCCGGCCCTGAGGGGGGAGACGCGACATGCTGGCTGCCTTGCTGCTGGCCGGAGCCCTGGCCAACCCCGCCCCACCGGCACCGGCGCGGGTGCCGCCGACGCCGGTGTTCCGCACCTACGGCGTCGCCGACGGACTCCCCTCGGCGAGCGTCTACAGCGTCACCCAGGACCACGCCGGCTATCTCTGGATCGGCACCCACGACGGGCTGGCGCGCTACGACAGCCGCGGCTTCCGGGTCTTCCGCCACGATCCGGCGCGACCCGCCTCATTGCCGGCCGACGACGTCTCGGCGCTGCTGGTCGATCGCGGCGGCAGGCTCTGGGTCGGCGGGGAAGGCACCGGGCTCAACCTTCGGGAACCCGCGACTGGCGGCTTCCGGCACTGGCTGCACGATCCGAACCGCCCGGGAAGCCTCTCCGCCAATGACGTGATGGCGCTCGCCCAGGACCGCGCGGGCACGATCTGGGTGGGTACCTATGCCGGGGGTCTGGACCGCCTCGACCCCGGCGGAGGAAGCTTCGGCCACTTTCGCCATCGCGACGGCGACCCCGCCAGCATCGCCTCCGACAACGTCACCGCGCTGGCCGCGGCGGCTGGCGGCGGATTGTGGATCGGCACCGATGCGGGCCTTGACCGGCTGGACGCCCGGGGTCGCATCCATCGGGTCGCCCTCCCCGGGCCCGGCGGGCGCGCGACGGTCTGGCAGATCCGCATTGCCGGCGACGGCGTGGACGCAGCGACCAGCCTCGGGTTGTTCCATGTCGATGCAAACGGGCACGCCGCGTTGATCGGATCGCCCGGGGGCGCACTCGCCAGCCTGCGCGGGCGCAACGGCGGCCTCTGGATCGCCCGTCGCGGCGGCCTCGTGTGGGTCGATGCCGATGGAACGGAGCGCCGCGAGGCACCGATCCCCGGCGTCGCCGGCAGCCTGCCCGGCCACCTCCCCGACGACCTGTTCCGTGACCGCGAAGGCGGCCTGTGGGTCGCGCTGGTCGATGGGGGGCTCGCCTACCTGCCGCCGCAATGGCGCGCCTTCAGCATGTTCCGCCATGTCCCGGGCGATCCCGACAGCCTCGCCACCGACCGCGTCCGTGCACTCGCGCGGGCCGACGACGGCACCTTGTGGATCGGCGGCGCCCGCATGCTCGACCGAATCGATCCGGTCAGCGGCGCGGTTCGGCACGTGGCGGTTCCGGGTCTCGCCCGGATGTCGGTGTCGGCGCTCGCGGAAGACGCGGCGGGCCGCTTGTGGATCGGCAGCCGCGACGGGCTGTTCGTGCGGAACGGGCGCAAGCTGGAACAGGTCGCCAAAGGCGATCCGCGCCTGCGACACGGAATCTGGCGGCTGCTGGCGGCGCGGGACGGGACGGTCTGGTGTGCGGGCGTGGGGACCGGCGTATTCCGGGTCGACGTGCGCGACCTCGGCATCCGGCCGATCGCGCCCCCGGCGGCCGACGAAGGCGCGCAGGAGATCGTGCAGCTGCGCGAGGGGCCCGACGCTTCCCTGTGGGCTGCCAGCAAGGCCGGGCTCGCGCGCCTGCCGCCGGGCGCCGCGCGATTCGCGTTCGTGCCCGGCGTCGCCCGCGGCAAGGTGTTCGCGTTTGCATTCGGCCCGGGCGACGCGCTCTGGATCGCGCGCGAGAACCGCCTGCAGCAATATCGCCTGCACGACGGTCGTGCGACGCTGGTGCGGGAAATCGGACATGACGAAGGTTGGCCCGATACCGGGGTCTCGGGGATGGAGACCGGATCGGATGGCCGCGTATTCGCGCTGGGCGCGCGCAGTCTGCTGGTGTACAGCCCGCAGCAGCGGCGCCTGCGCGCGTTCGCCACCGCGGAAGGCCTCGCCAGCACGGATTTCACCGGCGATGCGCTGCTGCGCGCGGGCGACGGCCAGTTGTTCGCGGGCAGCCTCGCGGGATTGATCGGCATCCGCGTCGACGAATTGCCGCGGCATTCCGCAACACCCGCGCTGGCACTCGAATCGGTGAGCGTGCACCGGAACGGCGCGCTCCAGCAGCTCGACCCGACGCAACCGGTCGATCTCGACTGGCGCGACCGCGATCTCACGGTCACCGCGCAGGTGCTGTCGTTCGTCGATCCGCCGCACAACCAGTACCGGTTCCGGCTCCAGGGTTTCGACCCGGGGTGGGTGGAAACCGGCAACCGCAACGTGCGCGAGTTCTCCGTGCTCGACCCCGGCGACTACCGGCTGCTCGTGAGTGGGCGCACCGGCGACGGACCGTGGGGCGCCCCGATCGAAGCGATCACGTTGCATGTCGCCGCGGCGCCCTGGGCAACGCCGTGGGCGTTCGCCGCGTATGCACTGGCGACGGTCCTGCTCGCGGCCTGGGTCCTGTGGGCCGCGCGGCGGCGCATCCGCCAGCGCCACCGGCTCGCGCTGAGCGAGGAACGCCAGCGCATCGCCGAGCAGGCCAACGCCGCGAAGTCGCGGTTCCTCGCCAACATGGCGCACGAAATCCGCACCCCGCTCACCGGGGTGCTGGGCATGACCGAGCTGCTGCTGCATACCGCGCTTGACGAGCGCCAGCACCAGTACGCGGATGCGATCCGGCGCTCGGGCACGCTGCTGCTGCGCCAGGTGAACGACACCCTCGACGTTGCGCGCATCGAGGCGGGCAGGCTGGAATTGAAGCCGGCGCCGTTCGATCCGGCGGCGATCCTGCGCGAGGTCGCGGAGGCCGACCAAGGCCTCGCGGCGCAGAAACGGCTGTACATACGGGTCGAGGTCGCACCCGACGTGCCGCGCGCGGTACGCGGCGACGCGCTCCGGGTCCAGCAGATCCTGTTCAACCTTGCCCACAACGCCTTCAAGTTCACCACCCACGGTGGCGTCACCCTCAAGCTCGAACGCGACGGCGACGGCATCGCGTACAGCGTCATCGACAACGGCCGCGGCATGACGCCCGAGGAATGTGCGCGGGTCTTCCAGCGCTTCGAACAGGCCGACGAGGGACGCCTGCAACGCGGCAGCGGGCTGGGCCTCGCGATCAGCCGCGAACTCGTGAATCTCATGGGCGGACGCATCGGCGTGCAGTCCGTGCCCGGTCGCGGCAGCACCTTCAGCGTGCGGCTGCCGCTGCCGTCCGTGGCGCCGGCCGCGGAGCCCGCATCCACCGCGGCTGCGATCCGGCGCGGGCCCACCGCTCTCGGCGGCCGAGACGGGCATGCCGGACCGGCGTCGCAGGCGCCGCACGTGCTGCTGGTAGAAGATGACCCGGTCGCGGCACAGGCGATCGGCGGCCTGATCGAGACCTTCGGCTATCGCGTGACCGTGGCCCCACAGGCGCTGGCGGCACTCGCCGAGATCGCGGCGAACGGAACCTTCGATGCGATGGTGTTCGACTTCGACCTGCCGGGGATGGATGGCTGCGAACTCGCGGCGTTGCTGCGAAAGCGCGGTATCGCAATTCCGATCCTCGCACTCACGGCGAGCGCCCACGGCGACGAGGAACAACGCGCGCGCGCGGCCGGCATGAACGGGTTCCTGCGCAAGCCGGTCTTGCCCGGCCCCTTGCGCGAAGCCCTGGATTCGGTATTCGACGCGGCGGCATCGTAGCTGCAACCCAAGGCGTATTCCGTCTCGGCTACAACCCGGAGCGTATTCGGTGCTCGATGCGGCTGCGCCGCAGCTGCAACGGTCGCCACCGCCGCTTGATCCCCAGCCGCGAAAGGATCTTGGCAATCCTAGGCGGCGCTGCGCCGGATCAGCCACTCCGCGAGCAACGGCACCGGCCGGCCGGTCGCGTAGCCCTTGCGACCGGGTATCCACGCGGTGCCGGCGACGTCGAGGTGCGCCCACGGCGTTCCTTCGGTGAACCGCGACAGGAACAACGCGGCGGTGACCGCGCCGGCGCTCTTGCCGCCGACGTTGGCGATGTCGGCGAACGCCGATTCCAGTTGCTCGCGGTATTCATTCCACAGCGGCAGCCGCCAGGCGCGATCACCGCTCGCCTCCCCGGCGGCGAGCAGTGCGCCGGCCAGGCCATCGTCCGCGCTGAACAGGCCCGAGGCATGCGCGCCGAGCGCGATCACGCAAGCGCCCGTCAAGGTCGCGGCATCCACCAGCGCCTGCGGCTGGAAACGCTTGCAGGTGTAGGACAGCGCGTCGCACAGGATCAGCCGGCCTTCGGCGTCGGTGTTCAGCACCTCGACGGTGATACCGGCGTGGGTGTGCAGCACGTCGCTCGGACGATAACCGCCGCCGTCGGGCATGTTCTCGACAGAAGGCACCACGCACACGAGGTTGAGCGGCAGCTTCATTTCGACGGCGCTGAGGAACGCGCCGAGCACCCCGGCTGCGCCGCACATGTCGTACTTCATCTCCTCCATGGAACCCGTGGGTTTCAGGTTCATGCCGCCGGTGTCGAAGGTGACGCCCTTGCCGACCAGCGCAAAGGGCTTCGCGTCCGCTGCGCCGCCCCGGTACTCGAGCACGATCAGCTTGGGCGGAGTAGCCGAGCCCGACGCCACCGCCAGCAACGCGCCCATTCCAAGCCTTTCCATGTCGGCACGTTCGAGCACTTCCAGCGTCACCGACTCGGCGTGGCCGTCGGCGATCGTCTTCGCCTGCGCGGCAACGTGCGAGGGCGTGCACAGGTTGGGCGGCAGGCAACCCAGTTCGCGCGCAAACGCGACGCCGCGGGCGATCGCGCGCGCCTCCTCGAGGCCGCGGGCCACTTCGCTGCCGGCCACGAGCACCAGCTTCGCGAGCCTCGGCACCTCGGGGTCGGAGGGCTTGAGTGTCGCCGTGTAGCGAAAGCAGGCGTGGTCGATTGCCAGCGCGCAGGCGCGCACGCGCCAGTCGGCGTCGCAGCCGGGGACGTCCAGCTCCGGCAGCCACGCGCACGCTGACCCGACCGGCAACCGCTTCAGTGCCTTGCCCGCCGCACCGCACGCGCGCTCGTACGCGCGCGCATCGAATTTGCCGCGGGCACCGAGGCCCACCAGCACCACCCGCGGCGCCGCGACACCCGCGAGGCCGTGCAGCACCAGCGTGCTGCCGATCTTCCCGGAAAAATCCCGGCTCGCGCCGAGGCGCGCGATCACACCGCCGCTCGCGGCGTCGATCACGGCAGCGGCGGGCGACAAACCTTCCTCGTAGACGCCGACGACCGCACAAGCTGTGTCTTCGCGGTCGGCCGCGCCGGAACCGAGGCTGAATTCAAGCGTCATGGCTGCTCCCTGGAAGGCCGGGCGGGCGAATGCGCGCCGCTACACTTGGCGCCCGCAAAACGCTTGAGTCTAGGGAACATTCGGATAACCTTCCAGTTTTCCGTCCGGTTTCCCCGGGATGCGCGCCCGCTCGTCCGCGCGACGGGCCGGGCGCCGCTTGGTTCCGGGACGATCCCGCGACAGGTTCGAACAATCGCAATGCCGCGTCTATCCATCCTCGACCGCTACCTTCTGCGCGAATTCCTGTTCGGCACCCTGGCGGCCGTCGTGGTGCTGCTGGTGATCTTTACCGGCAGCACCTTCGCGGACATCGTCAACAAGGTCGCGACCGGACGGCTTCCGGGGGCGGTGATGTTCACGGTGCTCGGGCTGAACCTCGTCGATACCCTGCAGGCGCTGCTGCCGATGGCGATGTTCCTCGGCATCCTGGTCGCGCTCGGCCGGATGTACCGCGACAGCGAGATGCACGTGTTGTCGGCTTCCGGGTTCGGGCCCTCGGGCCTGCTGAAGCCCGCCGGCGTGTTCGCGACCGGGACCGCAATCCTGGTGGCCCTGGTGTCGCTGTGGCTCGGGCCGCTCGCCGCCCGCGCGTCGAACGCGGAAATCACCGAAGCCAACCGCTCGGTGATCGCGGCCGGCCTCGAGGCGGGACAGTTCACGAGCCTGCCGGGCCGCGGCGGCATCCTGTTCGCGAGCAGCGTGAGCCCGGACGGCACCAAGCTCGGCAAGTTGTTCGTCGAGAGCGAGCAGACCGGCAAGGACGGCACCACCAGCATCAGCGTGATCACCGCGGACCACGGCGACCTCTTCCACGAAGGGCAGGAGGACAACCGCTACGTCGCGCTGCACGACGGCCATCGTTACGACATCCGGCTCGACCAGGACAATTGGCGGACGATGAAATTCCGGCGCAACGACATCGCGCTGTCGCAGCCGGCGGACGCGGGCGACGCAGGCGATTCCGAGAGCCTGCGCACCACGGCCTCGCTGATCGGCGACGACGACCCGGCGGCGCGCGCGGAGCTGCAATGGCGGATCGCGATCCCGTTCGGCCTCCTGATGCTCGGGATGCTGGCGCTGCCGATGGCGCGGCAGGCGCCGCGCACCTCGCCGGTCGGACGCATCCTGATCGCGGTACTCGCCTACCTCGTCATCATGAACCTGATGACCCTCGCGCGCTCCTTCATCGCGAGCGGCAAGTTGCCCGCGGAGGCCGGGATGTGGTGGATCCTGGTGCCGGTGTTCCTCGGCGCGGCGTGGTCCTTCGGACGGCAATATGCGGCGCGAAAACCGCGTGACGCGGCGGCCTCCGCACCGTGAAAGCCGGGTTCCTGCAACGTGTCCGGATCAAGCGCGCCGACCGCCTGATCGCGGGCGCCGTGCTCGGCGGACTGCTCCTGACCTGGCTGGTGCTGACCGGCCTCGATACCTTTATCCAGTTCGCCAACCAGATCGGCGACATCGGCCACGGCGGCTACACGCTCGGCAAGGCGGTGGTGTACATCCTCCTGACCGTGCCGCGCCGCGCCTACCAGTGGTTCGTGTTCGCGGCCCTGATCGGCAGCCTCGTCGGCGTCGGCGCACTCGCCGCCAGCGGCGAGCTCACCGCGCTGCGCGCCGCGGGAATGTCGAAGCTGCGCATCAGCCTCTCGGTGGTCGGGCTGGTCGCGCTGCTGATGGCCGGCGTGTTCGCGATGGGCGAGACGGCGGCGCCCGCCGGCGAGCAGCGGGCGCAGGACCTCCCGGTGCAGCGCAACGGCGGCCAGTTGCAATTGCGGCCAGGCAGCGGCCGCTGGGCGCGCGACGGCGACGACGTCATCAACGCCAAGGCGGCGCTGGTGCACGTCGTGCACGGGCGGCCGGAAGTCGAGCTCGCCGATGTGCGGATTTTCGGTTTCAACGACGCCAACGAACTGACTTCGTTCCGGCATGCAAAGCTGGCAACCCGGGAGGGGAAATCCTGGGTGCTCCACGACGTCCGCGACACCCGCATCTCGCCGACGGCGGCGGTGAGCACGACCCGTGCTCGCCAGGCGTGGGACACCAGCCTCGACCCCGCCGTGCTCGAAGCCTCGGTGATCCACCCCGAATACCTGTCGCTGCACGATCTGTCCCTGAACATCGCCTACCTGCGCGCCAACCGGCAGAACCCGGGCGAATACCTCGACGCCTGGTGGGCGCGCATCTTCTACCCCTTCGACACCCTGCTGCTGGTGCTGTGCGCGCTGCCATTCGGCTTCGGTGCATTGCGCTCGGGGGGTCTTGGCAAGCGCCTGTTCCTCGGCGTGATCGTCGCGATCGCCTGGTACTTCCTGGAGCGCGCGGTGGTGAGCACCGGCACGGTGTTCGGTGCCTCGGCGCTCGTCGTGAACCTGATTCCGCCGCTGGTGCTGCTCGCGATCGCGGCCTGGTACTACCGGCGGGCATAGGCGGCGTCTCTCGGCTCGCTCTTGCGTAGGTTGGCGCTGAACGCAGTGAAGCCCAACGATGGAGCCTCACTGGTTCACTCACTCCCACGGGCAGTGCGCGACATCCATGCCTTGATTCCGCTCGCCTCCCAGGCGAGCGGGTTACTTTCCTTACGGGGAAAGTAACCAAAGCCAACCGCCCGGCACGACGGTTTCGGCAACGTCATGTTGCCTCAACTTCCCTGCTCTTCTCGCGCCAAACGGGCCGGCGCGAACCCGCACATCCTTGTGCTCGGACATGCGCGCCTTGCTCCCGCTTGACGCTGCGATGCTCGGCGTCGTCAAGGGCGGAGTGGAAGCTCTGTATCGTTGCCGGTCATCCATGACCTGTATTCCTGCAATCTGCAGCGTTGCAGGCCATGGACAACGGTGGCGGAGCGAGCATCGGCGCCGTTGGCGGCGCCACAGCCGCGCAGTCGATCGCGCGCGGGGAAGGCGCCGATGTCCGACGGCAGGGACGCCGGAGTTCGCACCGGCGCGCAATCGGCCAGCGGCAAGGGTGAGCCGGGGCTCTCGTGACATGCCAGTGGCATGTCACGCCGGCGAACGCCCGCACACGGATGTGCGGGCTGGCAAGCGATTCAGGAACGACTGCTGGCCTGGACATACGGCATTGCCGAGACCACCGCCACAGGCGCCATGGTCTTTGGCTATTTCCTGTCGAGAAAGTAGCCCGCTCGCCCCTGCAGCGAGCGAACGAGAGCAAAAACGCTACGGGCCATCAGAGCCGCGTCATGCGCGTCCCGCACACGCGGTCGTGCCAGGTGCGCCGCCCGGGGTCGAACCACGCGTACCAGAACCCGCCTCCGAGCAGCGCGAGCGACACCAGCGCCAGCACGTAACGCAGCATCGCTGCGCGCGCCCCGATGCGCGTGCCGTCGTCGCACACGAGTCTCAGCTTCCAGGCGCGCATGCCGATCGTCGCGCCGACCCGCGTCCACGACACCACGAAATAGCCGCCCGCCACCACCAGCAGCCACACACCCAGCAGCGCGCGCAATGCCGGCCGCGGATGCTGGGGATCGTAGACGTCGTGGAACACCAGCACCCACAGCGCCGCGGCCACGATCCACAAGCCGACCAGCGGAAACAGGTCGTACACCATGCTGGCGAAGCGCCGCCACATCGGAGATGGTTTCACGAATTCAGTGGAAGCAGTCGATGACATGGCAAGGCTTGCGGCGAGGGTGCGCGCGCGCCAGCATCGCACGATGAGCGAATCCGCGACCAGCATCGATCCGCGCGACCGCGCCGCGATCGATGCGTTTCTCGAAAGCGTGTGGTCGCGCGACGGCCTGGCCGACCTGACGCTCGCCGATTATCGCGGTGATCTCGAACGTTGTGCAGTCTGGCTCGCCGGCCACGCGCATGGCCTCACGGGGGCCACCCGCGAAGACCTGTTCCGCTACCTTGCCGCGCGCAACCAGGCCGGCGTCGGTGCGCGCACCAACGCGCGCGAGCTCACTGCGCTGCGCCGCTTCTACGCCGAACAGGTCCGCCGGGACGCGGATTTCGAAGATCCCACCCTGTTGCTGGACACGCCCAAGCTGCCCCGCACGCTGCCGAAGGCGCTGGCGGAGCGCGAGATCGAAGGCCTCCTGGAAGCGCCGGACGTCGCAACGGCGCTCGGCCTGCGCGACCGCGCGATGCTGGAGCTGATGTACGCCTGCGGCCTGCGCGTCAGCGAACTCGTGAGCCTGCCGCTGGCCGGCCTGAACCTGCGCCAGGGTGTGCTGCGAGTCACCGGCAAGGGCGGCAAGGAACGGCTGGTTCCGATCGGCGAAACCTGCATGGATTGGCTCGCGCGCTACCTGCGCGAGGCGCGGCCCGCACTTGCCAGGGGCCGCGAGGCGCCGGCGCTGTTCCTGTCCAATCGCGCAGCCGGGATGACCCGCCAGATGGCGTGGACGATCGTGAAGAAGCACGCGTTGGCTGCCGGCATCGCCACCAAGCGGATCTCGCCGCACGTATTGCGGCATTCGTTCGCGACGCACCTCTTGAACCACGGCGCCGACCTGCGCGCGCTGCAGATGCTGCTCGGCCACAGCAACCTGTCCACGACCCAGATCTACACGCTGGTCGCGCGCGAGGGCTTGAAGCGCCTCCATGCCCAGCACCATCCGCGGGCTTGATTGCGATCATCCCTGATCGCCGCCTGTCGAAAGTGACAAAAACCGGAACGTTTCAGGACGACGGGAGACCAGAACGGCCATCCATGGCCTGACTTTCCACCACAGTTGCTCCGGGCACGTGTCCGGCATCATGAGCTGCACGGCACGCTATCATTCAGCCTTTTGGCGGAGCCCCCCGCATGGCTGAACAGAAATACCCGGAGTGGATCTGGCACAACGGCACGCTCAAGCCGTGGCGCGACGCCACCGTCCACGTGATGTCGCACGGCCTGCAGTACGGCTCGTCGGTGTTCGAGGGTATCCGCAGCTACCAGACGCCTGCGGGCGCCGCGATCTTCCGGCTCGCGGCGCACATGAAGCGCTTGTACAACTCGGCGCGAATCTACGACATGCAGATCCCGTACGCGATCGAGGAGACCAGCGCCGCCTGCCATGAGGTCCTCAAGCGCAACGGCCTCGAGCAGGCTTACCTGCGCCCCTGCGCCTACCGCGGGTTGGGCGGCTTCGGGCTTTCCGCCGACACCCCGGTGGACGTCGCGATCGCCGGCTGGCCGATGGGGCCGTACCTCGGACCGGAGGCCCTCAAGCACGGCATCACCGCGTGCGTGTCGAGCTGGCAGCGCTGCGCGCCGAACACCATTCCGGCCGGCGCCAAGGCCGGCGGGAATTATCTTTCCGGACAACTGATCGCGCGCGAGGCCCGTCAGCGCGGGTTCGGCGAGGGCATTGCACTGGCCTCGACCGGATTGTTGAGTGAGGGCGCCGGCGAGAACCTGTTCCTGGTGATGGACGGTGTGTTGCACACCGCGCCCGTCAGCGCGGCGCTGTTGAACGGCATCACCCGCGATTCGATCATCACGCTGGCGCGCGACCACGGGGTGCAGGTGGTCGAGCGCGACCTGCCGCGCGAATACTTGTACCTCGCAGACGAGGTTTTCATGTGCGGCACCGCCGCCGAGGTCACCCCGATCCGCGCGGTGGACGGCAAGCAGGTCGGCGCGGGCGATGCCGGTCCGCTCACCCGCCAGATCCAGGACTGGTACTTCGGCCTGTTCGACGGCCACACCGAAGACAAGTGGGGGTGGCTGGAAAGGTTGTGATGCAATGAACCCCTCGCCCAACCTGTTCCTGATCGGTCCGATGGGCGCCGGCAAGTCCAGCATCGGGCGCCGACTCGCACGTCATTTCGGGATGCCGTGCATCGACCTCGACGCGGCGATCGAAGAGCATACCGGGGTGAGCGTCGCAACCATCTTCGAGATCGAGGGCGAGCAGGGGTTCCGTCGCCGCGAATCCGACTTGCTAGCCGAGCTGAGCGCGCGTCGCGGCGTCGTGCTCGCCACCGGCGGCGGCGCGGTGCTGGCCGCCGCCAATCGCTGCATGCTCCGCGAGCGCGGTTTCGTGGTCTGGCTCGCGACCGGCGTCGACCAGCAGATGCTGCGCCTGGAGCGCGACCGCAAGCGCCCGCTGCTCGACACGCCGGACCGCCGTGGGCGCCTCGAAGTGCTCGCGCGCGAACGTGATCCGCTCTACCGCGACCTCGCTGATCTCGCAGTGGAAAGCGGCGGCGAATCCTGCGAGGCCTCGGCGGTCCGGATCGCCGGGATGGTCGAGCGCCACTGGCAGCGCACGCCACTCGCCCCGGAATCCGCATGACGGTCCGGATCGAGGTCGAACTGCCCGGATGCCGTTACCCGATCCTGATCGGTACCGGCCTGCTCGGTGATGGCGCGGCATGGCGCGATGCAATCGGCGGCGTGCAGGCATTGCTCGTCAGCGACGAAAATGTCGCGCCGCGGTACGCCCAGCGGCTGCGCGACGCGCTGGTTCGCGCAGCGGGCAAATCCGTGCGGGTCGATACGCTGGTGCTGTCCGCGGGCGAATCGCACAAGAACCTCGCGGCCGCCGCCGAGGTGCTGGATGCGCTGGCGCAGCTCGGCGCGAATCGCGACGCCTGCGTGCTGGCGCTCGGCGGCGGCGTGGTCGGCGACATCGCGGGATTCGCCGCGGCCTGCTGGATGCGCGGCATCGACTTCGTGCAGTTCCCGACCACGTTGCTCGCGATGGTGGATGCCTCGGTCGGCGGCAAGACCGGGATCGATCATCCTGCCGGCAAGAACCTGATCGGTGCGTTCCACCAGCCGCGCGCGGTGATCGCCGACCTCGACGCGCTGGCCACGCTGCCAGACCGCGAGCTGCATGCCGGACTCGCCGAAGTGGTCAAGACCGCCTGCATCGGCGACGTGGATTTCTTCGCCTGGCTGGAGGCGCACGCGGACGCCTTGCGCGCCCGCGACCAAGACGCCCTCGGCCACGCCATCGCCACCTGCTGCCGCTCCAAGGCAGGCGTCGTGGCGCGCGACGAACGTGAGGCCGGCGAGCGCGCGCTGCTCAATTTCGGGCACACCTTCGGCCACGCGCTGGAAGCCGAGGCCGGCTACGGCACGCTGCTGCACGGCGAGGCCGTCGCGATCGGGATGGTGATCGCGGCGCGGCTGTCGGCACGGCTCGGTATGGCTGACGCCACCGACGCGCAGCGACTTGCAGGATTGTTGCAGCGGTGCGGGCTGCCGGTGGAGCCGCCGCCAGATCTTGCCTCCGAAGCGCTGCTCGCGCGCATGCGGCTCGACAAGAAGAATCGTGCGGGTTCGCTGCGGCTGATCCTGTGGCGTGGCGTCGGGCGCGCGGAGATTGCGGAAGGCGTGGATGCCGCCGCGGCGCGTGCGGTGCTGACTTGATCTCCGGCTTCGGTCAGGGCTGAAAAGCCCTCCCCCTCGATCGCGCTGCGCGCGTTCGCGTTCGCTCCGCCTTCCTTTGGAAGGGAAGCCAAGCGCGCACTCCGCGCGTGCGCTTCCCTCCGCGCCGGGCGAGCCAAAGGGGAAACGCGCCGACGTCACGCAACGGTTTTTCACCCCCCTTCACTCGCGCCGGGGTCGCCGCGCAGCGGCGGGGGATGACGTCCGCGCGGGAGTCGATCGCCCATATCCCCTACAATTCGTTGATGCATCTCTACATGCAAACGCCACCCGGGAGCGGCGCCCAGCCCCGCTACTGCCGCATCGCGCTGGAGCAGGACCTCCTCGGTGGCTGGACGCTGTACCGCGAATCCGGGACCGAGGGCGGGCGCGCGACCCTCAAGCGCGAGGTTTACCTCGACAGGGATACCGCGCTCGCTGCCTTCGAACAGGCGCGCGACAGCCAGTTGAAGCGTGGCTTCAAGGTGATGATCACCCAGGGCGTGGATGCGCCGCATGCCTGATGCATCGAACCGCAGCAACCGGTTCCTGCGGGCATTGCGCCGCCAGCCGGTCGACACCACGCCGGTGTGGATCATGCGCCAGGCCGGACGCTACCTGCCCGAATACCGCGCGACCCGCGCCCGCGCCGGCAGTTTCCTCGCGCTCGCGAAAACGCCCGAGCTCGCGTGCGAAGTCACCCTGCAGCCGGTCGAGCGGTTCGAACTCGACGCCGCGATCCTGTTCTCCGACATCCTCACCGTGCCCGACGCGATGGGCCTCGGCCTGCATTTCGTCGAAGGCGAAGGACCGAGGTTCCGGGATCCCGTCCGCAGTGCCGCCGACATCGCGAAGCTCGGGGTACCCGACCCGGAAATCTCGCTGCGCTATGTCATCGACGCGGTGCGGTTGATCCGCGGCGAACTTGACGGACGCGTGCCGCTGATCGGTTTCGCCGGCAGCCCGTGGACACTCGCCTGCTACATGGTCGAAGGCCAGGGCTCGCGCGACTTCGCGCGCGTCAAGGCCTTCGCGCTGGACGAACCCGAAGCGATGCACGCGCTGCTGGACGTGAACGCCCG
>JAICJG010000035.1 GCA_025928585.1 Rhodanobacteraceae bacterium
ACCCAGATGAAGGCCGCGGTGATGGGCGTGGTGCAGGCGCATTTCCGGCCCGAGTTCATCAACCGGCTCGACGAGATCGTGGTGTTCCATCCGCTCGACAAGGCGCAGATCCGCGAAATCGCGCGGCTGCAGACGCAATATCTCGCCAAGCGGTTGCAGGAGCGCCAGATCGATCTGGCGATTTCCGACGGCGCGCTGATGCTGCTCGGCAACGTCGGCTTCGACCCGGTGTACGGCGCGCGTCCGCTGAAGCGCGCGATCCAGACCCAGCTCGAAAATCCGCTGGCGCAGAAGATCCTCGCGGGCGAGTTCACCGGTGGCGACACCATCCGTGTCGAAGCGGAGGCCGGCAAACTCGTGTTCGACAAGCAGTGAGGCGGGTCAGGGGATGGAGGAGGATCAGACCACGAGTTTCCGGGAGGACTTGGTGAACGTCGGGATCGCCGTCCTGCTGATGGAATGGTGGGCCGCTTGCCAGCGTCGATTGCAGGAACGGCTGGATGCAGCGCGGGACCTGATCGGGAACCGCGGGACATCCACGAGAACCCGCCAGCATCGCCGTCGCCCCACCAGTTGCTGGGCGACCTTGCCCGTCCGCTTACCCCTCCCGGGCGCGGCAGGCGCCGGTGGCGGCGCCTGCCCATGTAGTTCCGTGCGCCGGCTCAGGGCAGGCGGAGGATGCCGCAGCGGGAGACCGCTGCCCGTTGGATGAAACCAGGCCGGGCGGGGCGGGGCGCAACGACAGTCCATGTTCCGGCCCGCCCGCGCGGTGTCTTCCTGCTGCGTCCTGCCGAAATCCCCTTACCAACGGTACGCCGCGCTCGCGTACCAGTACGAGCCGTTGAATCCGAACGGCGACGTCAGCGGGTAGGCGATGATGCCGTGGTAGTCGTTGGACGAGTTGTTCTTCTCGGGGTACTCGTTGGTGATGTTGTTGCCGCCAAGGGTGAAGTCCCAACGATCCAGCGCATAGCTGACGGAGGCGTCCAGCAGCGCGCGCGATCCGTACGTCTCGTCGCTCGATGGCGACGAGCCCCACGATGTCCACTGACCGTAGCGCGTCAACTGCCCGTGCAGGGTCCAGTTGCCGATGCCCCAGTCGGTCGCGAAGAACGCCTTGCTGCGCGGCGTCCCGACGGTGACGCGTCCCTGTTCGGCGCGGTCGATGATCGGCAGCACCAGGCCAGCCAACCCGAGTTGCGGCGGGTTGGGCTTGATCGAACGGATGTCGGTCTTGTTCCAGTTGAGGCCGCCGGTGAACTTGAGCGACGAGCCTTGCAGCTGGACCGGCCAGGTGCCGATGAGATCTGCACCGCGCGTGCGGGTGTCAACCGCGTTGGTGAAGAAGCGTCCCCCGCTGACGAACGGGATGCCGACCGAAGTCAGGTAATCCTGCACCGCCGTGCCGACGAGGTTGCCGGAGAGGATGATCCGGTCGTTGATGTCCACCTGGTACAGGTCCAGCGTGACATACGGGCCAACGGTCGGCGTGAACACCAGGCCGATGCTGTAGTTGTGCGCCTTCTCGGGCTTCAGGGGCTGCGCACCCAGCGCGGCCGCCGCGGGATCGGACACCGGGAAGGTGCGGATGGTGTACGGCACCAGGTTTCCGCTGCCGTCGTTGACGAAGTTGATCGAGGTCGAGGAATAGAATTCCTGCTGCAGCGACGGCGCACGGAAGCCGGTCGAGACCGTGCCCCGCAGCGCGACCACCGGCGTGAATGCATAGCGCCCGGACAGCTTCCACGACGTGGTGTTGCCGAAGTCGCTGTAGTGCTCGTAGCGGGCCGCGAAGCCGGCCGAGAACTTGTCGGTGAAGTCGGTCTCGAGGTCGATGTACCCGGCGGTGTTGCTGCGCGAGTGCGAGCCGGCGTCGCCGGGTTGGTAGCCGGGGTACACCTGCGCGCCCGCGCCGGCATAGGACGCCGGGTCGCCCTCCTTGATCGCGAACTGCTCGTGGCGGGAGGCGAGGCCCCAGGCGACCGTGAGCGGGTGGTACCACCCGGTATCGAAATCGCGGCTGAAGTCGGCGTTGAATTCGTTCTGGCGGATCGTCAGGGTGCCGATGTAGAACGCGGTCGGCGATTGCGCGCCCAGCGAATAGTTGAAGGTGTCGGTGGTGTGCAGCTTCCAGTGGCTGCCGCCGGTATCCCCGCTGATGTCGTAGTGCCAGCCACCGGCGTCGCCCTTGATGCCGAGTACCGTCGTGTTGTCGAGAATCGCGCTGTGTTCGAGCGGCAGGTAGCCGTCCGGGTACACCACGGCAGCGGCCGGCGTGCTGGTTTCGTATTGCGACAACGAGCGGAAGAAGCCACCGGACACCACGTCGCGCTTGTTGAATACGCTGAAGGCATACAGCGTCGCGTTCTCGCCGAGGTTGTACTGGGCGTTCACCGCCGCCTGCTTGGCGATGGTTTTGGGCAGGCCGAAGCGGAAGGTGACGGTGCCGTAGGTGGGATCGCCGGGGTAGCGGATGTCGGGTCCGGCATGGCTGGTGCGGTTCTGGTTGAGGTAATTGGCCGACAGGTGCACCCAGCCGTTGTTGCCGAGCGCGATGCCGCCGTCCGCGCCGCCTTGCCAGGTATCGCCCTGGCCGCCATCGTGCCGGCCGTAGGTGACGTTCGCCCCGCCATGGCCGGCGCCGCCCTTGAGGATGATGTTGATGACGCCGGCGATCGCGTCCGAACCGTATTGGGCCGCCGCGCCGTCACGCAGCACCTCGATGCGCTCGATGGCGTTGATCGGAATCGCGGAAAGGTCCACCGGCGAGGAGCCGCGGCCGATCGAACCGTTGACGTTGACGATCGCGGTGGTGTGCTGGCGCTTGCCATCGATCAGGACCAGGGTCTGGTCAGGGGCGAGCCCGCGCAACTGGGCCGGCATGGTCGAGTCGGTGCCGTCGGTCAGCGATGGCTGCGGGAAGTTGAAGGATGGCAGCAGGGTGCGCAACGCCGTGGTGAGGTCGGGCGCGCCGGTGGCGACCAGTTCCTTCGGCGTCAGCACGTCGATCGGGGCCAGCGAATCCGCGGCGGTACGGTCGAACGCGCGGGTTCCGGTGACGACGATGGTTTGCAGCGTGGACGGCTGCTTCTTCTGCGTGGAATCGTTCTGGGTGGAGGTGTTTTGCGCGAACGCCGGAAGCGCGAGCAAGGCCGCGCAGGCGGATACCGCGGTAACGATCGAGCCGCTACGTGTAGGCATGACAGATTTCCCGTAATGGGTGAAGTTTCGGCAAGAAACGCGCAAGACGCCGAAGCGCCCGCGACGCGCGATACCCGGGCTTCACGATTCCCCTCCCGGCAGGCTAGGCTTCGCCTGCGGAATTGTCAATCGGGGACGGCGGCGGGCACGTCAGTGGCGGCCCTGCCGGTCGTAATGAACGACGATGCCCGCCGCCAGGAGCGTGCCCAATGCGAGCAGGTACCAGGTAATCGCGTAGCCAAGGCTGTGGTTGTAGATGTGGATCCCGGTGAGTCCGGCGACGGGACCTGCGTTCCCGTTTCCGGCTGCATCGGCGTCGGCATCGACGAAGTAGGGCGCGACTTGCCCCGGCGGCAGCTTGTCTCGCGCCGCGATTGCGGCGACATCACGCGAATACCACAGGTCGTTGCGCGGCTGGTTGCGGCGCAGGAAGCCGCCGCGCGGCTCGGTGAGGCGCAGCAGGCCGGTCAAGGTCACTTCGCCATCGGGTGGCGCGATCTTCGCAGGCGCGGGTGCTCCGGAGGGCTCCGGAGGGAGGTAACCGCGGTTGACCAGTACGATGAAGCCGCGATCCGTGCGCAGCGGCGCCATCACCCAGTAACCGTAGCCCTTCGAACTCGAACCATGCACGAGCGTCTGGCCGCCGATGAAGCGGCCATGCAACCGGACGTGCAGATATTGGAGTTGCCCGTCCTCGATGCGCGCCCACTGCGCATGACCCGGCGCGTCGACCGGCGGGGCGTGCACGCGCGTGGCGATTTCGCGCGCGATCTTGAGCTTCAGGTGATAGCGGCGCACCTGCCAGTTGCCCAACAGGATGAAACCGGCGAACACCACTGCCAGCAGTGTCATCCCGAGGATGAACTTGACCGTTCCTGCGCGCTGCCCGGGTGGTGTCGTGCGAATATTGGATGAGGCTCGCATCTTGCTCGTCGTTTTGTCGAGTCGGCGGCGCGTGGCGCGATCCGCGTTGGGCTTCGCTGCGCTCAGCACCCACCTACGAGAGCGCTCCGACCTTGCGGCCCACCCGGGTGGGTTCGTCCGGGACAACGCATGAAGGTTCGGGGCTTTTATCGCGACGCTTGCTTGCCGGTCGGCTGGTGGCTGATCGGGTGCTGCTGGTACTGCGGCGCCATCGGCATCATGTTGACGTTCTCGTTGTACATGACCCAGATGGAGGCGCCGAGCACGATGATCACCAGCACGGCGGTGAAGATGAAGGCCATCATGTTCCAGCCGCTTTCCGAGCGCGTGTCGAGGTGCAGGAAGTACACGATATGCACGAAGATCTGCACGATCGCCAGCGCCAGGATCACGAGGATCAGCACCTGCTGGTTGGCTATCGCATGGCCCATCACCAGCCAGAACGGGATGACGGTCAGGATCGCAGCCAGCAGGAAACCCGTCAGGTAGCCGCGCAGGCTGCCCTGGTGTTCGTGCATCGCGTCGTGGCTGGCGGGCGGCATTGCGTGATGACCGGGCGAAGACGGCTGGCTCATCGCACCACTCCCACCAGGTAGACATAACTGAAGACACCGACCCACACCAGGTCGAGGAAGTGCCAGAACATGCTGAGGCAACGCAGGCGGCGGACATTGTCTTCGGTCAGGCCGAAACGGATCGACTGCACCACCAGCACGACCAGCCACAGGATGCCGAGCGTGACATGCAAGCCGTGGGTGGCGACCAGCGTGAAGAACGACGACAGGAATGCGCTGCGGCCGGGGCCCGCGCCCTCGGCGATCATGCCGAGGAACTCGCGGATCTCGAGCGAGACGAACGCCGCCGCCAGCAGGCCGGCCACTGCCAGCCAGCCCAGCATCGCGCCTTTCCTCCCGCGCGCCATCTCCAGCATCGCGAAGCCGAAGGTCACCGACGAAACCAGCAGCAATGCGGTATTGACGGCGAGGCCCGGCAGGTCGAGCACCTCGGCGCCGGTGGGACCGCCCGCGTAGGCGGTGCCGAGCACCGCATAGCAGGCGAACAGCGACGCGAAGATGAAGCAGTCGCTCATCAGGTAGATCCAGAACCCGAGCAGGGTTCCGTTGCGCGGTGGCGACTCCGTCAGGCAGTAGTAGTCCGCGGGTGCCGGGGGCGCGGTGTCGATGGCGGTGGTGTTCATGCGCTTGCGCCCTGTGCTGCCGCCTGCGGGCCGCCGGATTCAAAGCGGCGCACCTCGTCGGCGGGAATGTGGTGGTGTTGGTGGTAATTGAAGCTGTGGACGATGCTGGCGATGACGACGCCCAGCAGCGATGCCGCCGCCAGCCACCAGATGTACCAGACCAGCCCGAAGGCACAGGCGAAGGACAGCGCGCCGACGACGATACCCATCGCGGTGTTCTTCGGCATGTGGATGTCGTTGAAACCATCCCGCGGGCGCGTGAAGCCGAGCTTCTTCATCGTCGCCCACGCATCGCGGTGGCGCACCATCGGGATGAACGCGTAGTTGTAATCCGGCGGCGGCGACGTGGTGGACCATTCGAGGGTGCGGCCGTCCCAGGGGTCGCCGCCCACGGCGTACTGCTTGCGCCTGACGATGCTGACGTAGATCTGGATGATGAAGGACAGGATGCCGAGCGCGATCAGGAACGCGCCGAACGCGGCGACGATGAAATACGGCTGCAGGCTCGGATCCTCGAAGTGGCTGAGGCGGCGCGTCACGCCCATCAAGCCAAGGATATACAAGGGGCCGAACGCGACCCAGAATCCGATCAGCCAGAACCAGAACGTGGCCTTGCCCCAGAACTCGTCGAGCTTGAACCCGAACGCCTTGGGGAACCAGAAGTTGACGGCCGCGAACACGCCGAACACCACGCCGCCGATGATCACGTTGTGGAAGTGGGCGATCAGGAACAGGCTGTTGTGCAGCAGGAAGTCGGCCGGCGCCACCGACAGCATCACCCCGGTCATGCCGCCGATGGTGAAGGTGAACAGGAATCCCATCGTCCACAGCATCGGCACGGTGTAGCGCACGCGGCCGCGGTACATCGTGAACAGCCAGTTGAAGATCTTCACCCCGGTGGGAATCGAAATCATCATGGTGGTCAACGAGAAGAACGAGTTGACATCGGCGCCCGAGCCCATCGTGAAGAAGTGGTGCAGCCACACGAGGTACGACAGGATCATGATCGCGATGGTCGCGTACACCATCGATGAATAAGCGAACAGCGGCTTGCCCGAGAACGTCGGCACGATTTCGGAAAACACCCCGAACAGCGGCAGGATCAGGATGTACACCTCCGGGTGTCCCCACACCCAGATCAGGTTGATGTACATCATCAGGTTGCCGCCGAACCCGTTGGTGAAGAAGTGGGTGCCGACGTAGCGGTCGAGCCCGAGCAGGAACAGCGTCGCGGTGAGCACCGGGAACGTGGCGATGATCAGCCCGCTGGTGGCCAGCGTCGTCCAGGTGAACACCGGCATCTTCATCAGCGTCATGCCGGGCGCGCGCATCTTCAGGATGGTCACCACGAAATTGATGCCGGTCAGCAGCGTGCCGACCCCCGACAATTGCAGGCCCCAGATGTAGTAATCCACGCCGGGTCCCTGCTGCAGTTCGGATACGGGTGGATAGCCCAGCCAGCCGGCCATCGAGAAGTCGCCCAGGAACAGCGACGTCATGAACATCAGCGCGCCGCCGCAGGTGAACCAGAAGCTCAGGTTGTTGAGGTACGGGAACGCCACGTCGCGCGAGCCGATCTGCAGCGGCATGATGTAGTTCATCAGCCCCACGATGTAGGCCATCCCGACGAAGAAGATCATGATCGCGCCGTGCGCCGAGAAGATCTGGTTGTAGTGCTCAGGCGGCAGGTAGCCCATGTGCGGACCGAAGGCATAGGCCTGCTGCGCGCGCATCATGATCGCGTCGGAGAAACCGCGCAGCAGCATCACGGTGCCGAGGATCATGTACATGATGCCGAGCTTCTTGTGGTCGACGCTGGTAAACCATTCCCGCCACAGATAGCCCCATTTGCGGTACTTCGTGATGGCGGCGAAGATCGCCAGGCCGACGATCACCACCACGAAGAAGGTGACGAGCAGGATGCGGCCTTCGGTGTCGGCGTTCAGAAACGGGAAGGAGTGGAACGTCAGCCGCCCGAACAGGAAGTTCCAGATGGCGGCGCGGTGGGGCATGGCTTCGAGCATGGTTGGATTTGAATCTCTTGCAAACGTCAGTGCGCCGGCGCGGCGGGCGCGGAAAGCGGCTGCGGCGCAGCGGCGGGCATCGACATGGCGTGGGGGTCGTGCCCGTGCGGGTCCTGCATGGCTTCGCCGCCCTTCGCATCGGCGGCCATCATCTGGCTCTTGCAGGTCTCGCCGGGATCGACGCAAAGATTGAGGATGCGGTCGTACAGGCCGGCGTCGAATTTTGCGTAGTAATGCACCGGTGCGTCGCGGCTCGGCTGGCGCAACTGGTCATACGCCGCGCGGTCGAGATCGCCGCCCGCCGCGCGGACCTTGGCCACCCACTGGTCGAAATCCTGCGCGCTCAAGCCATGGAACCTGAAGCGCATGTCGGTGAAGCCCGAGCCGCTGAAGTTGGCGGAGAAACCACGGTACTCGCCGGGCTTGTTGATGACGCCGTGCAGGACCGTCTGCATGCCGGGCATCGTGTAGATCTGGCCCGCCAGCGCCGGCACGAAGAACGAATCCATCATGGTGTCTGCGGTCAGCTTGAACCGGATCGGCCGGTCGATCGGCGCGGCGAGTTCGTTCACCGTTGCGACGCCGTACTGCGGGTACAGGAACAGCCACTTCCAGCGCAGCGACACCACGTCCACCTCGAGCGGCTTGACGTCGGCCGCCACCGGTTTGCCCGGGGCGATCCGGTCGAGCGGGCGGAACGGGTCGACCTGGTGCGTGCCGATCCAGCTCACCGCGCCGACCGCGATGATGATCAGCAGCGGCACCGCCCACACCACCAGTTCGAGCTGCGGCGAATGATCCCATTCGGGGTCGTACTTGGCCCGCTGGTTGGAGGCGCGGTAACGCCACGCGACGATACCGATCGCAATCAGCACCGGCACGATGATCAGTGCGACGATGATCGTGGTGGTGATCATGATGTCGCTCTGCTGGCGCGCGACATCGCCGGAAGGATCCAGCAGTACCAGGTTGCAACCGCCCAGCAGCAGGAGGGGAAGCAGCAGCAGGCCTCGGAAACGTTTGACTGACATGTTCACGCTTGGGCGGAAAACAAAAACGGCCTATGATACCGCGTTGCGCCGCTGCGTTGCAGGCGCGCGCCTTTCCGCACGCCGATTCGAACCGCGCAAACGCGCACTTTCTGCTGGGTCACGCCGGCTGCGCGTGCACTTCGCGCGGGGAACCACCGGTTCTGCACCCGCACCCTCAAATTCCACGCACCTTCCAAGCAAAACACCATGTCCACCAGTCGCGCCGTGAACGATTCCCCGATCCCGAACCGCACGCAGCAGCCAGTGCAACCGCACGAAGAGCACGTCACGCCGGGAGACCTGGCGGTCGGCGTGATCGTCGGGCGGATTTCCCAATCGTTCGACGTGTTCGTGTTCGGCCTGGGTTGCGTGCTGGCGTTCCCGCAGGCGTTCTTCCCGTTCGCCAGCCAGTTGGACGGCATGTTCTATGCCTTCGCGATCTTCGCGCTGGGATTCGTTGCGCGGCCGCTCGGCTCGATGTTCTTCCTCGTGTTGCACCGCAGTTTCGGCCTCGCCACCAAACTGACCATCGCACTGTTCATGCTCGGCATGGCGACCGCCGGGATTGCGTTCATGCCGGGCTACGCCACCCTCGGTTGGTGGGCCATCGTGGCGCTGGCCCTGTTGCGCTTCGGCCAGGGCTTTGCGCTGGGCGGGAGCTGGAATGGCCTCGCCTCGCTCACCGCGCTGATGGCGCCGCGCGAGCGCCGTGGCTGGTATGCCATGCTCGCCCAGCTCGGCGAGCCCATCGGTTTCATCCTGGCTGCCGGCCTGTTCGCCTACATCTGGTCGAGCCTGACCCCGGGCGATTTCTTCGAGTGGGGCTGGCGTTATCCCTTTTTCGTGGCGTTCGCCGTCAACGTGGTGGCGTTGTTCGCACGCTTGCGGATGGTGGTGGCGCCGCGTTACGCCGAGCAGATGCAGCATCGCGAGCTCGAACCCTCGTCGGTGCGCGAGACGTTCCGGTCGCAAGGACGCAACATCGTCTTGGGCGCTTTCGCTCCGCTGGCCAGCTATGCGCTGTTCTACCTGGTGACGATCTTCGGGCTGTCGTGGGCGTTGCTGTTCACGAAGATGTCGACGACCGAATTCCTGCTGGTGCAGATCGTCGGTGCGCTGGTGGCGATTCCCTGCATGCTGCTGTCAGGGCATATCGCCGACCGCTTCGGCCGGCGCGCGACGCTGGCGGCATGCGGCGTGCTGATCGCCATCTACAGCGGATGGACGGCGCTGATGCTGTCGGGTGGCACGGTGCAGGGCTATCTGTTCATCCTGGTCGGATTCGCCTTGCTCGGCTTCTCGCACGCCCAAGCCGCCGGTGCGGTCAATTCCGGTTTTCGCAGCGGGTTCCGCTACACCGGCGCCATGATCACTTCGGACCTCGGTTGGCTGATCGGTGCCGGCTTCGCGCCGCTGGTGGTGCTGGCGCTGGCGCGCTACCTGGGGGTGGACTACGTGGGCCTGTACCTGCTTTCGGGCGCCGTGGGTACGCTCGGTGCGCTGTGGATTTCGAGGCGACGGGGTCGCCTGCCGAACGACTGACATCGGCTCCGTGCCGCGGTCCCGCGCATTCCGCGGGGCGTGAGCGGTGCGGCGGAACACGTGGTGCTATGATTCCCGCCGCCTGAGGTGACCGTCGGCAGCGGCCGGCGGTTGAAACGGGAATCCGGTGACGATGACCCATTGGCGTGTTCCACGCAAATGGACGTCCATTCCGGAGCTGCCCCCGCAACGGTAGGCGAGCAACGATCCGCAAGCGGCCACTATGCGCGAGCATGGGAAGGCGCGGATCGGGAAGGTGGCGGCACCTTCGCTCGCGAGCCCGGAGACCGGCCTTCGGCTGGAGCTCGGACCGCCGAAATTTTCACAGGAAAGTTTCTGCGGCCATGCCCCTGAACCGGACAAGCGGCGGGCTTGTGTCTCGGGGCCACGCATTCGGTGCCGGCACCGCACTCCTTCCTCCTGTCCTCGACGCCATCGACACCGCGCGGGCAGGCGCGGACAGGAGCGCTTCTTGAACACCTTCCATCGTTCGTACGCCCGCGCGTGGCTGGTCGCGCTGGCCCTGGTTTCCGCCGCGGCGCTGGCCGATGGCCCGACCACGACCCTTCCGCAGATCGTCGTCACCGCGACGCGCACCGCGCAGACCGAGGACCAGACGCTGGCGCCGGTGACGGTGATCACCCGCGAGGAAATCGAACTGCTGCAACCAGCATCGCTCCAGGACCTGCTGGACGACACGCCCGGGATGGCAATCAGCAACCAGGGCGGTCCCGGCAAGGTCAGCGCGATGTTCCTGCGCGGCACCAACGCCAACCAGGTCCTCGTGTTGGTGGACGGCATCCGCATCGGTTCGGCCACGGCCGGCACCACGCCGATCCAGCAGATTCCGGTCGACCAGATCCAGCGCATCGAGATCGTGCGCGGGCCGTTTTCCAGCCTCTATGGTTCCGAGGCGGTCGGGGGCGTGATCCAGATCTTCCTGCGCCATGCACCGGGCCAGTTCACGCCCAACGCCAGCGTGGGCATCGGCAGCTACCGACACTGGAAGTCATCGGCCGGATTTTCCGCGGCCGGCGACAAGGGCTGGATTTCGCTCGAGGCCACGCACGAGCAGAGCAAGGGCATCAATGCGTGCAGGCTGGGCGCGGCGGAAGCGTTCGCGGGGTGCTTTGCCGACCAACCCGACCGCGATGGCTTCCACGACAATGCCTTGACCATGCACGGCGCGTACCGGTTCGACGACCACTGGAGCGCCGACGCGCTGGCGATGCGCACGCAGGGTTTCAACAAGTACGACGGCAGCTTCAGCGATGCCGACGCCTACGCGACGCAGGTGGTGGGCGGCCAGTTGCATTTCCGTCCGGACCACACGCTGAATCTGTCGTTGCGGGCGGGCAGCAGTGCGGATTTCGACGAGGACTTCCTCCAGGGCGTGTACGTCGACCACTTCGACACCCGCCGCGCGCTCGGCTCGCTGCAGGCGGACGTCGCGGTTGCCGGAGGCCTGCTCAGTGCCGGCCTGGACTGGCAGCGGGAAACCGTGGCGAGCAACTATGGCTTCACCGAGGATGCGCGCAGCGACCGCGGCCTGTTCGCGCAATGGCAGCGCGGCTCCGGTGCGCAGTCGCTGCAGGCCAACGTGCGTCACGACGACAACAGCCAGTTCGGCGGCGAGACCACCGGCAGTTTCCTGTGGGGCTGGACCTTCGACAAGGATCTGCGCGTCACGGCGAGCTGGGGTACGGCGTTCCGCGCGCCGACGTTCAACGATCTCTACTACCCCGGGTTTTCCAATCCGGAGCTGCGGCCCGAAAGCTCGCGCAACGTCGAACTTGGCCTGCACGGGACGCCCGGCTGGGGAGACTGGTCGCTGTCGGTCTATCGCAACGACATCCGCGACTTGATCAGTTGGGACGCCGCGATCAACCTGCCGAACAACATCGATCGCGCGCGCATCACCGGGCTCGAGGGCGTGGCCGGGGGTATGCTGGCCGGCTGGAACGTCCGCACCACGGCCACGTTGATGGACGCGCGCGACGATGCCCGCGGCGGGTTCGACGACGGCAACGAATTGCCTCGACGCCCGCGCCGGAGCGCGCGCTTCGACGCCGACCGCAGCTTCGGCAGCCTCGACTTGGGCGCCAGCTGGTATATCGCTGGTCGTACGTACGACGATATCGGCAATCAGCATCCGCTGGGTGGCTATGCGTTGATCAACCTGCGGGCCGGCTGGCGATGCAGCCGCGACTGGAAATTGCAGTTGGCGCTCAACAACGTGTTCGACAAGCAGTACGAGACGGCGTGGTTCTACAACCAGCCTGGACGAAACTTCATGCTCACTTTGCGCTATCGGCCGCACCCGCCATGAACCATCCAGTACGCCGTTGTCCGGCATTGCTGGTGTCCGCGCCCGCCTCGGGGCAGGGCAAGACCAGCGTGACCGCGGCGCTGGCGCGCTGGCACGTGCGGCAGGGGCGGCGCGTGGCGGTGTTCAAGACCGGTGCGGATTTCCTCGATCCGCTGATTACCGGCCGGGCGGCGCGGTCGCCCGCGTATCAACTCGACCTGTGGATGGGCGGCGAAGCCGACGTGCGGGGGCGCTTGTATGCCGCCGCCGGCGAAGCCGACCTGATCCTGATCGAAGGCGTAATGGGCCTGTTCGATGGCGACCCCGCCACTGCCGATCTCGCCGCTGCATGCGGATTGCCGGTGCTGGCGGTGATCGACGGCGGCGCGATGGCGCAGACCTTCGGCGCGGTCGCGCATGGGCTCGCGGAGTTCCGCGAAGGCGTGTGCCTGTACGGCGTGGCCGCCAACCGCGTTGGCGGCGATTACCACGCGAAGCTGCTGCGCGGGAGCCTTCCGCCCAAACTGCAATGGACGGGCGCACTTCCCGACGAGCCCGCGCTCGCGCTGCCGGAACGGCATCTCGGATTGGTGTCTGCCGGCGAACTGGCCGACCTCGATATGCGCCTCGAGGCTTTGGCCGATGCCTGGGGCCGCTACGCGGAGCACGGCCTGCCACCGCCGGTGCGGTTCAGGGCTGCGTCACCCGCAGCCGTGCCACCGCTGCTGCGCGGCATGCGCGTGGCGGTCGCCCGTGATGACGCGTTCTGCTTCATCTATCCGGCCAACCTCGACTTGCTGCGCGATGCGGGTGCGGAACTCCGGTTCTTTTCGCCGCTGGCGGGGGACCCGCTGCCCGCCTGCGACGCCACCTGGCTGCCCGGCGGCTATCCCGAATTGCATCTGCGGGCGTTGTCGCAGCGCGTCGACCTGCACGCGGCGCTGCGCGAATTTGTCATGGCGGGCAAGCCGCTGCTCGCCGAGTGCGGCGGCCTGTTGTTCACGCTGGACGAACTGGCCGACCCCGGTGGCGAGCGCGCGCCGATGGCTGGCCTGCTGCGTGGCCGCGCCACGATGTGCCCGCGACTCGTCGCACTGGGACTGCAGGAGGTGGTGCTGCCGGAAGGCAGGTTGCGCGGCCACACCTTCCACCACGCGCATGCCGACATCGCGGCATCGCCGATCGCGACGGCGACGAATCCCAATGGCGCGCCGTCGCGCGAAGCGATCTATCGTGAGCGACGCTTCACCGCGAGTTTCGTGCACTTCTACTTTCCGTCGAATCCGGAAGCAGCGTTGCGGTTGTTCCTGCCGTGAGGACGTGCCCCGCAGGATGGGCTCCGCGGGATGAAGCCCGGCGCAGCGCCAACCGACGAACCGCGGAACCGTGCTGCCCGACAAGGATTTGCTGGGCGTTGGGCTCCGCCGGAGGAAGCCCGGCGCAGTGCCTACCTACGGGCGCGAGCTTCCGGCGATGTAGCGCCAGTGCCAAGGTTCGTATTCGTAGCCGTACTGGTTGCCCGGCGGAAACGACAGATGGAAGCCGAAGCGCGAGGCGTTGCGTTCCAGCCATCCGAACGCCTTGCTTTTCGCGAAGCTCGAGTCTGCGGCTGGCACTCCCGGTGTGGTCAGGTCAGCCGCGCATCCGGTCTGGTGTTCGCTGTAGCCCGGCACCGCGTTGATCGCGAGCGCCTTCTCGATGCTCATGCCGCGCTCCAGCTTCTTGCGGACGAGGTGCGTCTGGTAGGCCATGCTGCGAAACCCCGACACCGTTTCCAGCTTGACGCCATCGCGCGCTGCGGCCGCGAACATCTTCTTCAAGGCCGCGGCGGCGGGTGCGACCATTTCGACCTTGCGTCCGTACACGTCACGCGGTACCTGCACCAGATCCTTCGCTTCTGGCTGCGGCACCAGGTGATGGCGCGCGGTGTAGTCGGGCGGGATGCCGAGGCTCCGGTTCACGTCCCGGATATGGGCGACGTACGCCGCCGGTTGCGGCGGCGGAGTGGCGGGGCAGAGCACGGCCGGTGCCGCGAACGCGGCGGGGGCCATGAACGAAGCCAGGATGGCAAGTGCAGGGTTGCGGATGAAACGCACGCGGTTCTCCGGGAAAGCGAAACGCGCATGATAGGGGAGCCCGCCGCCGCCTTCCTGACCGCGCAGGTCCGGACGCCTTGCGGTATTCTTGCAAAGTTACGGATCGCATCTTCCCAGTCATGCCCATCTACGTTTTCCGTTGCGAGGACTGCGGCGAACAGTTCGATCGCCTGCAGAAACTCTCCGACCCCGACCCCGATACCTGCCCCAGTTGCGGGCGGGAGCACGTGCGCCGACAGGTGACCGCACCGGCATTCCGGCTCGCCGGCAGCGGCTGGTACGAAACCGATTTCAAGTCCGACAAGGAAAAGAAGCGCAACCTCGCAGGCGGTGGCGAGTCCGGAACGAAGCCGCCGGCCGATGGCGCCAAGCCCGCGGAAAAAAAGCCCGCGGACAAGCCCGCCGCCGGCGACGGGCGGCAGTCCGGGGCGGGCGAATCGAAGGCTTCCGCGAAATCCGCGGCCCCGGGCGACGGCTGACACGCGCACGGCCGACCAGTCGCCGTTCAGGAAGTGCGTTCAAAACTGGTGCGAGTCGGCAGGGAGTGCAACGGCATGCGCAAGGTTCCGGTCGTGCTTGCAGTATTCGCGCTGGGGTTCGCGGCCGCCGCGGGCGCCCAGGTCCGTTACAGCAACCGGCCCCCGCCGCCCGGTTACCAGCCGCCCTATCCGGGCGCGCGCCCGGATAGGGTGGTCTCCTGCGGAAGCCCGCAATACCGCCTGCTGCGCTGCCCTGTGCCCCCCGGCTGGCGCGGCGCGCGGATCATCCGGCAGACCTCCGACGCCGCGTGCGTCGAAGGCCGCACCTGGGGATTCGACCGCGGCAGCATCTGGGTCAACCAGGGCTGCGGCGGCGAGTTCGTGGCAGCGGCCGGTGGCTGGCGACCGGGCCCGCGCTGGGATCGGGACTTCATGGTGTCGTGCGGGAGTCCGCAATACCGCCGGTACTTCTGTCAGGTCGACGTCGGCGCGCGCGGCCGCGTGGTGCTGCAGAACCAGTATTCCGATTCGGCCTGCATCGAGGGCCGGACCTGGGGCTGGGACCGCGCGGGCATCTGGGTCGACCACGGCTGCGGCGGACACTTCCGCGTGATCCGGCGCTGGTGAGGCGGCACGCCGGCCACGGGTCCGATCGGCAATCGCCGCTGAATCCGGCACCGGCGTCACTGCGGCAGCCCGCGTCGATCCGCTAGACTTCGCGCTTCCTCAATTGGCTGGAAACGCTTTGTCCTGGTTCGAGCGCGTGCGCCGGATCTGGCCGCTCGCACGCTGGCCCATCCTGATCGGCATCGGACTCGCCGTCGGCTTCGTGGTGCCGTACACGCTGGTCCTCGACCACCGCGTGAAGACCCGCGTCACCGAAATCGATTTCACCCAGCCGACCCGGGTGTACGCGCGCCCGCAACTGCTCGCGGCGGGGGTGCCGATGGACAAGGCCACGCTGAAGCTGGAACTCGGGATGGCGGGCTACACCGAGGCGGCCTCGATCCCGCGGGTGCCGGGTACCTGGAGCGCCAAGGGCGATACCTTCGTGATCGCCTCGCGCGGCTACATGGACCCGGCCGGCGGCGAGTTGCCGCGGCGGGTGCGGGTCAAGCTCGGCCCGGCGACCATCCAGTCGGTGTTCGACCTCACCGCCAACAAGCCGCTGCACAAGACCCACCTCGATCCCGCGCGCATCGCCACCCTGTACGGGGCCGAGCAGGAAGAGCGCATCATCCTGCCGCTGTCCGAGATGCCGCCGCTGCTGGTGCAGGGCGTGCAGGCGGTGGAGGACCGCGACTTCAAGGACAACCATGGCATCGACCTGTCTTCGATCGTGCGCGCGGCGCTCGCCGACCTGCGCGCCGGCCATGCGGTGCAGGGGGGTTCGACGATCACCCAGCAACTGGTGCGCAACCTGTTCCTCGACCGCAGCCGGTCGTTCGTCCGCAAGTTCAACGAAGTGCTGCTGTCGATCCTGATGGACGCGCACTTCAGCAAGGGCCAGATCCTCGACGCGTACTGCAACGAGGTGTTCCTCGGCCAGCAGGGCAACCAGGCCGTGCACGGTTTCGCCGCGGCGAGTTGGTACTACTTCGGCCGGCCCCTGCAGACCCTGCGGCCGCAGGAGATCGCGCTGCTGGTCGGAATGGTGCGCGGACCGAGCTACTACGATCCGCGCCGCAACCCCGAACGTGCGCTCGCCCGTCGCAACGTGGCACTGGCTGCCTTCCATACCACCGGACTCCTGAACGACGCGCAGTGGCAGGCGGCAAGGTCCGCGCCGCTCGACGTGACGCCGAATCCGCAACTGGTGGTCGACCGCTTCCCGGCGTTCATGGAGGTCGTGCGCGAGCAGATCGCCCGCGACTTCAGCGAACAGCAGCTCCGCAGCGGCGGGCTGTCGGTCTACACCACGCTGGATCCCGCGGCGCAGGTGTACGCCGAACAGTCGCTCGACGAAGGCTTGAAGGGCCTCGGCAAGCGCGGCGACAAGCTCGAAGGCGCGGTGGTCGTGGTCGAGCCGTCCACCGGCAGCGTGCTGGCGATGGTAGGCGGCCGCGAATCCGACCTGCACGGCTTCAACCGCGCCTACGACGCGCGCCGGCCCGTCGGATCCAGCCTGAAGCCGTTCTATTACCTGATGGCGCTGACCAATCCCTCGCGCTGGAACGTGGCATCGCTGCTGGACGATGCGCCGATCTCGCTGAAACTTCCGAATGGCAAGTCGTGGACGCCGCACAACGATGACCACCAGTCGCACGGCGAGGTGCCGATGGTCGAGGCGCTCGCCCAGTCCTACAACCTCGCCAGCGTGCACCTGGGTCTCCAGCTCGGGGTCGACCGGGTCGCCGCATTCCTGCGTTCGTTCGGGCTCGAGGGCGTGCACGCCAACCCGTCGCTGTTGCTTGGTGCGGTGGACGTCTCGCCGTTCCAGCTCGCCCAGTTGTACGAGTTCTTCGCCGACGACGGACATGCGCTGCCGCTGCTCACCCTGCGCGGCGTCCTCGACGGCCGGGGCCACGTGCTGAAGCAGTACGCGGTGCAGCCCGGCAAGGGCGAGTACCAGCAGGCCGAGCGGCTGGTCCGCTGGATGATGCAGCAGGTCACCGAATACGGCACCGCCGCGGCGATCGGCGATTCGAAACTCGCCGACCTGCACGCGGCCGGCAAGACCGGCACTTCCGACCACCAGCGCGATTCGTGGTTCTCGGGCTTCACCGGCGACCGCCTCGCCGTGGCATGGATGGGCCGCGACGACAACAAGCCGACGCACTTGTGGGGTGCCACCGGTGCGCTGAAGGTGTGGATGAAGCTGTTCGAGAAGCTGCCGAGCACGCCGCTGACCACCTCGTTCGGCGACGGCATCCAGTACGCATGGATCGATCCGTCCACCGGCCAGGGCACGCTGCCGCAATGCGATGGCGCGCGCCAGTATCCTTTCATCGACGGCTACGCGCCGCAGGTGCAGAACCACTGCTACCTGCAGCGCCTCGAACACATTTTCAGCAGCGATGGGTCCGGCAAGCCGGCGGCGCAAACAGCGGCCGGATCGCAATCCTTGCACTGATCGATCGGAGCGAAACACGATGAGGGCGAAACCGGGCACCATCGTGGCCACGGCCGCAGCGGCGGGTGCCTTGTTGCTCGCGGCTTGTTCGAATCCGCCACTGCCGCCGCCGGCGTCCGATCGTGGCTCGCCGACCGCGATGGTCGAGGCGATCCGCGCGGCCGGCGCCGGCGACCAGTCCGTGGTGCAGGTCGCGCCGCTGCGCGATCCGGCGGTCGACGGCTTCCTCGACCGCGCACATGCGGCCGAAAATGCCGGCAACTACACCGACGCACTCACCGGCATCGACTCGGCGCTGAAGCTCTCGCCCGACGCGCCGGACATCCTGCAGTTCCGCGCGGAAGTCGAGGTCCTGCTGCGCAGGTACTCCGCCGCGGAAGCCGACGCGCGGCGCTCGTTCCTGCTTGGCCCCAAGGTCGGCGGCCTGTGCGCGAGCAACTGGGAAACGATCCTGGAAATCGCGCAAGCGGAAACGCGCCAGGCCGACGTCGCCACTGCCCGTGACGCGCGCGACAAGTGCCACAAACCAGGGCCGGTGAGGATGTAGCGCGGTTGGGCTGAACGGAGTGCAGCCCAACCGGGGACAACCGACATGGTTGGGCTTCGCCGGATAAAACCAGGCTCAGCACCCACCTGCGAGAAGGTGCGGAGCGGGTTCATGCATCACTGCTTGAACAGGCACAGCACCACCAGCAGCGCGATGCCGAAGGCCGCCATCAGCATCGCGAACGAGAAGGCCAGCCACGGCGTGTGGTAGGCCACCTGGCGCGGATTGACGCGGTACCACCTGCGGCCGTAGGCGAGGAAACGGAACCCGGCGGCCAGCAGCACGACCACGCCCATCGCGACCAGCACCACGCCGCCGATCGTCGACAACGGGTCCGGCAGCAGTTCGCCAAGGTTGGCGACGTGCCACGGGGGATGGCGCATCAGCAAGCCGAAGCGGTCCACCGCGATTCCGAAGATCATCAGCGACAGCGCCGTGCGCGTCCAAACGGCCAGCGTGCGCTCGGTATTCATGTACGAGCGCTGGAGCGACAGCTCGACCAGTTCGCGCGCGACCTGGACCTGGAGGCCATGGCTGTCTTCGGCCATCCGTTGCTCCCCGCGGGACCCTGGCGACGTCGAGGTCATCGTACGAACACCAGCAATACCGCCAGCATCGCGATGCCGAACAGCGCAGTGCCGAGCGCGAACGGGAAGGCAAGCCATGGGCCGAACGATCGGTCATGGCCGTACCTGCGGTTCCACGTTGTCGCGTAACGGTGGTGGCGGATGGCGGCTGCCGTCGCGATGAACGCACCGATCGCGACGAGCAGGATGCCTGCGATGCTCGACAGCGGATTCGGCGCCAAGCGCGTGCCCACGTGTTCGAGGTGGGGACGCAGCAGCAAAATGCCGTAACGATCGACCACGGTGCCGAACACGACCAGGGTGAGCGCGCTGCGTGTCCAGGTCGCGAGCGTGCGATCCACGTTCATGTAGCAGACGCGGGCCTGCAGCGCCGCCATTTGCCGGAACGTGTGGAGCGTCCGGGTTTCGTCGTCGTCCGCCAAATCGCATCTCCTCCGCACGGGTCGGCGACAGTCTGTCACCGTCGGTCGCGCCGGGCCAGCGCCCCCGCCTGTCCGGAGGGTTTCGCCGGAAACCGCGGGGGCCGTTGCCTTTGCCAATTCACCGCGTGTCGCCGGCGGGGAACCAGGCCATGCCGATGTCGTCCTCGTACCGGCCGTCGGCTCGGTGGACGCGACATCGGAAGCGCGCTTCCTCAACGAATCCGCAGCGACGGTACAGCCGCCGCGCGCGTTCGTTGCCCTCGCGCACGTTCAACTCCACCTTGCCGACCCGCGGATCGCGTACGGCCCAGGCGAGCAGGTCGCGCAGCAGCGCCTCGCCCACGCCGTGTCCCAGGTGGCCCGGGTGCACGACGATCGTGAGCAGATGGACGTGCGCATTGGCGTGCATCGGCATCGGATCGAGCAGTGCGTGGCCGATCACCGCGCCATCCTGTTCGGCAACGATGTAGCGGCCGCGGGTGGCGAGCTTCGCGATCTTGTCCTGGTAGGCCGCGAGCGGAATTTCGCCCGGCCGCCCGACCAGCAGGCCTGGCGTGCGCTGCGTCTCGGCCTCCGCGGCCCAGATCGCTTCGGCGTCTTTCAGCGTGGCGATGCGGATGCGCATGGCGCGGGTCCAGTGCGGCAATGTGGCAAAAGGCCGTCCCCTTCAGGCGGAGGGCCGGTGGGGATGGGGTGATGATGGAGACCCGAGGAGCCAGAGCCGTACCCCGTTCCCTCCCAGCCTCCCCTTGAAGGGGGAGGAGGCCAACCTCGCCACGATTCTGCTTTTGCGGCGCGCGCTGGCAAAATAGCGGGCTCGGGATTCGATCACCCAGCATGTACGCCGTCAAGGAAATTTTCCACACCCTGCAGGGCGAAGGCTTCCACGCCGGCCGCCCGGCGGTGTTCTGTCGGTTCTCCGGCTGCAACCTGTGGTCGGGCCGGGAGGCCGACCGCGCCGGCGCCGCGTGCAACTTCTGCGACACCGATTTCGTCGGCACCGACGGCGACGACGGTGGCAAGTATCCCGATGCTGCCGCTCTTGCGGAACGGATCGCGGGACTCTGGCCCGCGGACATGCCGGAAAACCGCTTCGTGGTCTTCACCGGTGGCGAGCCGCTGCTGCAACTGGATTGCGTGTTGCTGGATGCGATGCACGTGCGCGGATTCGAATGCGCCGTCGAAACCAACGGCACCTTGGAGGCGCCCGCGGGGATCGACTGGATCACCGTCAGTCCCAAGGGTGTCCAGCCGGTGAAGCTGCGGCGTGCCGACGAACTGAAGCTCGTATACCCGCAGCCCGACGCGCCCCCGGAACGGTTCGCCGGTTTCGACGCTGGGATCTTTTCCCTGCAACCGATGGATGGTCCGCGCGCCCGCGAAAACACCAGGGCGGCGATCGACTACTGCAAGGCCCACCCGCACTGGCGCCTCAGCCTGCAGACCCACAAGTACCTTGGCATTCCATGAATCCTTTGGGGACTCCTGCTTTTGCCCGTCATCCCGGCGCAGGCCGGACAGCGTTTGCGGGCTTGCGAACGCGAAGGCGGCCCGAGGGACGCGCGCCATGGATGGCGCGAGTCGTCCAGTGCTCCTGCCATTCATCGCGTGGGGATCAAAAGAATCCCGCTTTTTTCAGGACGTGAGATTTCGAGATTCCCATGGGTAAACAGCTCTTCACTGTCTGGAAGGAATTCCACTTCGACGCGGCCCACCAGCTCGATGCCGGGCCTGATGGCGATCCACGCTACCGGCGCATGCACGGGCATTCGTACCAGGTCGAGGTTTGGCTGCGCGGACCGCTGACCGAACGCGGCTGGGTGATCGACATGGGCGACCTGGAGCGTCGCATCGAAGGCGCCCGCGATGCGCTCGACCATCGCCTGCTCAACGACGTGGAAGGGCTCGGCATTCCAACCATGGAAAACATCGCGGCGTTCGTGTGGGACAAGCTCGCCGCATTGCCGCAGCTCCAGCGCGTGGTCGTCAAGCGCACTCAGAACGGCGAAGGCTGCGAGTATCGCGGGCCGGTCGACGCCGCCGGTTGACCGCACGCGAAAAGCCCGCGAACCGCGGCGGCGGTCGCATGCATGGCGAATCGTGCATGCGCGGCTTCATCGCACGTCCTTCCCGGCGCTGCGCCGACCCGAGAATGAGCCGGCCGGTCGCTCGATGCACCCGCTACCAGGTGTGGCCATTCTTGCAAACCGACTTTCCGTCCACGGTGGTCCGTTCCGGCGGTTCGCCGCACTGCGGGCAGGTGTCGCCGTCCATTGATGGCTTCGCCTCACGGCGGCGATCCCGTTCGGACCGGTAGACCTGCCAGCCCTGCAAGGCGAGCGCCGCGAGTGCGATCGCGATCGAGATCCCGCCATCCATGTGCGGGAACTGCTTGCGGAGGAACTCACCCGCTTCTTCCTTGGACGGTGGAGCGTTCGGGAACCGTTCGTGCAGCCTGGCTTCGATGTCCTGCAATGGCGTGCTGGTTTCCTGGATCGTGGCTGTGGGCATGACCGTCTCCTGTGGAGGCGCAAGCCGCCGGTGCGGGGCCTGCCACCCGACGGAATGGTCGCGCCCGGCTTGGCTTGCGCGATCGCTGCGATTGCAGCGAAGCGGTCGGAATTGTGTTCCCGCAGGCGTTGGGATTTCGTTCAGCGTCTGCGCGTGGTTGAACTCGCCAGAGGCGGCGCGCGCCCGGGTGCCTGCGGCCCTTGCGAGACCTGCCCGGCAGTGAAGCGCGCGCTTATCCCGCCGGCGCGTGCAGGCGTCGCAGCAG
This sequence comes from Rhodanobacteraceae bacterium, assembly GCA_025928585.1. Taxonomy (GTDB): domain Bacteria; phylum Pseudomonadota; class Gammaproteobacteria; order Xanthomonadales; family Rhodanobacteraceae; genus 66-474. Next base: position 22,209 of record JAICJG010000035.1, read on the forward strand.
TTCGGCTTCGTGCAGGTTGATGCCGCACGCCTCGGCGATCTCGCCGGCCTCGGCGCCATTGCGCGCCATGCGTTGCGCCAGTTCGTAGGCGCGGTCGCCGGGCTGTGCCTGGGCCGCGGGCAGCGGTTGGTGTTCGCGCTCGAGATGCTGCAAGCGCGCCTCGACCCGCGCCATGCCGGTCACCAGCATCGAGGTCGGCACGTCGGTGCTGGCGAGACGTGCCTGGGCCTCGTTGATGGCGCGCAGCTTGCGCGCCAGGTGCCGCCAGGCCAGCAGCGATACCACGAGTTGCACAATCAAGAGGCCGAGCAGGCTGCCTCCCAGGACCATGTTCATGTCGACGACGCTCATGCGCTTGCCTCCACCGCGGGTTCGCTCGCCCGGCACAGTTTGCCCGCGTCCAGCAGCGTGATGACGCTGCCGTCGCGATGCACTATGCCCAGGACGGGATCATGGCACCGCACGGCTGGCGCCGGTGCGGTCGGCATCCATTCGCCGGAATCGAGATCCAGCACGTCGCGCAGCGCGTCGATGCGCACTCCGATTTTCTCGTCGTCGGCCTGGAAGATCACCACGCGCTGGTCCGGGCCGCGGTTGCCCGTGTCGAGGCCGAGCCGCCGGCAACCGTCGAGCACGGTGACGATGCTGCCGCGCAGGTTGACGATGCCGAGCACCTCGGCGGGCGCGCCCGGCACCGGCGCCGGGGGTTCGGGCCGGATGATCTCGCGCACGTCGCCGAGCGGCACGGCGTAGTCGTGACCCGCGAGTTCGAAGCCGAGCCAACTGCCGGTGGCGGCGGTGGCTTCCGCATTCATGACCGTGGCTCCTCCGCCGGATCGGGGTACAACGGGAAAACATGCACATCCGGTGCCACCGGCAGGTGCATCGGCGGGCGGTGAATGCTGCTCATTTCGGGCCGTGCAGGCTGGCGCCCACCGCCGAGGCCAGGTCGGACGCGACGCCCGGCGTGCCCGCCGCCGTCTTGGCCGCGGCGCCCCGGGCGATCGTCGAAGGCGTCCCACGCGCCGGCCTCGCGGCGATCGACTGGGTGTCGCTGTTGCTGTAGTAGCGCGCCGGCATGCCATGGTCGCTCAGCACCACGATCGCGATGCGACGGTTGCGGTTGCGGCCCTCCGGCGTCGCGTTGCTGGCGACGGGATGGGTGTCGCCCCAGCCAAAGATCCCCATCCGCGCGGGATCGACGCCGTGCTCGCGAAACAGCCGCGCCACGCTGCCCGCACGCGCGGCCGAGAGCTCCCAGTTGGAGGGAAACTTGCTGGTCCTGATCGGGCGGTTGTCGGTGTAACCCTCGACCCGTATCGGATTCGGAAACTGCGCGAGCACGCCGGCGACGTCGTCGAGGACCCCGCGCGCCGTTCCGGCGAGATGTGCCACGCCGCTCGGGAACAGCACGTCGGTACGAATTTCGATCTCGACCCAGTCCCTGGTCTTGCGGATCACGACCTGGTTGCTGTCGACCCATGGCTTCAACGCTCTGCCCACCTTGTCCGCGATGGTCTGGAGGCTGGCCATCTGGACGTCCGTGCCGGGACTCGGCTTGCTGGCCGCGCCCTCGTGGCCGGGCGGCGGTTCGTCCCGCGGAGGAACCGGCACCGGGATGCGCGCGATCGGCATGGCGCCGGTGGCGTGGGCCTTGTTCGGAAGCTTCGCCTGGCGGGGCCGGGGGACCTTGATGTCGCCGATCACCTGTCCGGTGCCGTGGAAGGCCTGGCGCATGGACTCCGCGAGGACCCGGAACTTGCCCTCGTTGACCGAGGACAGCGAATACATCACCACGAAGAAGGCCAGCAGCAGGGTCAGCAGGTCGGCGTAGGGGATGGCCCATTTCTCCGAGTCGACGTGCTCTTCCTGCAGGCGCTTTCTCATGGCAGGAATCCCTTGAGCTTGCTTTCGATGCGGCGGGGATTTTCGCCCTGCGCGATCGAGATCAGGCCTTCGACCAGGAGTTCGTTGAGCCGCGTGCGGCTGCGCGCGATGCTCTTCAGCTTGGCGGCCATCGGCAGCATGAACAGGTACGCCAGGCTGATGCCGTAGATGGTGGACACGAATGCGGCGGCGATGCCGCTGCCGA